>CAYQUE010000074.1:5679-6765 GCA_964420615.1 uncultured Alteromonadaceae bacterium | reverse complement strand
TGGGCGGCTTCGCCGACAAACTCGGCGATCAGGACCTCTTGAATTGGCATTTATATGAGACCCGCTATTTGCCGGGCGCAGGCTGGAAGGCCACCATGGATGGCTACTTGGAGGTGTACCATCATGACAGCGTCCACGGCAAAACCGTCGGGCCACACACCGTCGGCAACCTGCTAGTTCACGATACCTGGGGCGCGCATCAGCGTATGGCTTTTGCCAGAAAAAATATCAATGAGTTTAATCACTTGGAGGGATGTTCGGGAGCGTCTCCTGAACAGTATATTCGCGTCATTCACTCGGTGTTCCCGAACCTCTCCATTTCGGCAATCCTCGGGGGCCACTGCCTGGTGGGCTTTATCTATCCAGGGGAGACCAGCACGGAGACGCTCACTCGACAGCTCATCTTGAGCGCCACGCCGCCCGAGAGTGAACAAGATCGCGACGCGGTCGAGACCTTTAGTCAAATGACCTTGCAAGCCGTTAGAGACGAAGATTACGCGTTGGTAACCACCGTACAGCAGGCACTCTCGTCCGGCGCGAATGACAGCTTCCTGATCGGCCGCAATGAACCCGCGGTGCAACACTACCATCGGGTAATTGAGCAGCTCTGTGGCTAGCAAGGAACGCAAACTTTGCGACGCGAGGCGCTTCACGAAAGACGAGCGCGCCACTCTCCCGTACCTGTGCTACCCATTCAGGGACGGCAGGCTATCCAACATGACAAACACGAATCTGTCCCTTGGGAATCATTGATTACCGAAGCCCGCTGAACATCCTGGTGTCAGTCAAGGGCCACCCCTATGAGCGCGACGCGTTTGCCGCGGTATTCGAGTCTTTTGACGGCATGAGTCATACCCTGGTTGAGCAACCCGCAAGTCAGGCTTTTATGAACCCCGACGCAGCGGCCCCTTGGGACGTGTTGGTTTTTTATGACATGCCGGGCATCGACTTCAGCACTGAGCCGCCTGAACTCGTTGCTCCCTCTGAGGCACTCAAACACGATTTCATGAAGCTGGTCTCGGCCGGCAAGGGCCTGGTTTTTCTTCACCACGCCATCGCGGGCTGGCCGCTGTGGCCCGAGTATGG
>CAYQUE010000074.1:0-5579 GCA_964420615.1 uncultured Alteromonadaceae bacterium | reverse complement strand
TATTCGGCGCAACACGCCGTTACCGGCAAGATGTTCTGCAATGACGATTGGCCGCATCCTGAGGGCTCAGCTCTGGTCGGCTGGACAAGACAGGTGGGTGACTGCCGGATCGTTTATCTGCAACCCGGGGATGGGCCCGAAACTTTCGCCTCACCCCACTATCGACGCCTTTTGGAGAACGCAATTCGCTGGGCGGCCGAATAACCATGTGCGAGCACGAGCCCCTGTCATTTCCGCGGGAGCTGCCGTTGCAAACCGCAGCCCGCGCTCGCTGCCATCACCGTCAGCGATCACTCGCCCCAGAGACCATCGCACTCGCATCAGGCCCCGTGGGCAAAATGACGATGTGGTCCAGCGAAGACGCACCCTGCTCCCGCATCTCGAAGAGCAAGCGCAGCTGCTCTGGATGACTACCAACAGGCCATTCAAGGGGGATGACAATCCCTTCAGATTCGGTGGGAAAGTCCTCCCAGGCCCTAGGAGCCAAAACGGTCTGCCATTGCGCGCCATCTCCGCGGTGCTCAAGGTATTGAACACTGAGGGTTTCGGCACGAACGACGGGACCGGTGCCAATGACCATGGTGCGGTGGATCGCCGTGTCGATGGCCAACCCGTCGGCACTCGTTATGGCAACGGGGCCCTCGGTATGATGCCATCGCAAACGCCCTTTCTCAGCCCACGAGATAGCGCTCTCTGGGTCCACGACCCATCCATCCGTGTCGCTGTGCGCCCGGTTACCAAAACCCCAATAGAGCGCTTTCCGGGGGAGGTAGGCATACTCGCTCAAGAAATCCTGTAGCGCGTCCTCCATTGGCGTATCCCTGAAGGCAGTGTGCGCGTGAAACCAAGACTCGTCGACCGAGTTGCCATTGTTGCCGTTCCACGCCATGGGTGACAGCAATCGCGCGTGATAATTGAAAGCGTCTCGCAATGATCGATAACCCTCGGCATAAGCGGGAATCTGCTTAGGCGGATCTCTGAAGTCCGCGGTGCTGTGCTCGACGATTCCCCAATCGGGGTCCGTATCATGAAAAACCTGAAACAAGTGCCTGCCACTCTCGGTAGGCACAGAGTTGGTTGCGGTAGCACCATAAAGAATGACGCCGAGGTGACCGGATACCGGCTTGCCCCCCTCCACGCTGACGCCCGCCGAGTCGAAGTTCTTGACGGGGCTATCAAGTCTCTCGGCGAACGGCTGAACCCAATTTCGAGATTCAATGAATGCCTGCGAGGAGAAAATCTTGTCGGGGGAAATGCCCACTGCCACCAACCAGCGACTCAGATCATCATAGTGCAAAGCCACCAAATGCCGACGGAAACGCTCCCAGACCTTCATCCAGGGATCCTCGCTCAGCACAGGTAAAAACCGTATGGGCACTTCACGAGGTGGATCTACCTCCTGCAACGAGGCGAATTGCTTGCCCGAGAGCAAATTGATCGCCTCCAACGAGAGATTTTGCTCCCTATACTCCGATAACAACTGACCGGGCGCGTACAACCCCGTGCCGGTAAGCCACTGCCGGAATTGTTCGAGTGTCTGCGGATTGAAGTCGTGCCAACTGCCTTTGACAAATGGACTGAGGTAAAGATCTGCATCAAGGTTTATCCCGACAAAAAGTTCGGGGTTATCAACCGCAAACGCGGCCAACACGCGTCCGGCGTCTTGTAAATTACGTTTTTTATAATCCCTGACCGTCTGATTCAGGGAATTCAGCGTCAGCATGCGGGATAGCTCAGGCGAGGGCATCGATCCGGGCAGATTTTTTGTTGTCCCGTCGGGGTATACCCGGTCGTTCTGATCCCACTGACAATTCATGGGATCCAACTCCAGATGATCAATGAGATCGTGCTCTGGACCAGCGCTGTACGCGTCACCCCAGACACCGCCATTGAGTGTGAATAGGATCGGTAATTGGTGCGTGCGCGATAAGTCAATCAGTCCCTGAAGCCAATCGTCAGCAACCCAACGACCGTTTTCCAGCTTAATCGCCTCAGGATTTGCTGAAAACTGCCAGTCGTTAGTTCGTCCTCTCGTGGTTCGCATGTAGAGTACTGGCACCCTCAAACCAACTCGAAACGTCCCACTGTCATAATCGCGGTAGGCCTTCATGAAACCCTGCTCGTCACCCGCGGCGGCTCCGCTGGTGCCAGGCACAAACCAAAAAGGGTCCTCCAGCCACTGAGGGTACTTCAGTAACCAGCTCCGCCAACGCTCTGATAATCGCACCGGATGGTAGGCGATCCGCGTTAACTCCAAACGTTTGCCTGACTCGTGGTAGGCGACCAAGGCAATTTCAGCGTTAACCACCGCGTTCTCGGGTATATCAATCTGGGTATAAAAACCCGAACGCGAGGCTGCGGGATCGCGCAACGCGATTGCCACATCGGTGCGTTCCAGCCCTAGTTGCAATACAGAAGACCACTGACCTGACTCAAGGCGCACCGTTTCAATCGGATCCGAGGGGTCCGCCCAAATCCACCCCGCGACCTCCAGTTCGGTTTGCTCCCATACTTCGACCCGCGGAAAGTCAATATAAAAACGGGCGGGTGCGGCTTCTGAGGATGCGACGCTCCAAGAGACCAACAGAGACAGAACGAGCGCCAGCCAAGCTGATGCTGCCGCGGGGGCTTTCACTGACACCGCACGCACCATCGGCTTTGACCTGTCATACTCTTGACAAAAATGACCCATCATTGACTCAGCCGGTCAATATCCTCGCAGCTATCAATACAGTGCTCGAACGCGGTTTCGCAGGTTTTTTCTGATGCAGTGCAATTTTGCATATTCATACTGCACTCCTGCTTGCACTGCGCACCCTCGATGGTCTCGGCCTCAAAAGTGCCGCAACCTCCCAAAATGCCGACTCCAGCCAGCAGTAACATCGTTGTTCTCATTGCCATCACTCCTCAACCTCGTAAGAAAGTCTGAGCGCTATTAGCGCGTGGGTCGCCCACATTTCGGTGTTCAAAGCTACGTCACAGTGCCCATTCACTCGGCTACTGGCTCACGGCATCCGCTTTCACGGCCCGTACCCCCCAAGCCAATAATAAGACTGCCAGACTCAGCGCGATGGCACACACCAAAGCGAGCGAACGCCCCACCGCCGCATCATCGCCAAATACAAAGTCGGTTACCACCGCGACCGATGTGGGTCCCAGCGCCAGTCCGACGACATTTACCATGAACACGTAGGCGCCAGCCATAAGGCCGCGCACCTCGTTGGGGCTTACGTTCTGTAAGCCCGTAGCGAAAAGCGCCATCGGGACGGTAATCAAAAAGCTACCTAAAGCAACTAGGCCAAGCGCGACTGAGGAGGAACCGGTGGTCCCCATTACAACGGTGACTGGCAGCAACGCAGCCGCCGCGCAACACGCAATCACGAGAGACGCTGTCGTCGTCGAGGTTCGCCGCGCGGCAACGCGCGCGAGCAGCGGCCCAGCAAGCACGCCTAGAGAGCCTGCTACCAGCGCAATCGTGCCATAGGTCCGCCCCGCCTCAACGATAGGGTATCCGTGTGCGCGCACAAGAAAACTGGGAATCCATGCCTGAAATGCATAGAGCACAAGAACAACAAAGGGCGCCCCCAATAAATAGGCGCCGTAGACGCCGCGGCGCTGCCAGACGAAAGTCCAAACTTGCGGCCAAGATAGCGCACCTCGGGCTGTCTGAAGCCGATCGGTGCGCGCGGGCTCTGGAATCAAGCTCAATAGAGGTAGCAGTAAAAGGCCCGGCGCCGCCACCAGTACAAAAGTGATTTGCCAAGGGGCCAGTGCGCCCACTATCGGCAGCGACGTATCGGTAAACGTGCTCGCCCACGCCATAACCTCTGCACCGGCAATCAGCGAAATACCCGCCCCGAAGTACGGGCCCATCAAAAAAATACTGACCGGAAACGCACGACGCTCCGGAGGAAACCAATCCGCAAGCAAGGACCACGAGGCGGGTGTGACCGAGGCTTCTCCTGCTCCTACCCCAACCCGAGCTGCCGCGAGCTGCCAAAAATTGCTGGCTAACCCACAGCTGATGCAAGCGAGCGTCCACACAAGCAAACCGAGCAGCAAAACCCGCACTCGCCGCACAATGTCAACGATACGACCCATGGGCAAACTGAGCAGTATGTAGGGCAAGGCAAAAGCGAGCCCCTGGAGCAAGCTGATCTGGGAATCGCTTAATGACAGATCCGCCCGGATTGGATCGACCAGTAAGTTGATAATCTGTCGGTCGACGAAAGAGACCGTATAAACCACAGTCAGTAGCGTAACGGCCGACCAGAGCTTCACGGGCGTCATGTCCGCACTTACGGTTGCTTCAGTCACCGCACCGTCCCGCAAGGCGCGCCGTTATAGCTCTACTGGAGGCGCTTTGTTAATGGGCTGTGTCAATGCTTCCGGCGCCACCGACAAACCAATAATCGCGCTGTAGCCTTCGGTTTGCTCTCGATGCACGACCCCGGCAGAGGCAACAAACTTAGCGCCCCGCTCGCATCGAATGGGGCGCTCTTCTCCCTCTACTGAGAGTTGCAGAGCGCCTCCCGTGATATAAACCACCGAATCGAAGTCGTGCCAGTGAAACGGCGTCTCTTCAGCGGCAAAGTCCAGCGTGACAGCGTGATACCCCATAGCGTCGATTTCTGAATACGCTTGCGCCTCGTCCGTAAAGGATTGAATTTCGTTCATCCTGTTCCTCCTTGTGGAATCACGGTGTTCGACGCCACCCACTGTATCCACAAGCGCGCCCTGTGCCCACCGGTTTTGCTGGCCTCAGCCCTGTGACTGCTCGCGCCCTACAGAAATTGCGTGAATCATCACGTCGCAAACCGCGCCGTAATCAACAACCCGAGGATTCGTCCGTGCCGCCGTGTCTTTTAAGACCTTGTTCGCCAACTCCGGCACGCATCCCTCGGTAACACCCAGCATTGATAACTGCGTGGGGATTCGCAAGCGATCGAGCAGATCGCAGACATACCCGTAAAACGTGTCAAAATCGGCGTCGTCCAGTCCGAGCGCCACCGACATGGGACCAAGCCTGTCAGTGATATGAGGCGCATTGAAACTCAGCACCGCGGGCAACAGAACTGCATTGGTCAAGCCGTGATGTGTGTTGTACTCCGCGCCCACCATATGGCTGATGGCATGAACCAATCCCAGGCCTTTTAAGAAGGCGATACCCGCGAGACACGCGCCCACCTGCATTCCCCCGCGTGCCTGTAGGTTGTCGGGCTGCTCTACCGCCAAAGGCAGCCATTGAGCAATTAAGGACATCGCCTGCAGTGCGGCCCGATCATAAACAGGGTCGCCATCGGGTACACAAAAGGCCTCAATCGCATGCACCAGCGCGTCGACTCCCGTCCACGCGGTCAAGTCGGCAGGCAGCGACCGCGTCAACTCCGGGTCCAATAATGCCAGCGCCGGCTTCAAACCCGGATGCCACACGCAGAGTTTCATACCGCGACAGGTGTCGGTCACCATGGCGGTACTCTCGGTCTCCGCACCAGTACCCGCGGTGGTGGGAATGCAGATCAACGGGGGAAACGAATGGTCAGCAGCCAATGCGGGGCTCTCGCGCTCGTAATCAAAGC
>CAYQUE010000073.1:0-6765 GCA_964420615.1 uncultured Alteromonadaceae bacterium | reverse complement strand
ATTCTCAGGGCTGGCTGAGCGGTGCTTTTTACGTCTCGGTCCCACCAGAAGTATCGCAAGGTGGGGAGGGCTGGATTAAATTTGGCGAGCCCGGCTTTCGCGCTAGGCAACCGCTAAAAGCGGATTATTGGGTAAAACCTCAAGAGGGTACTTTGGTGGTTTTTCCATCCTATCTCTGGCACGGCACCGAACCCTTGCATAGCGCAAGCGAGCGGTTAACAGTCGGCTTCGATATTGTGCCCTCATCCTCCGGAAGCGGTCAGGGGTAGGATTAAGGGCGCGTTTCAGTCTCCGTCCAATTGGGTTCACGTAGCGCAGTCTCAAGCGGTCCCCAAAGGGATTTCTGGGCGGGACCTCAATACACTCACGGCAGCCGGAATTGTTGTAGCGTGTTAATCCGTTACTACGATTAACGCTGTTGTTAACAAGCGCACCAAAACCCTGTGGCCCGCAATCCGCACGCCGCCAATGATCAGGCTGGCAACTTTGGCGATAACGGCTCATCAAGAGCCGCACCAAAGAGATGCCGGAGAGGCTCTTCGTATAGCCGCCAGCGGCCCCTCCGTCCGCTGCCCAAAGGCTCTCTTACCTGCCAAACGCTCGCCGTACGCACCGAGTTATTGAGCTTGTAAAACTCTAAACACGCCGGATCCCATCGCTCCCCAAGCCAGACAAAAAGCCCCTGAAGCGTCGTCAAAGGATCTTCGACCAGCGCTTCATACTTGACCTTCTTTACCCTGTCGGGCATTGCCTCAACCCAAAAATCCGCTATTTTCTCACACAGCCTAATGTGATCGGCAATCGCCATCGGCTCGTTTGCGTAGCCATGTTGGGAGTGAAGGCGAGTGCCATACACCGAGACAAGGGTGTCGCGCCAATCACGCTCGGTGACAACAAATTTGGCTTCCGAGAGCACATCAAGGATTGTCGAGATGTGAAACAAATTATCCGGGCGCTTATCAGTCACCCTGACTCCTTCGGACGCACGACGCTCATCCAGGTGCTCTTGCCATCTCAATTTAATCTCGGTTTGCTCAGCTGAGTTTGGTCGTCTACCCGGTTTAATCATACCGCCACCGAGCGAGTGCACGACGCGCGGCCAGAATTCCGATTCACCCAGTGGCCTGAACCGCGGGTGCGCCGCAAGAATTTGTTCGAGTAGTGTAGATCCGGTGCGAAACATCCCGAGAATAAACACCGGCCCATCTTCCCCTGACGCACGCGTGACCGCTGGAACAGAGCTACTCTGAAGTCGATTCAAAATCTGTTCGTACAGCTGCGACCCAGGCCAAGAAGGCAGTGCGCGCCGATCTAACTCATTGGCCTGAACTAGTGACTCCCATGCGCTGGCATAGTGGCCTTCACGCTCCTGTAAGCGGCACAGCGCCATTAACGCATCGGCATTGTCTTTCGCAAGTTCACTCAATTTTTGCCCCGCCGCTGAGGCCAGTGTCAGCATTGGATCAGCCTCCACAAGGCGGGCAAGTGCGTAAGGATCGTCTGGCGACAATGCTGCAGCACGCGCAAAAAGCTGACAGGCCAACTCGCGATCACCGGTTTGCTCGGCGAGATGAGCACGATTGAACACCGCCGGATAGTAGTTCGGGTAAGTATCAAGTGCTCGATCAAGCCATTGCACAGCAGCAGCCGGATTGGCCAGGCGTTCCGAGTACACAGAAGCGAGGTTGCTCATCGCCTCCTTGGGGTCGCTAACGCCGCAAGCAAGCGACTGCTCATAGGCTCTCACCGCTTGGGTGAAGAGACCCGCCTTATTTGACCACCAGCCCAGATTAAACCAGGCGGTGGCATTATGGGCGTCTGCAGCCACTTGCTGCTGCCAGTGGGACAGCTGTTGATTAACGTTTTTCATGGCTCATTTTAGCAGGGCAAAAAAAAAGCGGGCATAAAGCCCGCTTTGATTTATGCAGCACCTGCCGCCAGGTGCAACCGCCGCTTAGAAGCGGAAGGTAACCTGAGCGAAAAGGTACTGACCCAACGTGTCATAGAAGCCAGCGACTGCGTTAGCGTTTGATGCCAGCGTGCCGCCTACCAGTGGTGGCTGCTCATCAAGCACGTTGTTGACACCAACCAACAACTCGGAATCGTTCATGAATCGCAAGGTTGCGTTTAGGTCAAGATAGCTCTCTGAACCGGAAAGGTTGTCTTGAGTGATCTTATCGGCACCTTCCGACCTACTGCCACTCAACGCGCCGTCATAGTCAACGCCGTCAAAGAAACGCCAGCGGGCAGTAACAGCCCAGAAGCTGTTGCTGTCGTAGCTAGCCGTCAACGTATGACGCCACTCAGGCTTGGGATAGCAGCGTGTGCTGATCAGGCCCACACAGTCGTATGCTTCGCCAGGCAGGATTTCAATTTCCCATTCCGTGAGATAAGTTCCCGCAAGCCTTACGTCGAAGGTGCCGCCCATGGCATCCATCATCCAAGCAGCGGCAACGTCAACACCGGAAGTGATGCCTGTACCAATGTTCTGGAGACCATTGAACACGTAGCCCGTCTCACCCTGCCACAACGAGCCCGAGCCAGAACGGTTAACAGAGTTACACAGAATATTGTTCTCGGCACACTGACGAATGATGTTCTCAGCACCTACTCCTGCGATTGTGTTTTCAATCTCGATGTTCCAATAGTCCACAGACACGGTGAGATTGTCGGTGGGCGTCAACACCAAGCCCACAGTAATGGTGTCCGCTTCCTCAACATCGAGGTTCAAGTTACCACCCGATATCTGGTTGTATTGGTTTGCCGGGCTAGCAACAATATTGCCGTACTGCCCTGCTGTCACGCCGGTACGCGCACATTGCTCTTGTGAGTACTCAGGGGTAGCGGTAGCACAGGGGTCAACGCCACCCCAAAGACCTAGGTTGTTAACAGAGTATAGCTCTGAAACGTTTGGCGCACGCACAGCGCGGTTGAAGCCAGCGCGGATGCGCGCCATGTCAACAGGCTGCCAATCCAGACCAAACCGGTAGGTGCTCTGCCCCCCAACCGTGCTGTAGTCAGAGTAGCGATATGCCACGTCGGCAACCAAACGATCCATCAGCGGAATATTGGCTTCACCAAAGAATTCAGACACGTCGAAGCCGCCGCTCAGTGGTGGAGTGGGACCACCCTGACCCAACAATTGACCTTCCGCAAAGACGGTGTCAACGGTGCGGTCAAAGACCTCGTCACGCCACTCGTAACCCACAACTACCTGAATGGGGTCAGCGTTACCAATAGAGAACAGCTCACCGGCAACATAGCCGTTGATCACCTCAGTGGTGCTCTGCGAGCCCAGCATACCTGTACCGGTCAATTTGTCGGCCTGGGCAGCCGTAACACCGTTAGGTGTGAACACCGAGTAGCCAGGACAGCCGTTATCACACGCGTCCGAGTTTAAAACCGCGGTAATATTAGGTGCAAAGAAGTCGTTGATGTAGGTAGAGGTCTGACGAGTCTGAGCGTACAGATAACTTACATCGTATGACCAGTTGTCGTTAATCTCGCCTTTGGAACCGACGACTATACGCATACCGTCGTTTGAGAAGTTGTTTGAGCGGGGACCGCCTTCAACGTTTCGCTTACCCACATAGATACCAAACTCGTCGCCGGTACGATCGGGATATAACGCGTCAATAGACGCCGCGAATGCATCGGGGAAGTCATCCAAATTAAGGAAATACGTTTCGGCAAAGAAAGTGCCTGACTCGGCAATTTGCGCACGCGTCTGAGCGCTAGACACCATCATCTCAGCGTAAGGTGTAAAATGATCGTTGATCTCGTAGTCAACAAACGCGCCAGCATTCCACTGCGTCAAAGGGCGCAAGAAATGGTTGATAGGCGCATAATTGTAAATGTTGGTGCCATCGTACGGGGCAAAACCACCGTTTGGCTGCAAGCTCACAAATGCTTCTTGCGCGTAATCG
The DNA here is from genome assembly GCA_964420615.1 of uncultured Alteromonadaceae bacterium. GTDB lineage: Bacteria > Pseudomonadota > Gammaproteobacteria > Pseudomonadales > Halieaceae > Luminiphilus. The sequence goes on along the minus strand of CAYQUE010000073.1, from coordinate 2,839 downwards.
TAACCACCAGGGCCAGCACCATCAGCAGTGATGGGTGCTAAGAAATAATTAGGGACAATAGCGTTGGCAGAACCACCCACGCCTGTGCCACCTGAATTAAGTGCGCCTGACGAGTAGTCACGGGCTTCTTGTCGCAGCTCTTCCTGCTCACGCCAGCTGGCGTATATCGTGGCGTTACCTCTGCCGTCGGCAAAGTCTGAACCCATGGCGAAGTCAATTTGGTCGTTCTCGCCATCAGGGCCTTCAGTGCCCGAGGGATAAGCAAACCCGCGCTTATCGAGGAGGCCCTGGGAATAACTGTCATCGTTATCGTGACGGTAGCCACTCCAGCCCGCGCGAATTTCGACGCCGTCCATGCGTCGGGTAATAAAGTTTACAACACCAGCAACCGCGTCCGCACCGTAGGTTGCAGAAGCACCACCGGTCAGCACGTCGATACGCTCAACCGCAATCGTTGGGATTTGTGAAATGTCAGGTGCCAGGCTTTCCGCACCGCCCGCCGTCATACGACGTCCATTTACGAGAACCAACGTCCGATTGGTGCCAATACCGCGCAAATCAACGGTTGCCGTGCCGGTTGAGCCATTTGAAATATTGGCATTCTGACTCGTTTCGATAGAAGGCAAGCTGTTCAACACCTGTTCGATGTTCACGAAGCCAAGGTTCTTGAGGTTCTCAGCGTCAACAACCGTTACCGGGCTGGTGGCACCGAAGCCATCTGTTGTCGTGATACGCGTACCAGTTATGATTATCTCTTCAAGACTCTCGTCCTCATCTTGACCAAACGCCAAGCCGCTTGTCAGCGTCGTTGCCAAAGCCGCCGACACTGCCACACTTAGCTGTCGCTTATTAAGTAACTTCATTGGAAAACCTCTTTATCTATATTGTTCTATATTGTTGGAGCGCTCCAGACGGTGCCCATAAGCTCCGGCGTTAGCATAGAATACTCTCGTAAGGCGCAAAATCCAGAGGGTTAAGTGGCTTATTTGTGAATTATTTCCCAATATAGAGCAGTGAACTTCCCTAATTACCGCTACTTCCCGCGAAATATTCATATTCCTTCACACGCCCCCGATGAAACTCGATAAGTTGACGTGATTTAGTCGATGCGGCGCACGCCTATCGTGCGGCCCGAGGATTTCACCCTCAACGTCCATAAGCCCATAAAGTTTTTCCTCACTTCCACCGTTTGTCCGTTAGCCGTATGACGGTAATTGCTACCATTGCGCTGCCGCCATACCTGACCGTTGCTAAGCGTAAACACCGTGTTTCCGCTCCACCCCGAGAAGGGACCGACAATTTCGGCCTCAAAAGGTTCGTCCCGCGCCGCTTCCCGTGCGGCCTCCTCGGTGGCTTCTTCCTCCTTAGCCTTGTTGATGGCCGCCTCCACCTCGATGGCCACGCGGCGCTCGATTTCCGCTTCCATGGCCTCATTGTCTGTGGCCTCGCTGTGGCCCGCAGTCATCGAGTCTCCGACGGGATTTGCGTTTCCGGGGGCAGCTTGGTTGGTGCCTGCTTGGCCCACCGCAACAGTTGCAGAGGGCGCCATAAATCTCTGGCGCAACCACGCATCCAGAAACTCCTGCTGCTCGGACGACAAATTATTGAGTCCCGCAGCTTCTAATTCCTCAGGCGTCATCGCCTCGCGCAACGCCTGAAAACCCTGTGCCGTAGCCATACCCGACAGCAACAGATTCAACATAACCACACAAAAAACCGTTCTGCTTAAACTTGATTTCATTACGCGCATATCAGTTTACCTTGTGTCCAGCATCAATGCCTTCTCGCAAACTTTATCATTAGGCCAGTAACAACGTTGGATAAACGCTCAGCAAATAGAATCAGTTTCCGGGGACGCGGACGGGTTAGGCACCTCCCGCTAAGGGCAGAAGGTCCACTTCGGTCGCCCTCAGTGTCGAGATGGCGCGTGTTTCTGGATTATTCCCTCAAAGGGCGCCTTTGTTTGGCCCATCTAAGCACAGAGCAACGTCTTGTCCACGCCGTCAATCGAAGCAGCAGAGATGATTGTGGGTGGCGTTGCATCATCGCTAGCGCAAAGATCGAGGGTATCGGAGGCAGTCAGTGCGTCTGGTAACAAAAACGCTGTGACCTTAATATAGTGGCTATCAGAACAGACTCCCAAGGTCAGTCGACATGGGCCAGCAGACATTAAAAGAACGGGTCGCTGACGCCGCACTGGATCGGGTGGCGGACTTGCCCGACGACGCTCTAATACTGGGCATTGGTACTGGAAGCACCACCGAGTGCTTTATCAATGTGCTTCATAAAATCAAACACCGGGTTGACGCAACGGTCTCCAGTTCTGAGCAATCAACACAATTACTCAAGAGCCTAGGCTTCTCGGTCAATGACCTGAATAGCGTGCCGCGCGTAGATGTCTACATAGATGGTGCCGATGAAGCAAACAGCCAGCTACAGCTCATTAAAGGAGGCGGCGCAGCACTTACCCGAGAAAAAATTATTGCCGCGGTTGCGGATCAGTTTATTTGCATTGCCGACAGCAGCAAACACGTTGATGTATTGGGCGGCTTCCCACTGCCAGTAGAGGTTATTCCTATGGCCAGAAGCCATGTCGCGCGCGAGCTGGTGAAGCTCGGCGGTCAACCCGCATGGCGAGAGGGCGTGATCACTGACAATGGCAACTTCATCCTTGATGTCCACGGCCTGCACATCGACGCGCCGCTGGAAATAGAGCGGGCCATCAATGAAATCACGGGCGTGGTCTGCAATGGGCTTTTTGCCATTCGACCGGCGGACGAACTACTTTTGGGGACGCCAGACGGGGTCGTCTCGATCACGCTTTAGTCCATCAATTTAT
>CAYQUE010000072.1:0-6786 GCA_964420615.1 uncultured Alteromonadaceae bacterium | reverse complement strand
TCAGGAACCCGTTTGACGGTTTTTCCCTGCGCGGATGGGGGGGCATGGGTAGACTTTCGGACCCCATAAGCACCCGAGTCGCCCCTCCCCCCATGGCAACATCTCAACTCATTTCTGGCTCAGACGGACGTTTTCAGCTGCAGGTTGATGGCGAGCCCTATTTTATTAAAGGGGCAGGTCTCGAATTTGGCCAGATGGCGTTATTGGCGGCCTGCGGTGGGAACACCTTCAGAACATGGCGAGTGAATAATGGCGCGCAGTCGGCGGAGGAGATACTCGACGAGGCCGCGCGACTTGGCTTGAAGGTCTGCATGGGTCTCGATTTGGCCCGCGAGCGTCACGGGTTTGATTATTCCGACGCGCGCTCTGTTGCCAACCAGCAAGAAGCCATGATGCGGGACGTCGAGCGATTGAAAGATCACCCGGCACTTTTAATGTGGGGGCTGGGTAACGAGCTCAATCTCCGATCGAAAAACCCCCGCGTTTGGGACGCGGTGGAATCCTTGTGCCGCGCTATCAAGGCCGTTGACGGGCAGCACTTGGTGACCACTATGTTGGCGGGGATTGATGCCAAAACAATCTCGGCTATTAGCAAGCGCGCGCCGTCATTGGATTTTTTGTCGTTCCAAATCTACGGCGAGATCGATGATCTGCCCGACATATTGAAGGCTGTGAACTACGACGGGCCTTATCAAATTACCGAGTGGGGGCCCACCGGCCATTGGGAGAGCCCGGAGACTGTCTGGGGTAGACCTATCGAGGCATCGAGCCTGAGGAAGGCGGAAGATATTTCTCGTCGTTACCACGATGTCATTTTGGGTGACCCAGAGCACTGCTTGGGATCCTATATTTTTTTGTGGGGTCAGAAACAGGAGCGAACACCCACCTGGTACGGTTTGTTCCTGGAAAGTGGTCGGCGCACAGAAGCCGTGGATGTTATGCAGCACGCATGGACGGGTGAGTGGCCTGCTGTGCGAGCGCCGCGCATACGCGATCTGCTGCTGAATAAAAAACACGCCACGGACAGTGTCACGGTTCAGGAGAGCGCATTGATGGCGGCTGAAGCCGTCATTGAGAACGTCAGCGACGATGCATGCGTATCGTGGATTGTCAGAGAGGAGGTTGATCGGACACTTCAAAGCGATGGGGGCGACTTTGAACCCACCCCGCCCACCATCATTGAAGCACACGGAACGCCGGCAACAAGCTTTCGATTTAATGCGCCCGCAGCGGGGGAGTATCGCCTGTATTGCCAAGTCGACAACGCGGAGGATGCGAGCGCGGTTGCCAATATTCCTTTTAGGGTGGGTCAGCGTGAAAAACAACAAAAAGCAAACAAGCATAAGGCGAATGCCGCATGACAACCCAAGTACTTGACGCCGACTCGGCCGTAATCCACCCCCGGGCAGTGAAACCCACGACGGGTATTCCTTTCGGGCAGCAGGTTGCCTTTGGTGTGGGTATGTTGGCCAACCAAATGTTTCCCGCTGCCCTTGGCATTTTTATGGTCATACTGGTGCAAGGCCTTGGCATGAGCCCTATTCTTTGGGGGCTTATCTTCTTTTTGCCGAAGCTGGTCGATGCCATTACTGACCCGCTGATGGGCTATATATCGGACCGCACTGAGTCGCGTTGGGGCAAGCGCCGCCCGTACATCTTTATTGGTGCGGTGATCGCGGGGCTCTCGTATATGGCGATGTGGCAGCTCTCTGCAGAAGACAGTCAGATGTACAACTTCTGGTACTTCTTGGCGTGGTCGATCGTATTTTTCATCGGGATGACCATTTTCTCTGTGCCCTATGTCGCCATGGGCTATGAAATGAGCAAGGACTACCATGAGCGGACTCGACTGATGGCCGTGGCGCAGTGGATAGGGCAGTGGGCTTGGGTAATCGCCCCTTGGTTCTGGGTGGTGCTGTACGATCCAGATTGGTTTGCGTCAGCCGCCGAGGGAGCACGCACCGTATCAATCTACGTTGGTGCTGGCTGTATGCTGCTGGCCATGGTACCGGCAATTTTTTGTCGGTCTGTGGAGTCAGCAGAGGAGATCGGTACGGCAGAGGACAAGCCTGCGTCTCTCGCTGACACCTTCAAAGATCTGTTTCACGGCATAGCGATCACCTTTAAAAACAAGCCGTTTCAAAAAATATGCATTGCCACCTTCTGCATTTTCAACGCGTACAACTGTGTCGCTGGATTTGCCTTTTTCATTATTGTTTATTACATGAACGGTGGAGACCCCGTTGCTGCAGGTAACTGGCCCGCGGTGTTTGGCAGCGTCTCCGCGTTATGTACCTGTTTCCTCGTTATTCCCGTTATCAACTGGATGGCGCAGCGCTACGGCAAACTCCACACCTTCCTTATCACGCAGTCTACGTCCCTAGCGGGTTACGCTATGTTCTGGTGGAGCTTTACCCCTGAGAACCCCTACCTGATGCTGGCGCCTATACCGCTCTTTGTGTTTGGTATTGGCGGGTTGTTTACCCTCATGATGTCGATGACAGCCGATATTTGTGATTTGGATGAACTGCAGACTCACGAGCGTCGTGAAGGTCTTTTCGGCGCAATTTACTGGTGGATGGTGAAGTTTGGTGCAGCCTTCGCGGGTTTGTTGAGCGGTTTGATATTGAGCTTGGTTGGATTTGACCAGGCTGTTACCGTGCAATCCGATAGCGCGCTTGCGGGCCTTAGGGCTGCGTTTATTTTGGTGCCTGTCACGGGGACCCTTATCGCGCTTTGGGTGATGCGATCCTATGACCTAGACGAAGTGCGAGTCCGAGAGATTCGCGAGGAACTTGACGCACGCGCCGCCAGGCCCTGATCACGCTTGTCCGCGCGTGGTGGTCGTCTTCGTGGCGGCCCTTTATGCACGGACTTTCGCCACGGCCACGTCAATGCGTGCAATATCGCCAAGTTTCATAAACAGGGATGCAGACACATCCGCGTCTAGCTCGCCTCCTGGAAACTCCCGTTGATCACCGTTGGTATAGGTGACTATCACGCGTCCATCTCCATCACGGGAGTAAACGACAGGGACCTGACAGTAAGTAAAGCCAAGCTGAGAGGGCCCTAGTGCCTCGGTGTGAGCGGTTCCCTGTACGTCGACATACTCGAGTACGCCCTCGTCCGCTAAAAACTCACAGTCTCGCAGCAAGGCGGGTTTGAACGCGACCTGGCCCTTGTTCACCTGAACACCCAGCTCGCCCAAGCGAGTGAGAACCTCTTCTTTGACCTGACCCGTCATGCCTGGTTGGCGTGCGCCCGCGAAGCCCGGGGTATGAGAGTAGGGATCGGTAGGAAATGCGCCATAGACATCCGGGGTCTTGTTAAAGCCTATGCCCTCCCGCACATCGTAATAAGCGGCGATCAAAGCTTCCATGGTCGCGCCTGAACACCCGGCTTTTTCCGCGAGGCGCACGGTATCCAACACAGCGAGTAACAGTTTTGACACCATGTGCCAGTAAATTGAGCCCAGGCCCTCATAGGCATACATACCCCCCGACCGGCCGGTAAAGGTGGCGCAATCGAACAGCGTAGAAAACAGCGACTCAATAGAATCACCCTCTGCAGCGACTTCGATATCAAAACCTTGGCCTGCGAGCACTTCCAATGCGCCGCGCACTGACGCTGTATTGGTAAAGTGGCCCGCAAAATAGGCATTACCTTTGGTATCGCATTCAATCAGTTGCGTATCGCCACTCGCTTTTAACGCAGTGAGTAACGGCGAGGCAGCTATGGTCTGATTAGGAATGATGTTGCGGTCGATAAACGCCGGGAGTTTGCGATTAGGGTACAGCAGGTACGAGTGTTGCCGTGCGGTATAAAGCGAGGAAGTCCGCAGACTTCGCAACAAATCCACCGCTTCTTCGGCGTCGAGAACGTCGGTGCTTAAGACCGCAACTTGACCTTCAAGCATTTCATAAAGCCTTCGAATTTCAGCCCCATCGGCGTTTACCTGAATGCGGTTATAGGCGTGATAGAGGCCATCGGCATTACGGTTATTGCGGATGCTGGTGGCGGCAACGTCTGTCGCTGTGGTCAGAAAGTTAATTAGGCTTGATGTGGAAATCTCGGTTCGTTCGCCGCTGAAACCCCCCGAGTAGATCTGCTCGCGATAGGTTTCACCCGCAGTCCCCAGTGAATCCATAACAATCTTTCGCGTCTCGTCAGAAACGGGACCTGTGGTCAATGCATCGCGGTGGTTTAACAGTGCCTGGGCGACGGCCTCAAATAGCGTCCCGACCTCTACAGAGAGTGACACAGATTGGTTTGTCAGCTCTTCGACGAGCGGCGTTATTTGTTTGAGGAATCGGTGCATATAGCAAAGAGTGACCACTGACACCCCTGTACCGACCAGTGCATTGTTGGCATCGTTCCACTCAGGGCGCTGCGTGTTCATCCAGATGCCTGCATCTGGAATAAAGTTAGTGAGCTTTGCCAGCAGCGTTACCAGAAGTTTTTCGATCAGGCTGACCTGTAGCACGCAGCTGTTGGTATCAAGAATAAGTCGACCATCCGCGCCTATCGACTGAACCCGTTGTTCAATGGCTTTATCAAGTGCATCATCGAACACGATGGTGTCGTAGGGATTGGCGATAATGTCGCGATAGCCCTTGATACGATAAGGGACATTCGCGTAGGCGAACAAATTGCGGGTCATCAATGAGGACATGGCTGTCGGGTTGTGCGCCACGGTTTGTTCGATCAGCTTCGATAGGTAAATCAGTTGGTGATCACCCCAATAGCCAATGTTCGCCCAAGGGTTTTCCGGTTCGGGTCGCTCCCAGTCAATTCCCTGGCGGGTTATGCGGTAGGGATTGTAGCCATCGGCCGTAGTGGCATTTAAAAACTTGGTCACCATGTTGGTTCCAAAACAGGGAATCGACGTGCTAAGTGCCTCCCAGTTTTGGAAAATATCGCGCCAGTTACCCTCGTAGTTCAGGCGCTTGTTGCCGGCCTTATCTTTTACTTCGATGGTAAAGCGATTCCAGGGTCTTGAGGGGTCGCCATGGCGCCGACTGAAAGTCAGTGGCAGGTACTCCAGGCACAGGCGCTCAAGCTGTGGATCGTCTTTCGATTCAAGCGCCTTGTTCAGTTCATGGCGTGTCAGAGTCTCAGGTAACTCACCGAAAAATTGGCTGTTCCTCTGAGTTACCTCGGCGTTCCAGGCGCTACAGAAACGTTCGAGGTCTTTCTTGCTGATGGCATAGTTATCTTCAAACAAGCCCCCGCGCATGATGTTAAAGAGCACGTTGGCGGCGTGATGGTTGGCTGTCAGCAGATCGCCAGAGTGCTGAAGGCCGTCGGCGGTAGCAACCAGTCGCTTTAAGTTGGCGCTGCCCAGCGCGATATCCGCGACGACGTTAGCGCGCAGTACATCTTCATTGTCGAGATCAGCGAGCGTATTTCTAACAGCCGCGGGCCCCTGATTGACATCCGCGACGATGCCCCATTCAGCGTGTTCTCCCGGGGCTAGCGTTAGGTCCTGATGAATAAAATAAGCGCCCGGGCGTCCCAAAACTTCCTGCTCGTCCTCAACGATCTGCCCGTGCCGAAACGCTTCTAGCTGCAGGGAGCTCAATAAATAGGTAGACGCATTCGTGCCATAGGACCAAACGGTAGTCGCTGACAGCGCTTCGCTCGGTTCGGCCCGATCTGACAAGATGGAGCTCATGGCGTAAATGGCCAGGGGTGAATTAGCGACCCGCTCGTTTTTCTTGTACGCATCCACCAAACAGCTGAGTTCATTTTGGGTGCCGGCGAGGACGCCATAGGGGAGAAGATTTTCGATGCCGTCTAGAACGCGGAATTGTTGTGTTTCAGAGGAAAGATTCTCAAGGTTGGATTGCTTTACAAACCCATACTTGTCAGAAGTCGCCCAGGTGTAACTGAAACGAAGGCCTAGATCATGATTGGTTTCTTCGAAAACGAGTTTATCCCCCAGCACATTTTTGTAGAGACTTCGGGTTACCTCGTATACCCGGTGATGGAGGGGCGCAAACGGCTCCCACAGGAGCTGTTTATCGGAGCCGTCGACGAGGATAAGCGTGCGGCTTCCGGTGTGGGAGGAATTTTGGCGAATTTTGTCTTCGGTGTAGTAGGGAAATAATGCGCTGTCGCAGTCTGTGCGGCCCGCGGAAAGCCCGCCCCGGGTAGAGATGAACAGCCAGTGGTTAGAGTCGCTGACAACGCTGATAAAAAAGTCCGTCATGTCGCTGAAATTTTCGATGCGATAGAACATCTCACCGTCCCGCAAGACGTAGGAGCCTGAGACGGGTTTGTCGGTTGTCGACAGTGAGCTTTCGCCCAAAAAAACAGCTTTGCGTGTCATAGGTTTTTTCTTTCGGTCAAATACTACTCATGACAATAGTTTGGTGGCGACGACAGGAGGGCGGGTGTTAGCTGCCCTGTTACTCGGTGCGGTGCTCCGTGAGGTGCCTCTGGCCATCGGTGCTGTCGCGTCACGCTACGGTGTCATTTCTTTATAGTGCAACTCTTTATGATGCCTCTTAACGCCGTACCAATTTGGTGCGGCATTTTACGCTCAGTCAAACGCCCACCATCCTAAGCCAGCCAAGGCTTTGTCGATACGTCATGGCTTCCGGTTTATCCAGACAAATGCGCGCCTTGTCGTATTCCTGCTATTAAAATATGACGCCCTCGGTACCATTCCTGCGTCACTCAATTATGCCTATCTTTTAAGGACACATTCGATTATGTCAGCGAGACACGGGAAGCATCATCATCTTCTCAATCCAACGAGCCACTCAGTGGACCAAACCCCAC
>CAYQUE010000071.1:0-6899 GCA_964420615.1 uncultured Alteromonadaceae bacterium | reverse complement strand
CTTCGCGGGCATGAAGCGACGCGAGGTCTATGCCACCACCGGTTCGAGAATCGTATTGCGCTTTTTTGGCGGGTGGAACTACGCACCCGACAGTGTTCACAGCCCCTACTTTGAGACCATTGGCTATCGCGACGGGGTGCCGATGGGGGGTGACCTTACCGCGCCCACCAGCAATGCACCCACCTTTATGGTGCAGGCGATGAAAGATCCTGACGCCGCCAACCTCGACCAGGTCCAGATCATCAAAGGCTGGATCGACGGCGACGGGCAAACTCATGAGCAAATCTACTACGTTGCGCTGTCGGACGATCGCGGCGTCGACCCCGAGACCGGGTTACCCGAGCCGGTAGGCAGCACTGTCGATTTAGAGAACGTCAGCTTTAGTAACACTATCGGCGCGGTGCAGTTGAGCGCGCAGTGGACTGATCCTGACTTTAACAGCGACCACGCGGCTTTCTACTACGCCCGCGCGATTGAGATACCGCGCCCGCGCTGGAGCGAGTATGACCGCAAGGCTTTCGATCGTGAATTCAATGAGGCGCCACGCACCGTGCAGGATCGCGCCTACTCGTCACCGATCTGGTACCGACCCTGAGCGCAGCGGCATTGGTCGCACTGCACAGCGAATCACCGAGCGCACATGGCAAACGTGCGCTCAGTCGTTATGCGACGCGAACGTTACAAATTCACGCTGAAACGCTACCGATCTGCGGCGATCGGTGACACAATGGGCCTCAGTTAAAACAAACAAAAATCATCACTTGGGGGGCGCGGTCTTTGGCCGGGCGAAGTGAACGAAGTGAAACCAACTGATATCCGAGACCCGGAGTATTTCCATAAGGTCGTCGACTGCCAGTACGCGTGTCCTGCGCATACACCTGTCCCTGAATATATCCGTCTGATTGCCCAAGAGCGTTACGACGACGCCTACATGGTCAATTGGGAATCGAACGTGTTCCCGGGCATTTTGGGCCGCACCTGCGATCGCCCGTGCGAACCCGCCTGCCGGCGTGGCCGGGTTGAAGAGGAGCCCGTGGCGATATGCCGCTTAAAGCGCGTAGCGGCGGACAACAAAACCTCCATCGTCGATCGACTGCCGGCCATCCCGACCCGCAAAAATGGCAAGAGGGTAGCGCTGATCGGCGGCGGCCCTGCCTCGCTGACGGTAGCGCGGGATCTCGCACCGCTGGGCTATCACCTGGATCTCTACGACGATCAACCGGCTGGCGGTGGCTTTATGCGCAGCCAGATACCCTCATTTCGGCTGCCACCCGGCGTGCTCGACGAGGAAGTCAATTACATCCTCGATATGGGCATCCACACCCATTTCGAAACCTACGTAGACAGCCTTAAAGCCGTGCTCGACAAGGGCTATGACGCTGTCTTTGTCGGGACAGGAGCGCCGCGTGGGAGCGATCTGGACCTCCCCGGACGCGACGCCTGTGACGCACATATACATGTGGGTATCGAATGGCTGGGGTCGGTGGCCTTCGAGCACATTCAGAAGATTGGCAAGCGGGTTTTGGTGCTGGGCGGCGGAAACACCGCGATGGATTGCTGCCGTACGGCCCGTCGCCTTGGCGGCGAAGACGTGAAAGTGGTCGTCCGCTCTGAATTCGCAAAGATGAAAGCATCCCCATGGGAGATCGAAGACGCGCAAGCTGAGGATATCCCCATCATTAACAATCATGTCCCCAAAGCCTTTGTGCACGAGGACGGAAAGCTGCTGGGCATGACCTTCGACCAAGTTGAGGTCGTCTATGACTCAGCGGGCAAGCGGAGCCTAGTGCCAACGGGGGACGAGGTCTTTTTCGAAGCTGACGCAGTGCTCATTGCGATCGGGCAAGATAATGCCTTCCCCTGGATTGAGCGCAATCTCGGCATCGAGTTCGGCAAGTGGGATATGCCTCGCGTCGACCAAAGCACCTTCCAATCGAGCAACCCCAAGGTGTTCTTTGGCGGAGACGCCGCCTTTGGCCCCGAAAATATCATCACAGCGGTCGCGCACGGGCACCAGGCCGCCGTATCAATCGATCTTTTCCTATCGGGCAAGTCAGTAGATCAACGCCCTGCCCCCGGCGTCAACCTCATCAGCCAGAAGATGGGCGTGCATGAGTGGAGCTATGACAACCTGGTGACCATCGATTTGCGACAAAAAGTTCCCCACGTCGATAAAACAGTAGCGCTGAAGGATCGCAAGGTTGAGGTCGAGCTGGGCTTTGATATTGACACCGCGTATCGGGAAGCGGAACGCTGCCTTAATTGCGACGTGCAAACCGTATTTGATGGCGCCAAGTGCATAGAGTGCGATGGCTGCACGGATATTTGTCCCACAGACTGCATCAACTTTATCGACAACGCCGAAGAACCCGTGCTGCGGCGTAGCCTGCGCGCGCCTGCGGCCTACGATACCCAGGACCTCTACGTCTCCGAGCGCTTGGTGCAGACCCAACGCGTCATGGTCAAAGACGAGAACGTGTGCCTGCACTGCGGTCTCTGCGCGGAACGGTGCCCTACTGGCGCCTGGGACATGCAGCGTTTTCTCTATTCAGTCACCAAGGCAGGCTGACAATGGAACCCAAGCAGTCCGTTAACGACTTTGTCATCAAGTTTGCCAATGTGAACGGGACTGGCTCGGCCAGCGCCAACGGCATGTTCGCCAAGGCGATATTCCGCATGGGCATCCCGGTCAGTCCGCGCAATATTTTCCCCTCTAATATTCAGGGCCTGCCGACTTGGTATGAGGTTCGAGTGAGTCGCGATGGCTACCTCGGACGCCGCGGCGGCATCGATATGATGGTGAGCGTGAACCCGCAGAGCTTCGCCAAGGACGTGTCCGAGCTTGAGCCAGGCGGTTACATGCTCTATGACTCCACCAAGCCACTGGATCTGCGCCACGTCCGGCGCGACATTCATTACCTGGGCATTCCCCTGACTGAAATGTGTTTGCGCGAATATACCGACTCGCGACAACGGCAGCTGTTTAAAAACGTGATTTATGTGGGGGCGTTGGCGGCACTGCTCAATATCGACTTTTCTATTCTCAAGGATCTGGTCAGCGAGCAATTCAAGGGCAAAGAAAAGCTGATCACCCCCAATATCCACGCGCTGGAGATGGGCCATCAGTTTGCATCAACGCACTTTGATTGCCCGCTGGGTATACACCTCAAGGCGGGGGAGCAGACGCCGAAACACATCAAAGAGTTCAACCATATCCTGATGGACGGCAACACCGCCGCTGCGCTCGGAGCCGTCTATGCAGGGGCAACGGTCGCCGCCTGGTATCCCATCACCCCCTCCACGTCGGTGGTTGATGCCTTTGAAAAGTACTGTCGACGCCTACGCATTGATCCCGGCACCGGCAAAAAAAACTACGCTATAGTTCAGGCAGAAGATGAGCTGTCTGCCATGGGCATGGTGATTGGCGCAAACTGGAACGGTGCACGAGCCTTCACCGCAACCAGTGGCCCGGGCGTGTCTCTGATGAGCGAATTCTTGGGGCTCGCCTATTTTGCGGAGGTGCCCGCAGTGCTGGTCGACGTGCAGCGAGCAGGCCCTTCTACCGGGATGCCGACACGCACGCAACAATCAGACATCCTCGCGGCGGCCTACGCATCGCACGGCGACACTAAGCATGTGTTGTTCTTCCCGGCGACGCCGGCTGAGTGCTTCAGCATGACAGTCGAAGCGTTTGATCTCGCGGAGCGCCTGCAAACACCGGTAATCATCATGAGCGACCTCGATCTTGGCATGAACGAATGGATGTCGCCGCCGTTGGAGTTTGACGACAGCTACCGCTACGACCGCGGCAAGGTGCTCAGCGGAGAAGACCTCGAGGCCATGACGGAACGCTTCGGCCGCTACCTTGACGTAGACGGCGACGGGATCCCCTACCGCACCTACCCGGGCGCACACCCGACCAAGGGCGCGTACTTTACGCGCGGCAGCTCTCGCGACGAGTACGCCGCCTACACCGAAGATGGCGACGTGTATGTGCGCAACATGGATCGCCTACTGAAAAAGTTTGAGACCGCGAAAACCCTGGTACCAAAAGCTAAAATCAAGCCTGCGGCGGAGCCGACCAAAGATGCCCTGCTCTTTTTTGGCACCACCGCATCACCCGCTTACGAGGCGCTCGAGACACTCGAGAAAGAAGGCATTCATTTGGACACGCTGCGGCTGAGGTCCTTCCCGTTCACCCAGGAAGTGGAAGACTTTATCGAAGCCCACGACCGAATATTTGTGATTGAGCAGAATCGCGACGGCCAGATGCGCAGACTGTTGTTGAATGAAACCAACGTCGAAGCCAACGCAAAACTGGTTTCTGTGGTGGAGTATGACGGCCTGCCCGTCACCGCCAGAAAGATTGCCAGCGTCATCCGCGGCCACCTCGGAGTTAATAACGTAACGCCACTGGTGCCGAAGGAAAAGGAGCTCGCCTGATGACTTACGCCAAACCCGCTTTTCGGCACCCAGACGCGCGGACCAACGACGTCGGCTGCACGCGTAGAGACTATGAGGGCGGCCTATCCACCCTTTGCGCAGGATGCGGCCACGATTCCATCAGCTCTGCCATTATTGACGCATGCTTCGAGCTGTCGATCGAACCCCATCGGGTCGCCAAGTTATCAGGCATCGGTTGCTCATCCAAAACACCTGCCTATTTTCTCAGCGGCTCGCACAGTTTTAACAGCGTTCACGGGCGCATGCCGTCGGTGGCCACAGGCGCCAATCTGGCCAACCGCGATCTGATATATATCGGCGTCTCCGGGGACGGCGACACTGCATCCATCGGCATGGGGCAGTTTGCCCACGTCATGCGTCGCAACCTGAACATGAGCTACATCGTCGAAAATAACGGCTGCTATGGGCTCACTAAAGGCCAAGATTCCGCCACCATGGACACTGACTCTGTCAGCAAAAAGGGCGACGCCAATCCCTACACTCCCATCGACTTGGTGCGCGTTGGCATTGAAGTCGGCGCGACCTTCGTCGGCCGAAGCTTTTCAGGTGACAAAGCGCAGCTCGTACCACTGATCAAGGCCGCCATCAGCCACCGCGGTTTCGCACTGCTCGATGTTATTTCACCTTGTGTGACCTTTAATAACCACGCCGGCTCCACGAAGAGCTACGCAAGCTTCCGGGAGCACAATGAGGCTATGCCCGTAGATTTTGTGCCGCGACGTGAAGCGATCACCACGAGCTACGACGCGGGCGTCGTCCACGAAGTCTGCATGCACGATGGCTCAGTACTGCGGCTGCAAAAGGTCAACGAGGAGTACGACATCGAGGATCCGCAATCGGCGCTCGACGCCATCGCGCATCACGCAAAAGCAGATCGCATTCTTACCGGCCTCTTGTACATCAAGCGCGACAGCGAGGAGCTGCACGATGTGCTGCAAACGGCTTCCAAGCCACTGAATACGTTAAGCCAGCGGGAGCTTTGCCCCGGCTCGCGATTCCTCGATAGCATTAATGCGGGGCTACGCTAACCCCCAGAGGAAGACTGTGCTAGCGCGCAGCGCTCGCTCGCCCGAGGCGCCGCTGATAGCCAAATCGTGATGGCGCCGCCTGCGCCCGCCACTGAGGCTCCTGACAACGGGCGGCATGCGCCGCTGTGACCTCCACGAAATCAATTCCTGCGGCTATTGCCATCGGGAATTGGTCCGGCACGATATCCCCCACCAACTCGACGGACCCCGCGTAACCTCTGAGTCGCAGCTGGCGGGCCAGACTAAGCACACGGCCATCGGCGAATCCGTCGACCTTGAAGCGCACAACGGGGCTATCGAGAAGCCCATCCAATTGATCAAAATCAGTGATTGCGTGCACGGATATGAAGCCGTCCTCGGATTCGGCTGAGGGTGACGAAAAGATCCCCTCGCGATTGATACGCACGGCAGCACTCACGCGGCAGACGCCGCAATAATGTGGGGGTTGCGGTGCAGGCCACACTCGCGCTTTTCTAGCCCACGCCAACGCCCCGCCCGGGGGTCTTCGGACTCAGCGACCGGCGTGGTACAAGGAGCACACCCCACGGAGGCATACCCTTTTTCCAACAACGGATGCCGAGGCAGGTCGTACCGATCTGCGTAAGCCACGAGCGATTCGGCAGACCAATCAGACAACAGGTTGAACTTGGCCTTATTGCGCTCAGCGTCCCACTCGACACGCCCAAGCTCTGCCCGCGTCGCGCTTTGATGGCGCTTTTGCCCGGTAATCCACCCGTCGAATCCGCGTAAAGCGCGCGTAAGCACCTCGACTTTTCGCACATGACAACAACGATCGGGATTGGTCAGATGCAGGCGCTGCTTTGGGTCCTCTCGCTTCTGGGAGAGCGGGTCGATGCTGAACGAGCGAACATCTGATAATCGCAAATGATTTACCAGCTGCTCCTTAAACGCTAGCGTCTCCTCGAAGTGAAGCCGCGTATCGATAAATATCACAGGCGTATCGGGCGCAATTTCCGAAACGTGGTGTAAAAGCACCGCACTCTCAATACCAAAGCTGGAAACCACCGCTGAGCGGCCAAAAATACGTGGCATAGACAGTAGGCAGCGAAGAAAACCCACCGCGTCGAGGCCTGCGAGCAGTGTGCCATCGGCGGCGAGCAATGCTGAACGCGCCCTATCATTACTTGGCTCAGGCTGCACGCGCCACCTCGTATAACGCATCTCGAAACGGAGTAACACCCAGTCGCCTCACCACCTCAGAGAAAATCTCGGTCGGCTCTCTGCGCAAAGCCAGGTAGGCTGAGAACAACCGATCCAATGCGAGCAACAGCTCCGCCTCGCTGAACCCGGGCCCCATCTTCTCTCCCAGCGCGGCGTCCAAGCCGGGACGACCGCCAATGGTCACCTGGTAGTTCTCCACACCGGCTTTATCGAGCCCCAGAATAC
>CAYQUE010000070.1:0-7000 GCA_964420615.1 uncultured Alteromonadaceae bacterium | reverse complement strand
AACCCTTGAGCTCACCAGACTCCGTTCTAACCAGCAGAATCGAGTATCGCGTAATATCGTAAACCCAGTAATCCCCAGCTTTCTGCAATGCGCTTTCCCGGCACACCATCTGCCAAACCCGCGGCCACATATGCTCGACTTCGCGGTCAAACACGGAGCGATCAGTCCACACGTCGGTAGCAATCACGTGGTTTTCAATTTGCGGCTGCGTATCCAGCCGCAGTGCGTCGGGAACGGGCACGGCCTCTTGGTCTAAAAGATCTTGGTAGGAGAGAAAGTGGGGCTTGTTCATAATGAGCAGTACCTGCGTCACCAAAGCGACTTTTTATCTAAGTGATCAGACGCCCAAGTCATGGGCACCGCAATTCAACCGACTTTATCAAAAGCAATGTTGAGATCCATCAATCCACGCAACAGAACGTTGGGATGGTGCTTGAGAGAGTTTTTCCCTGCAACTAATGACCAATTTGTGGTGCGACGAAGCAACGCCGTCAGCGCAACATTGAGCTCCATACGCGCCAGCTGCGCGCCCAAACAAAAGTGAGTGCCCTGTCCAAAAGCTAGATGGCTGTCGGCGTTGTCTCGATCCACCTGCAATGCGCCAGCGCGGGGAAAGACTGATTCATCGCGATTTCCCGCTGCAAATCTCACCATCAGAAGCGCGCCCTCGGGAATCGGAACGCCACCGATCTCGGTATCCTCGGTCGCCAGACGCCACATTCCCGTCGTCGGAGTTTCTAAACGCAAAATCTCCTCTACGGCGCCAGGGATAAATTCAGGGTGCTCCCGAAGCTTGGCCTGCTGATCGGGGTTGTCTATGAGCAGCACTACCCCCCCTGCAATCGCACTTGTAGATGTCTCGTTACCCGCGACCAGAATTTGTTGAATCATTCCGAGCGCCTCGGGTTTAGTCAGCAGACGACCCTCATCAATCGTATTGTTGGCCAAATCAGAAATAATATTGTCCTCGGGATGGTCGCGCATCCTGTCCAGCAAGTCCGCAAAATAGTGCTGAAACTCAACAATGTCCTTGGCGTTCTGAATCTGCTGATTCTCATCTGCCAGACGACCTAGACGGCTCGCCGATGCATCGGACCATTTTTTAATCAACGCAAGCTCAGAGCGCGGCACCCCCAATTGGTCGGCGATAACATAGATAGGGAGCGGCACACAAAACTGATTGAGCAAATCGACCTCACCCTCTTCTATCCACTGATCTATTAGGGACTCGGTAATGGCTTCGATATCAGCTCGCATACCCTCTATACGCTTATTGGAGAACACTTTATTCACCAGATTCCGATATACGCGATGACGTGGCGGATCTTGTGTGAGCAGGGTTTCCACCATCTCATAACCCTGCTGATAGATAGCATTCACTTCCGCGTTCGACGAGCCAGAATTCAACAGCGCACCGAAGCTACTCGAGAACCGGGCCGGATCTCTTATGATTTCACGAATATCGTTGTAGCGAGTCACCACATAGACGTTGGTCCCGGGCATCTGCCATATGGGAGCTTCTTCTTGTAGCTGCCGATAGACGCTATAGGGGCATTCCTGCACCTCCGCGCTGAAAAAATCGAGCGACGCTAAATCGATGCGACTCATCCGAGAGCCTCCTCCAAAATTGAATTTGCGGTGGGAAACTCACCGGGGCTAAGGGCACGATCCTTTGTTAACACAAAGGCGCCGAAATCTCCGGTGACGATCTGCCATACAAAGTAACGCAGCACGCCCTCAATCTCCATCAGGAATGGCGTGAACCCCATGGGTATGTAGGCGAACGCGCTGTCAGAGCCGTATAAATGGGCCAGCTGAAACGCCTTCAGCGACTCCATCTCCGACTCTGACACCATATCGAAAAAGGCGACTGCAGGACTCGCCACTCGCAGACGCTGCAGGAACTGAGCGGGAAACAGCCCGCCCGTCCAACGGGCATTGATCTCAGTCACGATGACGTCATCACCCGACACAAAATAGTCTATCCCACAATTGACGCCCTCCGGCGCCACGTGTCCGTGCTCGCGGGCGTACTCTCCCACGCGCAGCAAAATGCTCTTATGCGCGCGAGGAACGTCGAGTTCGGGATCAATGAAATTGCCTACCCATTTTCCACCGGCAAAGAGAATTTTTCGCACGTTACTAATCTCTACCGATTCGGGCGTGATCGATAGATCGACCGTCATCTCCTGCCAGCGATCCGTATCGAGTCGCTCTTGCAATAAAACTTGCGTGCCTTCCCCAAAGCCAGCGAGCGCTTCTCGGCATTGCTGTATCGAGACCGCAGAAAATACGTTCCTCGAGCCCGCCAGCCCCAATAACTTGACCATTAATCCCCGTGGGAACCGAGAAAACAGCGCTTCCGCAGCTCCCTCGTCAATGGCTTTTTTGGTAAACACCTCCGTATGCGGCACCGGTATCCCAGCGGCGGCGGCATGGGTCGCAAAGTGAATCTTGGAATTTACGTTCCGGCTTACCTCGAGGGAGAGATCGCTTTGGTGTAGCGGCTGATTGCTGCCGCTAACCATGTACAAATTGACAAGATCCACATCGGGCAGCGCCGCCGAGACACTTTCGTAATAACGTTGAAGCGGATGGAACTGCCAATGTGGCTTAGGAATAGTCTCAAGCCCCATGGACTTAAACATGGCAGCGTAGTGATCAACCATGTCAGCCCAGGGGGCTTGATTGAAAGGCTCGCCAAGGGCGACGTGGTCCACGGGCTTCCCGAGGCCCACCAAGGCAACCTGTAATGCACAAGTCAAAACCTGGTTTTCAAAATGATCGTTCTGCTGCTTCGGCGTCAGCGCATCGAGATCGTGATGCAGGGAACAATCGTCACCCGCCATTGCGTACAGCACCGACTCTCGCTGTACTGGTATATAAGATCCAACCTTCAGGACAGTTCCCCCGACATTCCTAGCTGTATGAGAAGCGCAGGCATGAAAACATTATTCTCGACTCCCAAAGTCATGGTATCGAGGAATGCCTGAGAACAAAATAACCTAATGTAGTGGCTGGACTTCTTCTAACGCCCATGTAGCTGATAAGACCGCAACAACCGCGGCGCAGTTCAGAGCGCGAGCAAGCACCGCTCTGTTGACAGCAGGTCCGCCACGTCATGGTGGTCCGTAAAGGCCGCTTTGTACTCGGTCATGAATGCCACCCCCTCCTCGCGGATCCGACGTCTTTGTAGCGCACTACAGAATCGACGAACGTCATCTTCGCACTCCAAGATCAAAGGTGGCACGTGAGCTGTGCTTCCGTCAGCGGACTTGGCGACCATGGTGAAGTAGCAGGTATTGGTGTGCTTACTCACGCCATTTTGCAAGTTCTCGGCCATCACTTTGATCCCGACTACCAAGGATTTTGTGCCAACGTAGTTGACTGAACCCATCAGGGAAACTACCTCACCCACCTCAACTGGTCTCAAAAACTGGACGTTATCGACAGAGACGGTGACACAGTAATTGCCCGCGTGTTTGCTGGCGCACACGTAGGCGAGCTTGTCCATCAACGACATTAAGGTGCCACCATGCACCTTGCCGCCAAAATTCGCATAGCTGGGCACCATCAACTCAGTGATGACGCTACGGGAAAACGCTACGGGATGCCCTTCCATAAAACCCCCTGTTCTCAACTCGCTATACGCACCCCTGCGCCATTGGGATTAGGCGAGCGCGCTGCTGCAGCGCCGTCACCCTGACCCCAGGTTCAATTGACCCCGCCAAACGGCCCTTTTACCTCTTGACGCGATACCCATGGGGGGTATAAATACAAACCCGAATATACCCCAGTGGTGTATGCGGTGGGTGCCAGGAGCGCGCTTATGAAACCCGAAACAAAACGAAAAACTGATGCCCGCCTGGCGCGGATTGAGGGGCAAATCCGCGCGGTAAGGCGGATGGTCGAAGAAGATCGCTACTGTATTGATGTCGTCAGACAAGTACAGGCCGCCCGATCGGCGCTCACGAGTCTGGAGTCGGTCATCATCGATGACCACGTGGATACTTGCGTGCACCACGCCCTGAGGGACGGCTCTACGGAGGCACGGGAAGAAAAGGTCGCCGAACTGGTGTCCATCCTGACCGGGAAACTAAAGTGAAACCATCGCTAGTCGTCACCTTAGCGCTCACCACCGCGCTCAGCACATCTCTGACGGCAGCGAGACCGGTATCCTACACGGGGGGCTGGACACTCATTGCGGAGTCCGATCGTCAGTCGACCGGTACGCTGGCGCATTACACCCCCTCCCCGAAGTGGTCGCTAGGGGTGCGTGGCGAAATAAACCGGGATCACAATTATGCCATTTACAGCCTCCATCCGACGGTGCTGGCAAAACGCTGGCTTGGTAGCAACTACCAAGGAAACTTCTATCTCCATGGCGGCGTGGGGCAAGCGTCAGGTGTCAATGGCAATCCGTTGGGCAGCCAGTTCGCTGCATTTGGTGGCGTTATGGCCGACTGGGAAACACGATCTCTGTTCGTCGGTTATCGATCTCGCTATACGGATGTGGGGCATTTCGGTGATCAGTTTATGCAAGCCGTCCGAGCGGGCTTCGCCCCCTACGAGGGCGATAGTGGCGATCTGCATACCTGGTTAATGCTTGAGGTTGATCATCGGCCCTCGGATCCAGACAGCGTCACCGCGACGCCCTTGGTGCGGCTATTTAAGGGCCCACTGTTACTGGAGCTGGGCTACAACCTAACAGTCAATCAACCGCTTATGAACTTCACTTACCGCTTTTAACGGAGAACCATAGACCATGAAATTTATTCAGGTCGCCTATTTAATAGCGGCCAGCTTGGTGGCCAGCCCGATCGCGGCCAGCGAAGAGGAGCACTCGCACGATGGCCATCACGACGCCACAACCGAACACGCTCAAATGTCTCACGAGCATCACGACGCTGCGGGACATGAACATGACGTGCACGATCACTCAAGCCACGATTCACCAGCGCAAGACCCCGGCGACGACGTACATGACTCGCATGATGCCGCATCAGCGGTGACACTCACTCACACCTCGAAAATCGATGCAGCACTAGCTCTCGGGGGGGAACCGGTGGTGGCAGATGTGATGGGTGTTGTCTGTGACTTCTGTGCGTTGGCAATGAATAAAATATTCAGCAAGCGCGACGAGGTCGCCGCCGTTTATGTTGACCTTGATACAAAAGCCTTGAGCCTTGTATTCGCGCCCGGCACCAGCCTGAGCGATGACACAATCGCCGAGCTCGCCGTGCAAGCTGGCTACCGGATCGCGGCAATCCGTCGGGGCGATGCTGCGCTCGGTAGCGCGATATGAGAGGCGACTGGCGCGACTCGGTCGCGCCCACCCTAGCGCTATTTGGCAGCACCTCGACGCTACTGTGCTGCGCGCTTCCCGCATTGCTTATCTCTATGGGTGCGGGAGCCGTTATGGCGGGCCTAACTTCCGCTATCCCCGGCATTATGTGGTTGTCCGCGCACAAGGACGTGTTGTTTATCCTCTCAGGACTGATGATGGCGGTCAGCACGGGGCTTTGGTGGCAACAACGACATGCGCCCTGCCCCATTGATCCAGCCAAAGCCGCGGCCTGCACCCGGCTGCGAAGAATCAATGCCTGGCTGTTAAGCGTCGCATGGGCGGCATTCGCTTGCGGTATCTTCTTTGCTTATCTTTGGGTGCGCATATTTTATTAAAACGTTGCGTTCCGCCGCGTCTCGCGATACAGCCAAAGCCCAAGCACGGCAGTCAGGAGCGCCAACAGCGAGAATGTTTTCAAAAGCCAGTTCCCGATCGTGTCGCGATCGGAGTAGCTCATGATGTGCAAAGACCATAGCAGATCCCACCAACGCCATGCCTCGTGGCGCACCGCTAGGACCTCTCCAGACATCGCGTTCATGTAAGCAATGCGGTCCGGGACGTTGCTATCCCATAGCCGCCACAACGGCAGTGGCGCCCCGCGATACTCGCTGCCCGGAACCGCACTATCAACCCACTTCGCGGCATCGGGAGAAAAGCTGGTGCGCTTCATACCCAACAGCAGCGCCTGCTGCTCATTGAGCGCCTCGAGCGGTGCACCGTCCTCGCCCCGCCACAGAACCTCGGCGTCAGAATGGACGCCGACGATAATTTCCCCCGGCAGACGCTCCAAAATCGTCAGCTTGCGAGCCGCTGGATACTGATGATCGATGCGGGCGAGATCTATATGGACAAGATCCGCTTCAACGCGAAACTGGCCGCCGCGCACATAGTCAATATCGACGAAGGCAAAATAAATTCCGCTGATTGTCCACAACAGTAACTGCACGGATGTCAGCATCGCGATGCCTCGGTGCCACCGCCTGACTTTTCTTTGTCTAGAAATAGAGATTGCCATGAAATTTAACAATGCGACGGCATGTCAGCGGCCTCATACACAGGGATAGCATATGCGCATCGGCATATTTTGATCGTCATACTCTACCCGCCCCTCGGGCAAGAAACATCGCCTGTCTGCGTCAAGCGTTGCCACAATGCAACAGACAAACGCATCAATCACGTCATCTTGCACCAATTGCCGGCGCTGGGTCTCGCTCATTACAGCCTCCAGAAGAGTAGCCACCTCGACAAGAGGGACAAACTGTTGCAGCACCGCCATCCGCTGCTTCGCGCCATCGGCTGAACTCTTGGGGGCCGACATCGGCACGCCATGGCTAAGGGCTGCGAAGCAGAGCTCAGGATGGGTCTCGTGCCAGCGCTCGATGAACGATGGATGCCCCCTCAGCAGATTCTCTAACTCTCTGATTTTAGGGATAAGATAATACGCCTGCTTGCTGACGCCGCGACCGAATCGCACCTTGCTCAAGGCGTTTAACTCCGCATAAGGCATACCGTCCAGCGCAATTCGTGGTGGTGGAACAAAAACGCTGCTACCGCGCCGCCCCAATCTTTGCCGCGCCATGACGTCACAGGCGCGCACACCGTCGCGAGAGAGACCGATGGGCATATCAACACAAACGGTGGCGTCATCTGCCA
>CAYQUE010000069.1:0-7024 GCA_964420615.1 uncultured Alteromonadaceae bacterium | reverse complement strand
GAGTGATCACCAATTCAGTCTGATCGAGCAAATCCGAGCGATTAAGCTGCAAAGATTGGCAGTAGGACGCGCGCTGCATGTCGATGAAATCGCGGCACTGATTGACCATTGCCTGCACGATGAGGGCGCGGCTGGCGTTAGAGATGCGGCTTTATTGGGGATTTTATTCGGCTGTGGACCGCGCCGCGCCGAAGTCGTGACGATTGACATCAACAAGATCAATTTTAGCGATCGATCCATTAAGGTAATCGGTAAGGGTAATAAGGAGCGTGAGCTCGAAATGCCGCCGAGAACCATTGATCTGGTTAAAACCTGGCTCGAGGAATCGGGTTTGCAATTCGGCCCGTTATTCAGACCCGTTAATCGCTGGAACCAAATTACCGAAGACCGGCGCCTGACGGCGCGCGGGGTCTACGACATTGTGACCAGACGGGTAAAACAGGCGGGGCTCGACAAGGCCTCTCCGCATGACTTGCGACGGAGCTTTCTAACGTACCTTCTTGATAATGGTGAAGATTTAGCCACAGCAGCCGATATGGCCGGCCATGCCAGTGCTGACACCACCCGTCGCTACCTGAGGCATCAAAAACGCAGAAATCGGGCTGCAGCCGACAAAATTGAGTTTTAACTCCCGAGAGCCAGAGTGACGTCGCGGCCCACCCCACACACTTCGCAACCTTCCTGCGTATCAGGCTGTTACGTCCAATAGAGGGTCAAACAAGGGCAGCGAATCAACATCAGCCAACCCCAATCCAATACTGGTCGCAAATTCCTCGATACCGACGTACTCGCGAATAGCTTTGTGTACGTGGGCTGGTGTAACCATTACACCTTTTGCGCTCTGCTTGAGGGTCTTCGGATCAATTCTCTCTGCAAAATGCAAAGCATCGGTGCTACCGATAGCTCGGTTCCCCCAGGTCGCTCCCTGCTCCATGATGAGGTAGGAACCGATAGGCCAATGATCTTTGCCATTGCCCTCGTTAATATAATTCGTGCGGCCAAAATCTGATCCAATCACGAGCAAGATGCGATCCGCAAGCCCCCGTGCATTTGCCTCGTCCCAAAAAAAGCTCAGTGCCTCATATAGATGCGACAGGAGCGCTATCTGAATTGGCTCATTTTCTTCATGTGAATCAAAACCACCAATAGACAGATCTGCCGCCACCCCTAAGCCTGACTGAAACACAAGCAGCGCGCTCTGCATCTGCTGCTTTAAATTACTTGAAAACATGGTGCCACCAGCAGTGAAGTCCTCGCGTTGGACGATTTGATCGTCAGCAGGAATCAAGTCGGCTAGTTGAGCAAGGCTGTCCCTGCTGTCACGGGCGTCCCTAAATCGCTCAAGGTTTACCCGCTGGCGTACGCTAAGATTATCTAACTCCCAGAGACGCGACGCCTCTCTGTCGACGGCGCGTTGAGCGCGACCAATATCCACCTGCCATTTTTTTGTTTCTCCGGACCATGGCTCAATGCTGGGCTGCGTCAAGCCGCGCAAAACGGAGAGATCATCGAACCGGTTATAACCAACGATGCCGGCTGTTCGAGACAATCCGCCGAATACCGAGTACGCAAGAGGCTCAGTAGGGGCTCGGGCCGCCGCGAACAATGCAGAAAGTGAGGGTTGCCCCTCGCTGTTGGCTCCAGTCCAGTTAAATAACTTTCCTGTCTCGTGGGAGTTTGTCTGCGCGTCGACGCCGTTAATCAACAAAGTGTCCTCGCCAAAGCGCTCAAAAAGTGCCTTGTTCTCAGCCACTGGGGCAAACCAGAATGCGCCGGCTTGCTCTGGATCAAGGGTGTCTGCCCAATGATTAATTTTCGGTTCGCCGCGTATATTGACTTTTGGGTCACAAAACATCGTGACGTCGGCACCACCGTCCAACTGCAGAGTCACCAGCAATCGCCCCGCCTCGGACGTACCCTGCGAATACACTCGCATCGCCGGAGAGATTGTCAGTGATGTCGCAACGGAGGCTTGCAGAAACTGACGACGCGACAGCAAGGTACGGCTCATCCTCGATCGCCGAAAACTAGTCATGCAGATACCCATAGCTAACCATGATGCTGTGCAACACCGTCGCCCAACCCCGCATCATTCCTTCACTGTCCCCATAGCGCTGCCAATACCCCTCCTCTTCTAACTCCTCCTCAGGCCAAACCCACCAAGTCTCACAATGATTGCCACGGTCGAGAAACCATGGCGTCGTTTTCCTAGCCTGTTGGGAGCTGTACTCAAGCACCCACAAAAGAGACGTCACCTCAGCTGGCGAAGGGTCGCGATTAGTTGCTGCTTTCAGCAAGTCGCCGATTTGCTGTCGCATTACTTCGCCGCCGCGGGTTTGCCCCAAATTGCGAGTCGCACGCAAACTCGTTTTGACGCTCATCGCCTCGTTGACGTTGTTCTCAAGGAGAGCCGTACCGAACCAGACTTCTACTTCGTAGCTTCCAGCTGGAAGTTGAACCTCGAGCTCAGCCCATGACCCCGGATGAAAGCGCCACCCCCCGGTCTCAGAGTGCCCGCGCCAGTGAGTCCGGCCTTCATCGTCCTGCCACTGATCAGCGCGAAACCCCTCGGTTTCAGCTAGGTGGCGGCCCAATACTTCATGAACCACACTGCCTCGCTGACGAAAGATCACTGACTTCAGAATAATCTCGGCTCCGGACCACTGGCCATCAACACTCTGATGGCTGTTTTTTGTCAGATCCTGAATCCTAATTTTAGTCGGGCTATTCACCAGTGTTGCATGAAGTTCAACGCGATGTGCGATCGTCGACTCCATATCAGCAACCTTCCCCGACAGCTGGCTTGTCTCAGCCGCGATGTGGCCTGGCAGGCTATCTTTCTCAATCAAGGTAAAGACCCGTCTATCTGACTGCGGGCGACTGAAATCTTCAAGCACCACTTGACAGGACAGGTCTATCGCCATCGCTTCGGCGACATTCGCCATGAGTGGGGTCAGATATCGGTTACGAGCCGTGACTGTCGCGCCGTCAATGCCGCCATAGAAAGCCTTATACGGAGCCCACTGCCCCGTAAGCGCGGTTTCGCGGCCGATGGCGTGGGGGTTGGTGCCATCGCCCCACTGGCGCCAGGTCCTTCCAAAGACGGCTCTGTTTTTTCGATCCAACTCTTCAGGGGTGAGCAGTCTTCCCCGACCAACAGTACTTAACTCCAACGAGCGCGAACTCACCATCGCTGCATCTGTGACCTCAGAGTGACGATACCAGGGCGACATCACCATGTCCGCAAACAATGACTTCAGATCAAAACCTGATGAAATAAAGGAAGAGGCCAATGCGTCTATTAAAGACTGCTGGGCAGTGAAAGCTCGAAGCCGCTGAGCGCCCTCAGTCCCAGCAGCAGCCTGAGGCACATCCAGCGGGTCTTCTCCAAAAACAGTCGGCCACCAAAATATTACGGTGGCCTTGGCGAAGCGTGAATCGGCTGCGATGCGGCGCCCGAGCCATTGCAGGCTATCTCCCTCGCGCTGATCTGCAGATTCACCCTCGAAGCCAGCCGAGCGCATGTCTCGGTACCAGGTATCGCCGTCTTGATAGCCGGTGGACCCCCATTCTCCGCCGAAACACTCCGGACACTTGTAAGCCTCAGATAGGGAATCCATGCCACCGTATTGGTCGAGGTAATGCCCCAGGTCGCCATAGCTCTGATACGCCCCCGCGACAGGGTCAAGACGCTCGTGGCACACAGTGCAAGCGGGATTGTGCATTGTGGGATTATCTTTATCGGCCAGCGCGTCGGGATCTGTGGAACGCGGGGCTGAGTTTTCGATATCAACACCCAAGAAATGCAGATATGTCCAACGCGCACGCGCACGGTTACGGTTGGTGTCGGTGGATGGATAGCGAGCCAACCAGGCCTGAGTGCTCAGCAATCCCGCATGCGGCCAGGCCTGATATTCCCCGAAACGGTAAATACCCTCCTCTTCATTTACCTCGAAAGCGTCATCGTGAGCTATATGGCCGTCATTGACACCCGGACGGAAAACCCGAAATGACCTGCGATCGTAAAATCCGTCGCTTGCGGCGAACTCGTGGTCGAAGCCTGACCCCGAGCGATAAACGAGGTCGCTCAGAGCGTTGACCATAGTGTAATCCGCGGTCAGCACTTCGGTGTAGGGCAACTCGCTCATAACGACATGCGCTATCAGTTGCAACGGCTCCATCGTAATCGCTCGACGGAACATCCAGTCTGCATCAGCTCGAGTGAAATATGGCCTATCGTGAAGACCTTCTAACTCCTCAGGCCGCTCACGAGGCAAGCTGGACATCAGGTCTGCAAGCATGGGGAAACGATGGTAAGTGGAGATATCAAAATTGATGCCGTTATTCAGGCCAGAGATTAGCAATCTGTCATTGGCACCTGTGATCAAAAACTGTCTGAATCCTTCTCCCTGCATGGTGCTCAGAATTTCGGCTCGCAGTGCCTCGTCACCTGCATTAACTGCACTCAGCGCTGCTCGCCCCGGCAGTTCACCAGAAAACAGAAGAGTCGCTCTCTGCAAGG
This sequence comes from uncultured Alteromonadaceae bacterium, assembly GCA_964420615.1. Lineage (GTDB taxonomy): Bacteria > Pseudomonadota > Gammaproteobacteria > Pseudomonadales > Halieaceae > Luminiphilus. The sequence goes on along the minus strand of CAYQUE010000069.1, from coordinate 2,502 downwards.
TGGTTTCTCGCCTCTCGGCAGCAGTGCCCCTCCAAAAATCGGGGTTCCCATCGCCTTCTTGCCTGCCTCCCTCGAGCTGAGACAGATACCACTCCAGAGAAATGTAAAGGGTCGATCCCTCCGCAAGCACAGCACCGCCGCCATGATCCGCGCCTCCGGTCACTTTCGATAGGACCCAGGCGGCGTTTGTCTGTGGATCTGACAGAAAGTGAGCAAATGCTTCGTGATTCTGCTCTGCGCTGTCGCCAAGCACCAAGCGTGCCCCAGAGAGCGACGCCACCCCCCCGGGTTTATGGCACATCGCACAGTGACTCTGGACGCCAGGTTCAACGGAGTCGACGTAATAGGACACCAGGTCACCGGCATCGGAGTGACTGGATGGCTGCAAATTGGGGGGTACATCACCGGATTGGCTGGCTTCGAGCGAAATCGATGTGGGCCACCCAAGGACCACCGTTGGCAAGACTAAGCAACCGAGCGACAGCGAGAGCACCCATAGCCTGACCATCAATCGACAATCTGTCGGCTCACACTTCACTTGATGCGACTGCATTCGGTAGCGCGAGATGACAACATGCCCGGTAACCTACTCGGGGGCATACCTGAAAAGACCATATTGACCCTCCTACTCGGTCAGGCGGAGGGCTAAAACATTCCAGCGGCGCTCTACTGGATTTCAATGATCTCGAAGCCCTGCTCCGGTTTTCGCCACTTGAGGGTCACGTCGTACACAATTTCATCAACATATGCGTCAAAGAGCTTAATCGCATCGCCCGCCAGCGAGCACGTCGCACTGTTTAGATTCACCGCATTTGGATCAGAAATAAAATTCTTGGCGAACTTCACAACACTGAAGGTCGATGATTTTTCTAAAGTGTTTCCCAGCTCAGAGTGTGCAACCACCGTAATGGTGTGCTCTCCCGCTGTCAGCGCGCTGTAGTTGTAAGCGAGAGAAAACCCTGATTTGTCGGAATTCTGAATCTCAGAGAACGCCCCGCCAACATCTCCTCTCTGGCCACCGTAGGGGGCATCATAAACATAGGCACCATCTACAAGCACCTCAACCTTGGTAATTCCCGAAGAAGCGACTGACCAGCCTCTCAGGTTTCCAATGCCCATATGAGTTTCACCGTTAAGCGGCTCTTCTAGAGCCAGTCGGAAAGTGTCGTCTTGCGGGCTTCCTGAGCCTTCAATTGTGTCAAATTCGACAACAAAAAAGAGATTATTGAATTCATTAACGTCGTTCCACTGCCCCTCAGTACCCAGCTCGAAACCGTAGCCTAGAGAGGGATTTGGCCAAGTTTGCAAGGCGATGGCCAGGGCATCTTGCGCAAAGTCATAGTCATCAGGTTCATTTTGGGTGTTATCCGTGGTGCCCCAGTTTGTATACACACCACTCACGCCCTGCCCCTCGTAATTACCCTCCCAGAATTTTTTGGGAAAGCCAGAGGCAGTGGGATGCTGCCAGTACCAACGGCCCTCTGAATCCCTGTCGTCACCTCCGAGCCAAATATAAGCCGAGCCACCACCATCATTCGCTGAAGTGCTGGAGTACTCAGAGCTACTGACACTATTAGCTAGCCAGTTTTTTAATCGGGTGTTTTCCGTGCTACTGCCGATAACGGCTAGGTAACCAGAGTACCCATCAATCGCCTGCGCCTCCGCGAAGTCTTTGGCTTGCTGATAGGTCTTAGCAGACTTATAGAGTCGATAGGTTTTGTTTTCAGAGGAGCTAGAAGAAGTCAGCTGGGAGGAGTGAGTTTGCGCCCACGCGACGCAATGAGCCGTGGACGTAATCCCCGCCAAAATAGTGCAAAGCGCATGCGCTTTTAACCGGTTGCGCATCACCCTACGCTCCATCAGTTTGCGATGTCTCAAATTTAGCGCACCGGAACAGGGCCTATCAATATTTTTTTGCGCGTACGCACTGGGTCTTGGTGCAGCCAGGACAGTATGCGCGACGCTTGCCGCACTGCGAATAATCTCTGGATCTGCTGCGATTAAGTGCCTACCCAACGTAAATCATCTGCTACGCACTCATAAGTGTTTTTTAATAAACGCCCTTTAATCGATTTGCAGTAAGTGCGGCTCGAGGAGCCTGGGGTACGTATTGGGGCCGCTATTTAGACGGAAGAACCGCTGGGGCCAAATCACCCATAAGCACCGCCTGACGGTGCACTGAGTCCATAACTTGATGACTCGGCGTTAAAAAGACAGGCTAGATAAAGCTCCACCCGATCTCTTGACATGGAAATTTCTCATTTATCATATTAATAAATATAATATTTTATAAGATGACTGATATGTCTGCTCATGCCAGTGCCGATACTACCCGCTGTGATCTGAGGCACCAAAAACGCGGAGATAGGGCGACGGCGAATAAAAAAGTAACTTTGGAAAGACTCACCGCCACCACCGCTCGCATTAATCGCTATCTAATCTCTACTATTTCAAAACCCTGCTCCGGCTTACGCCATTTCAATGTAACGTCATACACAACGT
>CAYQUE010000068.1:2003-7134 GCA_964420615.1 uncultured Alteromonadaceae bacterium | reverse complement strand
CTCGGACTACTGGGCGATCGATTCGGTATCGCTCGCATGGCATTAGTTTGCTTCGTGTTGTTGATCTGTAGTCAGGCCTTGTTCGCCTTCACCGGGGCAGCCCTGGGAACGTTTTCCATGATTATGCTGAACACGGTGGTCACCGGTATCGCGATCTTTGGCTTGCGCGGTCTGTATTTTGGGCTGCTGGAAGAGGGGCAGGTCCCCCTTGCCGTGACCGGCACTGCCGTCGGCTTGGTATCGGTCATGGGCTATACACCGGATGTTTACGTCGCCGCTGTCGCCGGCTATTTGATCGATCAAAGCCCGGGCTTGGCGGGATTTCAGCACCTGTTTATCGTGTTATTGGCTTTTTCGGTCGTCGGTGCGGCTGCCGCTTTGGGCTTCAATCGCCAACGGCTCGCCCCTCATGAGAGCAAGCCGTAAGCATCATTAAAGAAAAATGCCGTCATCAGTATCGCTGTCGCGGTAATGAATCGCCGGACCCAGTGTTGACTCACCAGCTTTACCACTAACACCGCGCCGTAACCACCAATGAGCGTTCCCAGGAGCACGGCGCTGCCCTCTCTCCACGCGATCAGGTCACCGACACTAAATAGCGCTATGGCGACCCATGCGATCACCGCCGATATCATGAGCTTGATGCCGTTCATCAAATGAATGTCGTGATACCCCGCCAGCGTGAGGTATCCCAGCAAAATAATGCCCAGCCCCGCGTTAAAAAATCCGCCATAAATACAGACAACTAGGAGCAGCAGCGAAATCCAGACGGTCCCCGCAGCGGACAACCTTGGGTGATCGGCAAATTGCCGCCGCAGTGCCTGCTGCAAACGCTCGCCGTAGACGAGCAAGACGGTTGCAACGAGCAGTAACCACGGCACCACCTTTTGAAAGACATCCGGACTGGTACGCAGCAATAACCCCGCGCCTGCCATACCACCGCCAAGGGCACACAAGACAATGAGCAGCAATTGCTTGCGGTGTCTCCACAGCTCCTGACGAAACCCAAACGCCCCGCTGCAGTAGCCCGCACAGGAGGCAAAAGTGTTGGTCGCGTTGGCGACGATGGGGGGTACCCCGGCGGCAATCAGCGCTGGGAAGGTGATAAAACTGCCACCGCCCGCGACAGCGTTCACCATGCCACCCAGTAGGCCGGCCAGAAATAAAATGATATCCGTTGACATCGAAAGGGGCCCGCTAAATGACGAGGGGCAGCCGCGTCTGCAAACTTGGCCGGTGACTAGGAGTTGGAGTTATCCGTCTCCCTAGTGTGTCACGCTCCAATCTAGCTGAAACGGGGCGATACGCTGATATCCCCCCGCTAAGCGAAACGCCTCCAGCCTAACCTCGCCAACAAGATCGTCAGCATGGCCAGTAGAATGCCGGGTATTGTCGGCACGGGTGTCGCGGGACTAGCAACCGTGGGCGCTTCTTCGGGCGTGACGCTATTACTGGACGCAGAGGCCGCACTGGTGCCCACTGCATTTGTTGCGGTAACGGTAAAGGTATAGGGTGTTCCGTTTGTCAGGCCGGTCACCGTGCACGAAGTGCCAGAGGTAGTGCAACTTGGATTCGTCGTCGCAGTGTAGTACGTGATCGCCGAGCCACCGTCAGAAGCTGGCGCGGTCCAAGATACCGTTGCCTCACCATCGCCTGCAACAGCGGTCACATTAGTCGGAGCACCCGGGACCGTTGCCGGTGTCACGCTGCTACTTGCAGACGAAGCAGCGCTCGTTCCCACCGCATTGGTCGCCGTCACCGTAAAGGTGTAAGCCGTCCCGTTGGTAAGCCCGGTCACCGTACACGTCAGCGTTGAGCCGTCAGCCGTGGTGCAGGACTTAGTGCCATCCTCAACGGCAGTCGCCGTGTAGCTGGTAATAGCAGAGCCGCCATTATCCGCCGGCGCAGTCCACGTGACCGTAGCCTGCGTATTACCGGCAGTCACAGTACCGATAGTCGGTGCGCCCGGCACAGCCGCAGGCGTAACGCTATTACTCGCAGAAGAAGCCGCGCCCGTTCCCACCGCATTGGTCGCCGTCACCGTAAAGGTGTAAGCCGTCCCGTTGGTAAGCCCGGTCACCGTACACGTCAGCGTTGAACCATCTGCCGTAGTGCAGGACTTAGTGCCATCCTCAACGGCAGTCGCCGTGTAGCTGGTAATCGCCGAGCCGCCGTTATCCGCAGGCGCGGTCCACGTCACTGTCGCCTGCGCATTACCCGCCGTAGCTGTGCCGATCGTTGGCGCACCGGGAGCGGCCACGGGTGTCACGCTATTACTTGCAGAGGAAGCAGCGCTCGTTCCCACCGAATTAGTCGCGGTCACTGTAAAGGTATAGGCAGCACCGTTGGTAAGCCCCGTCACGGTACACGTGAGCGTTGAACCATCAGCCGTGGTACACGACTTAGTGCCATCCTCAACGGCTGTTGCCGTGTAGCTGGTAATGGCGAAGCCGCCATTATCCGCAGGCGCGGTCCAGGTCACTGTCGCCTGCGCATTACCCGCTGTCGCTGTGCCAATAGTTGGCGCACCCGGGGCATTGCCGACAAAATCCCTACCCAAAATACGGTGGACCAAGGTACCGCAAAGGCCACCGGCTCCCCCTGACGGAGTCGAGCCAGCCGATGCCGACGATTGCTTTACAATGGATTGGTCAGCCCCGTTGGGCTCCGGATCCTGCAGCTTGAGATAGTAAGTCTTCGCGGGATCCAGCGGCACATCGTCTGCGAAGCTGAAAGTAGTGTCGTAGTAAGTGTTGTCATTCGCAACCGTAATAGCATTGGACGTTGCCAGCAACGAGCTCATCACCGGACTACAAGCGTTGCTGGTATCGGCCTCACCGTATAACTCTAGCGTCAGCCCCACAGCGGTATTTGTAGCGCCCGCTCTCAATCTCAGGACCACCGAGTCTAGCGCCTTGCCCGAGACGCCATTGGTGTCAAAGCTTTGCCAAGCGGATGACCACCCCGTGGTCGCCGACCCGCCGTCGTAACACTGCAGTTCCGTGCTGTTACACGCCAAAGCCATAGCCTTTGACGCAAACAAAACCGTCGCAGCTAAACTCAACCCGACCCGCAACCACCATCGCTTTTGTGCAGTCATCGCACCATTCCTATGCGCTGTTTACTCCCTCGGGACGCAGATTAACCGACGATTGCGCCTGATTCCATAGCAATTTCAGTGGCTTTTGACTAATAAAACATTCACTTTGTTAACCAACTGCTGCTGTGTATCGTTCGTTGGGTAACACGCAACACTACTCGGCGCCCACCATCCTGCTAGGCCTGCGCCGAAAAGTGAGAGTGCCGCCCTTGGGAACGATTGGAGCCAAGATTCAGGAGCCCATATGAGTAGCATAGGAAAACGTTTGCAGCAGTACATCTGCTCCTTGGCAATACGCGGTTGCATGCTTGCTCTATGGGCAGTGGCCAGCGCATCCGCCGCTAACGTTACTGAGACCTCCCATACTTTGGCTCTCCCACAGGTATTCCTGAGCGGAGTCGAATACGAAATACCCCTCACTCTGTCTGCGGCATCAGCCAAGGTACCCACCCTGGTCGTACAAGGGAAAACGTATCAAGCCGCGGGAGAAGGCACCGAATTTAGGTTCACAGGGATCACAGTTTCAGAGAACTCGCCAGCTGCCGTGAGCCTCATAATGGACACTGGCGAGGTACCGGCTCTTGATGTGCCGGTGATTCCGGCCTGGATCTCGATCTTGCCACCGTTAGTCGCCATTGGTGTGGCGCTCCTGATTCGCAGCGTTTTACCGGCGTTGATGCTGGGCTTGTGGCTGGGGGCGTGGGCGCTTGAGGGTATGAGCCCAGAAGGCATCTTTTACGGTTTGTTCACCAGCTTCGAAGTCTATGTGGTCAACGCCGTGGCGGACCGCGATCATGTCACCATCATGCTGTTCACTTTTATGATTGCCGGCATGGTGGGGGTGATCTCGCGAAACGGCGGCATGCGCGGGATCGTGGAGCTCATTATCAAGGGCGCCAACAGTGCCAAGCGCGGGCAACTCGCAGTGTGGTCGCTCGGGCTTGTGATCTTTTTCGACGACTACTCCAATACGCTGGTGGTCGGCAATACCAGCCGCTCAATCACTGACCGGTTACGGATTTCGCGAGAGAAACTGGCCTACTTGGTTGACTCGACGGCAGCTCCGATTGCCACCGTGGCACTGGTAACGACCTGGATCGGTTATCAGGTGAGCCTGATTGGTGACGCAATTGCACCGCTGGAAGGCCTCGACACGAGCGCCTATAGCATCTTCCTCAACTCTATTCTTTACAGCTTCTATCCCTTTATGGCCATTCTATTGATGGTGCTCGTCATCACCACTGGCCGGGAATTCGGCCCTATGCTCGTCGCGGAGCGTCGGGCCCGCGAAACGGGCGTGACCGCCCCGCCCGTCAAGTCCACGGTGGGCCGGGATGACGAGGCGGCGCTGGCGATGAAAGACGGCCTTCCCCCCCGCGCGATTAATGCGCTCGTGCCCGTCGCGGTGATGGTGCTTGGCATATTGGCCGGGCTTTTTATCACCGGCGAGGGCGACACGGTCAGTGAGATCATCGGTTCGGCCAATTCCTATCGTGCGCTCATGTGGGCATCCCTGTTGTCGGCATCTTCCGCCATTTTGATGACTGCGGCACAGCGTCTGCTAACACTGGAAGAGATCGTCGATGCCTGGGTGTCAGGGGCGCGCTTCACGTTCATTGCGATGATCATTCTCGTGTTGGCGTGGTCGATGTCAGAAATCAGCCGCGAACTCCACACCGCTGCTTTTTTGATTGCGAGCCTCGGAAAGAGCCTGCCGCCGGCGGCCTTGCCCGCTGCAGTCTTTGTGCTAGCTGCGTTTACCGCGTTTTCCACCGGCAGCAGTTGGGGGGCTATGGGGATCCTGTTACCGCTGGTACTGCCGCTGTGCTGGGCCATTATGAACGGTGAGCACTTAGCCACCACCGATGACTATCACATCCTCTATTCCTCGGTCTCTGGCGTGCTGGCGGGTGCCGTCTGGGGCGATCACTGCTCCCCGATCTCAGACACAACAGTGATGTCCTCTCTATCCGCGGGGTGCGACCATATTGAACACGTGCGAACACAGCTGCCCTATGCGTTGCTGGCGGG
>CAYQUE010000068.1:0-1903 GCA_964420615.1 uncultured Alteromonadaceae bacterium | reverse complement strand
CGCTGGCACAGTGGCGCCATCGCCTATGCACTCGCGGCCTATGCCGCGGGTTGGTGGTTACTGTTAGCGGGAGGCTGGATCGGTTTCTTGCCCGGCACAGTGCTCGTGGGACACGGCATGATTATCGCCGCGTATATGATCCACGAGTGTGCGCACAATACGGTATTCACGGTCAATCAACACAATCTGCAATTGGCCAATTGGCTTGGCTGGATATGCGGCTCCTGCTACGGCACGGTCGAGGATATTCGCACCAAACATTTTCGCCACCATATCGAGAACGACGACGTGGTGTGGTTCGATTACGAAGCGTTTTTTTTGCGACACCCGCTGGTGTATCGCGCCACTATTTTTCTCGAGGGCTTATATATCCCGGCGCACTGCATCCTGATGCATACCATCATGGTGTTTACCGCGTTCATCATCCCGCAGCGGCGCAACCAGATGCCACGCAACGTGATGGTCATCATGATCCGCTTTTCACTGCTCGCAGCGCTCGGCTACTTGGCGCCCCTCGCGCTGATCGGGTATCTCATCGCTTACATGCTGATGATCATTGTGCTGCGTTTTGTGGACGGCCTGGAGCACGACTATCCCTACCGGACCAACCTTTATACCGACGAAGTTTCGGAGCACAAAGGCGACCTCGCGTGGGAGCAGGAACACACCTTCAGCCCGATTTTGTCCTGGCGCTACGAGTGGGTGAACTGGCTGATTTTGAACTTCGGTTACCACAACGCACACCACGCCAAACCGACAACCCCTTGGTTTGAGTTACCCGCACTCCACCGAGCGCTATTTGGCGAAGACCCGGACACGGTGATTCGCCTCTGGCCCCAGCTCCAGATGTATCACCGCTACCGCCGCTATCGTATTTTTCATGACGCGCCCGGCCTGAAATCCGTTACCGGAAAAGACTTTTTGCGCGCGGCACAATCAGCGCAGCTCACGGGCGGTAACGCCGCGTCGTTTCTGACGTCTTTCTAGCGCCCCATCAATGGCACATACCCTCGATATTTACCAATCTCTCTGGGCGATGGAGCAGCGCATTCCCGGGCAGGCCGAAGATCCAGTCGAAGTGCACATGGAGCGCATTGCCGAGGCCGGCTACGCGGGCGCTTGCCTCGACCCCAACGTATCGGAAATTCCCGACTGTCTGGCGCTACAGCCCACCTTTGAGCGGCAGGGTTTGAAGTGCATGGTCAACGCTTTCCCCCACGACGTGGCCTCGCTCGAGCCACTACTCGATATGGCGGGCGAAATGGGCGCGACCCAAGTGAACGTGATCGGCGGCGTGATGCCGCTGACGCCCACAGAGGCGGCACCGGTCGTCGAGGCTTGGCTAGCCATGGCGGAGCGGTATCCGTTTCCCGTATTACTGGAAACTCACCGTAACGGCACGCTGAATGATCTGTTCTATACGCTCGAAGTGCTAGACGCTGTCCCGGCGCTGAGATTGTGCGCGGATCTCTCTCATTTCGTGGTCGACCGGGAACTGCAAATTCCGCTGAATGAAACGGATGAAGGCTATTTCTCGACGATCCTCGAGCGCTCGGATTCGTTTCAGGGGCGCATCTCAAACAACCAGCAAATTCAAATCGCGCTGGATTTTCCCCAGCACCAAACATGGGTTGCTCAGTATCGGCAATGGTGGCAACAGGGCATGTCAGGATGGCGTGCTCGACAAAATCACGATGCCACACTCAATTTTTTGGTGGAGCTAGGACCACCCGCCTACGCGATCACGGGTGCTGACCAACGTGAGCTGTCAGATCGATGGCAAGAAGGCCTGCAAATCCGCAATTGGGTGGAGGCGATCTGGTCAGGCCTCGACAGCGTCTGACCCGGGCCAAATGTATCAGGCCGCCAACGCACCTTCTATGAGCGTCAGTGCCTCGGCGAC
>CAYQUE010000067.1:0-7618 GCA_964420615.1 uncultured Alteromonadaceae bacterium | reverse complement strand
CAAGCGAAGTTACAAACGGTAGCGATTACTGCGCATCATAAGTATCATGTATGCGGCCCAAGGTTATCTGAACATGATACCCATAGGTTGGGGCTTACAGGAAAGTTTAATCGCTATAGCTCCTCCGCCCCAGGCGGGGAGATACTCGCCCTCCAGAGACTTGGGCTCTTGCCTTGCCATCGGCTGAATGCCTTTCGAAAATTGGCTTCGTCGCTATAGCCGCACCGTTCTGCTATTTCACTCACCGGAAGTCGTGTGTTCTCCAGGTACTCGCAGGCCAGCGAACTTCGGGTCTGGTCGAGCAGGCGCTGGAAACTGGTTCCTTCCTCCGTCAGTCGCCGGAACAGCGTGCGCTTGGACAAGCCTGTTGCCAGCGCGGCCTCCTGCGCGGTGATGCGGCGACTGGTGTTGCCAAGGACGAAGCTGCGTAAATCGCGTTGCAAGGGAGTTGGCGCATCGTCACTGGCAATAACCGCCTCGCAGAAATCCTGACAAATGTTGGCGGTTAGTGTGCTCGCGTTTGGACATGGCCGCTGCAGGATCTCGGCATCGAAATGCCACTCCATGGCGTCGCTTTCGAACTGGATCGGGCAAGCGAATAGTCTGGTGTAGGCCGCTGCGTGACCGGGGCGCGAATAGGGGAAGCGCATCTGCAGTGACGGAAAGCGCGCCTGCAGGATCTCGCTGAGCAGGGTTGTCATGGAACTTCGCCAAAATTCGGCGACGAACGGAAGGAGGTTCCCCAGCGCACGCGGATTATGACTGCGCAGTATGCCGATCCCGGCCTCCTCCCGGAAAGAAATGCGCAACACCGCACCGGCCAGTTGAAGATGCTGTCGACCAAAAGAGAATGCCTCGCCGAACGTCGGGCTTGTGGCCAACGCAAAACCATAGACGCCGAAGTGATGGACCCTTTGCCGTTGACCCGCGTTCAGCGCCGTCAAGGGATCGGGGGCTAGCTCACTCGCCGCCCTCAGCAGGGCGAGTCGCTGTGACTGGGTAAGCGCCCCATCAATCGAGCGGATACCGGCAAGGCGCAAGAGCTGCGTTCGGGACACATCCTGAGCTTCAAGCTCATCGAAGAGAGCCTGTAGACCATAGCCGCTGGGGCCAATCTGCGTTGCGCTGGATGGCATCATATCACCTGTCATATGGCATGATTTCACCTCGAAATGCAAGTGTCGACACGCCATTCTGTCCGAAACAAGGGAGGTCATCATGACGGATGCAAGCTGCGTAAACGTGTTAATGGAGGGACCGGTCGCGGTTCTTTCGATGGAATTCGCGCCCCACAACCTGCTCGGGCTTGACCTGATGGCGGGCATGAGGGCCGCATTGAGGCAAGCCGAAGAGAAGGGCGCTCGCGCGGTCCTGCTTAAAAGCGGGTTACGGCACTTTTCGGCCGGGGCTGACACCTCGCTTTTTGGAGACGCGTTAGAAGGCGGCAAGCTGTCTGCTTCCCCCCTCGAATTTCTGCGCGATCTGGAAAGCTTCCCCCTCCCTGTTGTGGCTGCTGTGCAAGGCGTTTGTGTGGGCGGTGGTCTGGAAATGGCATTGGCCTGTGATTTCATCATCGCCGCGCGCTCGGCCAAAATCGGTTCCGTCGAAGCGACCATCGGGCTCAACCCGCTCATGGGTGCGATCCAGCGCCAGGTGCAGCGTGCCGGGATTGTCCGGGCCAAGGAGATGGCAATGCTGGGGCGTCGCTACGATGCCGAGACACTGGAGCGGTGGAACATCATCAATCGTGTGGTCGACGATGAGAAACTCGACGAGGCCGCGATGGTGGTGGCACTGGAAATCGCCAACGGCCCGACGCTGGCGCACCGCATTACCAAGCAACTTGCCAACCTCGCGGCAGCCAAGGGTGTCGAGGCCGCCGACGAGGCAATGGAGCAACTGCAGTTGCCGCTGTGGTCATCGCAGGACTTGAAGATTGGGCTGGAGAGCCTGATGACACAGGGCCCCGGCCTAGCTGTATTCAAGGGGTGTTAAGTCATGACCACGCCACTTGAAGGGATAAGGGTTGTCGATTTCTCGCGCGTGCTGGCGGGGCCGTTTTGCGCCAAAACACTGCAGGACCTCGGTGCACAGGTAACCAAGATCGAGCCGCCGCGCGGCGATGTCTCGCGGCTGGCAGCGCCGATCAATCCTAACGGCGTCACCGGCTATTACGCTCAGCAGAACGCCGGTAAACGCAATATCTCTATTGATCTCAATAAGCCTCAGGCGAAAGAGATCGCCTGGCGGCTGGTTGAGCAGGCTGACATCGTGGTGGAGAATTTCCGTCCAGGCACGTTGGCCTCTTTCGGCTTCGACTATGAGCATGTCCGGCAACGCAATCCGCGCGCAGTCTATGTCTCTATTTCGGGCTACGGGCAGGGCGGGCCGTGGCGCGGGCGTATGGCGTATGCTCCGACCGTGCAGGCCGAGGCCGGTTTTACCCACCATATGCTTCGTCATTTTGGCGAGAACCTGAAAGCGCCACAAACTGACGCACTGAGTCATGCCGATGTCTATGCCGGAATGGAAGCGACGATTGCCGTGCTCGCCGCGTTGCATCAGCGGGAGCGTACCGGCGAAGGCCAACATATTGATGTGGCCATGGCCGCCACACTGATGGCGATCAACGAACACGCGCATATGGATCTTAATGGGCTTGATCCAGGGGATGATCCTGCCATTCTCGGGGCGACCGATGGCTCGTTCTTTGTTGGGCCCAATGGGGAGCAGTTCCTGAGCGCGATTAGCCTCGTCAACACCATTACTTTCGGCTGGTTTATCGCTGCCATGCGCCGGCCGGATCTGATGGACGACCCGCGCTTCCGTAGCTCGGCGCTGCGCCGTGCCAACCTGCGAGCGCTTGTTGAGGTGGTGCAGAAATGGATTTGGACCTTTCCCGACATGGCTACGGTCGATGCCCAGTTCGACGAGGCCAAGATCGCCATTGGCGAAGTGCGCACCATGGACCACATTGCCAATAGCGAATGGGCAGACTATTGGAATGCGACCTATTCCGTGCCCGACAGGCAGGGCGGCGAGTATCGCCTGCCCGGACGCCCCTGGAAGTTCTCGGAGGCCGAGCTTCCCCTGCCGGCGGCACCGTCCGAGCAGGGTGAGCAGAACCATGAAATCTGCCGCGAACTGGGTTTCAGTGACGCCGAGATCGCAGAGATGGAATCAAACGGCAGCCTTGTGGGCAATTTCACGGCGCAGATGATCGCGATGGTAACCGCGCAACTCGCGGCCAAGGAAGCGCGCTTTGCCGCGGAGCAAAACCAGCTGGAGAATAGCGATGACGACAATGCTTGAGAAACTCGAACGCCAGCAGAGGGCAGCGCTGGCGGCACCTAGCTCGGCGGACGAGCGGGTGGCAAAGCTCAGGGCCCTGCGTTGCCAGTTGGAACGCTATCAGGATGTTTTTGCCGATGCTGCCAGCGAGGATTTCGGCGGCCGGCCACACTTTGAAAGCCGGTTGATCGAGGTCATCGGCACGCTGTGGGTGCTCGACCATGCGCGGCGCCATGTGAAGAAGTGGATGAAGCCTGAGAAGCGCGCCCCACAGGCGTTGTTTGCCGGGCCCAACTGGCTCAAGGTGACCTATCAGCCGAAGGGCGTGGTCGGGATCATCGCTCCGTGGAATATGCCGCTCTATCTCTCCATCGGCCCGCTGGTCACAACCATCGCGGCGGGTAACCGGGCCATGATCAAGCTGCCAGAAGAGACGCCATGCGCCAACGCCGTCATAAAGACCATGCTGGCTGAGATCTTCGACGACAGCGAAGTGGCTGTCTTCGGCGAGGAGATAACCGACCCTGCCAGTTTCACCGCGCTGCCGTTCGATCACATGATTTTTACCGGCAGCCCCCGGGTCGGGCGGCTGGTGATGGCGGCAGCGGCCAAAAACCTCGTTCCCGTCACTCTCGAGTTGGGCGGAAAATCCCCGGCTATTGTCGCCGACGATTACCCGGTCGCGGATGCGGCGCTGAGAATCACCCACGGTAAGATCGCCATGTCGGGCCAGGTTTGTGTTGCGCCGGATTATGCGTTGGTGCCTGAGGCGGCCATCCCCGCCTTCGTTGATCACGTCAAGAAGGCCTTCTCGCAGTTCTATCCAAACGGGACGGACGAGCGGTCAGAATACTGTAGCCTCGTCAATGAACGCCATGCGGCGCGGATCAAGGCCATGTTAGACGACGCACGCGAGAAGGGTGCCACCGTAGTTCCCTGTGCGCCCTGGAACGGTGGCAACCGCATACCGCTGCATGTCGTAACGGGTGTTACGATGGAGATGAAGATCGCGCAGGAAGAAGTCTTTGGTCCGATCCTGCCGGTCGTCGGTCACAACGGGCTGGACGATGCGATCCGCTATGTTTGCGATCATCCCCACCCGCTTGCGCTTTATCTGTTCAGCACCAAGGGCGCGGTGCTTGAGCGGGTGCTGGGCGAGACACGCTCGGGCGGGGTCACCGTCAACGACTGGGGTTGGCATGTGGTCAATGCCGCGGTGCCGTTTGGCGGTGTCGGTAATTCCGGCTTCGGCAGTTATCACGGCGTTGAGGGGTTTCGCGAGCTGTCGAATGCCCGGCCGGTATTCCACCGCGCCCCCTCATTTCCGACCCAGCTGATGTATCCGCCGATCAATGTTGGGCTACGCGGTATTTTCCAGCGCTTCTGGTTGAACCGATACTCGAAGAAGGCCGATCCGGCATTGGGCGGTACGCCTTACGGTGAGTCGGAGGTGACTAAAGATGCGTGAACCGGACCACACTCACGATCCGGCTCTCACCAGCTGGGTTGAGCGCGCCAATTTTGCCGATGCAGAATTCCCCATCCAGAACCTGCCTTTTGGCATGTACCGCAAGCGCGGAGACACCTGTCAGTTTCGCGCTTGCACTGCTATCGGAGACAACGTGCTGGACCTGGCCGCAGTCAATGCGACTTATCAGGGTGACCTCAATGCTCTGGCGGCAGCTGGGTGCGATGAGTGGAAAAGGCTTCGCCACGCGCTCAGCGCGGCCCTCACGGACGCAGGGAGGCGGTCGGAGATTGAACGCTATCTGCTTCCGTTGGGCGATGTCGAACTCGGTCTGCCGGTCATGACGCGCGACTACACCGATTTTTTCACTTCTTACTATCACGCCTACAATGCTGGAAAGCTGTTCCGTCCTGATGACCCGCTGACGCCGAACTTCAAGTGGATGCCGATCGCTTACCACGGGCGGGCGTCTTCGATTGTCGCTTCCGGTAGCGACGTGTCCCGACCCTGGGGGCAGATTATGCTCCCCGGTGCGAGCGAGCCGGTGTATGCGCCTTCGCGTTTCGTAGACTTTGAAACCGAACTCGGACTCGTCATCGGCCCAGGTAATGCCATGGGCCAGCGCATTGGCATCGATGAGGCGGAGGATCACATTTTCGGGGTAGTCCTGCTTAACGACTGGTCGGCCCGAGACATCCAGGCCTGGGAATATCAGCCTCTTGGTCCGTTCCTTGCCAAGAGTTTTGCGACGACCATTTCGCCGTGGATCGTGACTATGGAGGCATTGGCTCCATTCCGAGCGCCCGCTTTCGAGCGGTTTTACGGTGATCCCGCTACGCTGCCACATCTGACTTCGCCGGCCAATGAAAAATCGGGGCATATCGACATCGGCGTGGAGGCCTGGCTGGCCCCAACGGGTGGAGAGGTACAGCGTCTATCAGGCGCGAACTATGCCTCTTCATACTGGAATCCGGCGCAACTGGTTGCGCACCAGGCCTCTAACGGTTGTCCGCTGGCACCCGGTGATATTCTGGGAACTGGCACCATAAGCGGCCCCGAACCAAGCGAGGCCGGCGCCTTGTTGGAGCTGGGCAAGATGGGCGCAACTCCGGTCACGCTCAATGATGGAAGCGATCGAATCGCGCTGCAGGATGGAGACCGTCTTGAATTACGCGGCAAGTGCGCGCGCGATGGTTTCCGCTCCATCGGTTTTGGCGCGGCGAGTGGTACAGTTGTCCCTGCCGAGGAGCAGGTATGAAACGTTGGGTCATCGCCGTCGGGGTTCCTGTGATACTTGGTGCTGGCTTCCCTATCTTCAAGAACGACATCGCCATGATGCTGTTCCGGCGGGCGATCACAGAGCAAGTCTCGACCGACCTCGTCACCGAGTATCCTGACGGCGTGCACGTCGTGTCATGTGGCAGCGGCACGCCTTTACCTGACTTGTCGATGTCCGGCGGCTGCACTGCAGTCATAGCGGGAGGGCGGCTGTTCGTATTCGATGTTGGCGAAGGCGCTGCCGAGACGATGGCGTCTATGGGCTTGCGCCCCTCGAGGATCGAAGTAGTATTTCTTACCCATTTCCATTCGGACCATATCGCCGGACTCGGTAGCATTGCGTTGCAGCGCAATCTGGGTGACGGGATTCGTACCGAAATGCCGCTCTATGGCGCGGATGGTGTCGAGCAGGTCGCTGCAGGCTTTGATGCGGCTTTCGCCCAGGACCATGCCTACCGAGTTGCCCACCACCAGAGCCTCACCGCGCCGCCGGAAGCTCTAAAGATGAAGGCGCACGCATTCACTGTTCCTAAAGATGGCGTGTTTCCGATCGTATACCAGCGTAACGGTGTGGTCGTGCGGGCGATCAGCGTTCCTCATGGTCCTGTAAAACCGGCCGTGGCCTACAGAATTGAGTATGGCGACCTCGCAGTCGTCATCAGTGGTGACACCAGCGCTTCCGACAATCTGGCTCTCGCTGCCGAGGGCGCGAATCTCCTCGTTCACGAGGCGCTAAAGCCGGAAATGGTCGCGGAAATAGAAAAGGTCGCGCTGACGACGGGCCAGCATGTACTAGCGACTGTGATGCGCGACATCCCTTCCTACCATGCTACGCCTGTCGATGCGGCACGCGCAGCGTCTGAAGCCGATGTCCGGGCACTTGCCTTCACCCATATGATCCCGCCACTGCCCCGCACGCTGCTCGAAGGACCGTTTCTTGAAGGTGTTAGTGATGCTTACAAAGGACCGGTTTATGTGATGAGGGATGGAATGTTGCTGACGCTAAGCCCTGACAAGGTACCCAGTATACGTTTACTGCGTTAGTTGGTCTTCTAGGATATGTGCGCTTGAGGGAAATCTAACTTCGGATTGCGCTCTACGGGGGTGGCTTTCCACATCGACAAAGAACTTCAAGTGACTTGTGCGGAAATCTGCGCAATCGTGTACATTTCTGTGCAGTGTCGCACCGCTCGTTAAATCCAAATCTACACGGGCAGTCTTGAGGCTGGCGGGAGCTAAAAACGGTAAAGCGCGTGTAATCAAGTCGCACCATAACGTGGGTGGTTTGCCAGGAGACATGAAGATGTCTTCGGTCGAGCCTTTGCGCAATTGTTTAAAGACGAGGTGCGCAAAATTGGCCTCGAACCAGCCTTACTTTACGACATGATGTACCGCCATCCATTCCCAGGCCCGGGTTTGGGGGTGCGTATTTTGAGTGAAGTAAAAAAGCCCTATGCGGAGCTACTGCGTCGCGCTGATGCCATTTTCATTGAAGAGTTGCGCCGATCGGGCTGGTACGACAAGACCAGTCAGGCGTTTGCCGTATTCCTGCCGGTAAAGTCGGTGGGTGTAGTGGGCGAT
>CAYQUE010000066.1:0-7759 GCA_964420615.1 uncultured Alteromonadaceae bacterium | reverse complement strand
ACGACCTCATCTCCGAAGCCATCGCCTACCGTGACAGCGAGGGCAATGCCTTCTCAATGCAGGAGTTGATGACCATCATCACCATTGATCTGCTCGCCTCGGGCAATGAGACCACCACCGCCGCAATCGGCTCAGGCATGAAATTGCTCATCGAGGAGCCCGCAGTAGTGAGCGAGATCGTCTCGGATCCCGCGCTGATTCCCGTGCTCACCGAAGAGGTTCTGCGCCTCGAGTCGCCGGCACAGGGAATGTTTCGCCGCTGTGCTCACGCGGGCACCCTCGCGGGCGTCGAGCTCGCCGAAGGCGACTTACTCAACATCCGCTTTGGCGCGGCCAACCGTGACCGAGACCAGTTCCCCGACCCAGACCGCATCGACCTACGGAGAACCAAACCCGGTAGCCACCTGGCGTTTGGTATGGGCCGACACGTATGCGTCGGCGCGGCCTTAGCGCGACAAGAAATTACCAGTGCATTTAACGCGCTTCTGCATCGGTATGATCACTTCTGGCTACTGCCCGACCATTCCGCACCTGCCTATCAGCCCAGCTTATTCGGCCGCAACTTGCTCGCACTCCACATGGGGTGGGCTCCACGCTCGCGGTAGCTCCCCAGGGCTACGGGAATTGCCCGGGGAAGTTATCGCCCAGCATGCGCTCCGGCCACAAGAAATTGAGGCGCATGTGCCCAATGCGCCAGCCCTCGGCGGTGCGCGAGTAGCGATCCTCATACATTCCGAGCCACAGTAGCGGGTTTTCATCGGCACCTCGGGTCAGATCGAAATCAATGAGCTGGCGCCGGCCCAGGGCGGTATTCAGGTCAACCCATTCGATCCAATGCTGTGTATTCGCATGCATCGCGACAAACGGATGCCCCCCCATATCCTCATTCACCTTCTGATAGTTAGACAGCACCGTTTCAAGACCCTCCCAAGATCCGTAAGGGCCGAATTCACATACCACGTCTTCGGTGAATACCTGTCGCAAACGCTCTAAATAATGGTGATCCAAAAAATGAGAGTAGTGGCGCGTCAACAATCGAATAGCATCTTCATCGAGCAATCGCCGTAGCTGGCGTTGCTCCTCTTCGGTAAAGGACGTTTGCATGGGGCTGAATCCTCTCTTACGAAAAAAATGGTGTTAACACGGCACCGCTGATGACCGCGCCGTAGCCAGCCGCTCTATCTCGGCCTAGAATCACAGCATAACGCTAAATACAGAGAGATCTCGGGGAATATCATGAGTCGAATCAGCTTTGTACCGATGTCCGATTGGACCGACGAATTAAAAAACTTTACTGCGGCCGACAGTGCCACTGAACTCGAGTTGGGTATCACGCGGATGCTCGCTCACGCCCCCGGAGCCGCGATGGGGCCGATCAGCTTTGGCGCGGCGCTGGTGAAAAACCGGACGCTACCAGAACGACTCATCGAACTGCTCAGGCTACGAGTGGCGTTTCACAATCAGTGCCGCAGTTGTATGGCGATCCGCTACCGTGCCGCTCACGGTGAGGTGAGCGAAGACGACGTCTGCAGTTTAGAGCGCCCCGAAGAGGCCGCCTGCTTGGACGATCGCGAGCGATTGGCGGTTGAGCTCGGTGACCGCTTTGCTTGCGATCATTTATCGATCGACGAGGCCTTTTTCAACGAACTCAAGCAACTGTTTTCCGAAGCGGAAATCATGGAACTGCTGATGCACTGCGCGTTATATGTCGGCGTGGGTCGGCTCGCGGCAGTGCTGGATATGACAGAGGATCTACCCGAGGGTTTTTCTTTACCGTTCGACCGCAACCACAGCGTCACGCCTACGTCGGGCCAACCCGTGGTCGTGAGGTAAGGGTATGGCTCGAGATTCTGGCAAGTTTTTGACCACTGCGATCACACGTCGTGACATAACACCTGTCGCCACTTTGGGTGGACTCCTAGTATTTTTCACTCTCTTGAACCCGGTTTTTGCTGAGCCTCTTGCAGGGTGGGCGCTACCCGGTGGCGCGCTGGGGGGTGGTCATTTCAGCCCCGCTAGGCAGATCACCCGCGACAATGTCACCGAACTAGAAATTGCTTGGACGCATCGTTCGGGCGACTTTCGTGAAGGCGAGAATTTCCTCGAGGGTTTAAGCGGCGAGGAACCCTTACAGTCTTCGTGGCAAGCGACACCGATTCTGATTAATGAACATCTCTACATCTGTACCCCCTTTAACCGGATCGTCGCCGTTCATGCTGAAACCGGCATCGAGCGGTGGTCTTATATGCCACAGATCGATCAGTCTGCCTTTCCCATGCCGCGGTGTCGGGGAGTAACACAGTGGGTGAATACCGCCGTACCGGAGGGTAGCGACTGCCGACAGGTGGTCATTGCGCCGCTGATGGATGCCCGCGTAGTGGGGCTCGACGCCAGTACTGGCGCAGTCTGTCCCTTTGGAAACGTTAATGAGCTAAATCTCAGTAAAGGTCTTGGCCCTTATGAGGCCGGTTTTTACATGCTCAATACGCCACCGGCTATCATCGGTAATACCCTGATTACCGGAGGCTCCGTCGCTGATAACGTCACTACCGCGGTTCCCAGCGGTGTAGTGCGAGCCTACGACTTGAGCACCGGAGCGTTACTGTGGGCATGGGAGCCCATGCTGTCGAGCGACGTCACTGCAGAGCTGGTCGCCGCTACCGCGCAAGGCGACAACGCTGCTGACGCTGCTGACGCTGCTGACGCAAAAGCCTACCGACAGGGTACGACCAATGCCTGGTCATTTCTCTCGATCGACCCCGAGCTTGGCCTTGTTTATGTCCCCACCGGCAACACCTCACCCGATTATTACGGTGGCCATCGCGACGACCTCGATTACTACTCCAGTTCCGTCGTCGCGCTGTCCATCGCGACCGGCGAAGTCGTCTGGCATTTCCAAACCGTGCACCACGATATCTGGGATTTCGATGTGCCGTCACAGCCCACCTTGTTTAATTTGAATCTGGATGGGCGACCCGTAAAAGGCCTCGCGCAAACAACCAAGCAGGGCTACGTGTTCTTGCTGGATCGCGAAACGGGAGTACCGCTGTTCCCGGTGACTGAAACACCTATGCCCCAAGGTACCGTTCCGGGGGATTACACCGCCCCGACCCAGCCAGTGCCGACAAAACCCCGCTCTTTGCTAGACCTGCCGGGTGAGCGCGACGAAGTATGGGGCTTAACCCCCTGGGACAAGGGCGCCTGTGCCGACACCCTGGCCGCACTTCGCTATGAGGGCCCCTTCACGCCACCCGCCTTAGAGGGCGCTTTACATATGCCCAGCGCATTTGGTGGCCAAAACTGGGGCGGCCCTGCAGTGGATCACGCGCGGGGCAAACTGATTGTAAACACCCTGCATCTCGGCACTGTCGTGCAGATGGTCCCCCGGGATCAGTGTGATGGCCCCGGCCCGGAACTGGCTGCCGATGGGCCTTTCCTGCTGGAGCCCTCGGAAGGAACGCCCTATTGTGACCGGCGCTGGTTGGGTTTTGTGTCGCCCTTGGGCGCCCCTTGCACCCCACCCCCCTGGGGCACATTGGCTGCAATTGATCTTCAAACAGGCAACGTTGACTGGCAGGTCCCGTTGGGGACCACGCGCGATAAAGCACCGTGGCCTTTCTGGTATATCGATGGTTCACCCAACCTCGGCGGACCCGTCACCACCGCGAGCGGCCTGACTTTCATTGGCGCGACCACCGATCACTTTTTGCGTGCATTCGACACAGAAACCGGTGCTGAGCTTTGGAAGGGGCGGCTACCGACATCGGGCCACGGTCTGCCCATTACCTATCAACTCAGTCAAGATAGTGCTCAGTACGTCGTCATCGCCGCCGGCGGGCATGCTTCGCTAGCAACACCTCCCGGCGACTACCTGATCGCATTCAAGCTCGCTGATTAACTACGGGGAATACCTATGAACGCAGCCATCAAGACCACGCCCGAGGGAGATATTCTCGCCAACATTCATCAGCTGGATTGGCTGGATGTTGGGGGTGGCACGCAATTCAAAGTGCTGCGACTGTGCGAAAAGACCGGGCAATGGGCGCTGTACGTGCACATGGATCCAGGCGCTCGCTTCCAGGCGCACCGCCACGAGGGCACCGGACAGTTTTTCGTCCTCAGTGGGGAGCTGATCTACGATGTCGGTACCGCGCCCGCGGGAACATACGGCTTTGAACCGGTCTTTGCAGAACACCGCGATGCCCACTGTGTGGTTGAAACCGAGATGTTGTTTTTAGGTGAAGGCTCTGTCACCTACTTCACACCCGAAGGCGACATTGACTACGTTTTCAACGCCAAGTCACTACTGGCGGCTCAGGAAGGCACTGCCCAGCTGGATATCGGATCAGACTAACGCCCGACCCTGCTCAGGCATCGGCCGATTCCAGCTTCGCCACCACGGCACGCAAGAATGTGGCCGCCTGAGCGCCATTGATCACTCGGTGGTCACTGCCCAGTGTCAGGGAAATAACGTCACGAGAGACAACATCGCCGGCGTCATTAAACGCCGGTATCCGACGCACTGCCCCCACCGACAGCACCATGACCTGTGGCGGTGTGACCATCGCGGTGAATGCCGTGACGCCATACATCCCGAGGTTGCTAATGGTAATCGCCGCCGGTGCTTGATCTGTGGCTTTCAACTGCCCTGCGCGGGCGCGCCCGATCAAATCCCGGGTCTCCGCAGACAACGTGGCCAAGTCCGCGCCGTGCGCGGTTTTAACAACCGGCGCCATTACCACATCTGAGTCCGCCGCCACTGCCAACCCAACGGGGTGTCCCTCGATATCGACGACGCGGTCACCATCAAAGGTTTTATTAAGAGCGGGCTGCAAACTGAGTGCATGCTGAACCGCCACAATAATCAGATCATTGATGGTTGGCGCGGCATCGGCAGGTTGTGATTTCAGCCATGCTAATGAGGCACCCACATCGGCCTCCATAGTCACGTGGTACAGCGGCAGGGTTGCTTGCGCCTGCGATAACTTGCGCGCGACCGCGGCTTGTTGCGCGCCCAGCGATTGCCCTGCGGGCGCACTGTCGGTGCTGCTGTCCCCTCCAGCAAGGGCACGATCAACGTCCTCTTTAGTCACTCGACCATGCGGCCCGGTGGCCGTCACTTGCGACAGGTCCAAGCCGGCTTTTTCCAGCTTGCGCCTGAGCGCCGGCGCAATGCGAATTTGATCTTGAACGTCGGCGCGCATCGACGCCGCCTCTGCGTGAGTTGCCGTTGCCGGGCTTGCCTCGTTGGCGCGGCTATGGCTCGCCACAAATGCGTCGACCTGCTCATCGTCAACCGGCGCTTTTGCGATCACGCCAATCAAGTGGCCCACAGCGAGTTCATCGCCCTCGTTGGCCAAAACACGGACCAGCGTTCCCGAGGTTCGCGCCTCGAAGCTGTTAACGATTTTGTCAGTTTCGATATCGACGATTTCCTCACCGGCACTGATTGTGTCACCGACGGCTTTGTGCCACGCCACAATCGTGCCATGGGTCATCTCTATTCCCCACTTGGGTATGGTGACGGCGTCAAGAACCTCACTCATCGGCGGTGCCTTTGGCCAGCTCACCCGCGGGCGGTACGGCAAATACCATCAAGGCATTGCCCGGCATCCGACCCCCAAATTGGTATCCCGAATTTACCAACACATGGCCCTTGTACAGCACCGGACCATCTGCCTCTATCGCACCGCCTTGCGCCATATCGCCTGACACCGACTCGAAACGGCCGAATGTATCGAACCGCCATAAGATCTTGCCCGTGACACTGTCATAAATATTCAGATTGCCGTCATAGCTACCCGCAAAGAGCAACCCCTCGGTACTGGTGGCCGCCGCCGACATCCCAGGATCACATGCAGGTACCGGTTTCCCTTCGCAGTCTGCCTCGCTCGGGGTATACCACTGGCGCTCACCGGACTCCGGTGCCAAAGCATGTACACCCGGGAATACATCTCCCGTGAAGCGACCGGTATAGGTCGCATCAGAAATCGGGACAAACAGGGATTGCTCATTCGCAGACATTCCCCAATGAACGCCCCCTGAAAAGCCGCCCCGGCCGACTTTGTTGTGCCAGATAACGGCGCCTCCGTTATCGGGGTCCAGCGCGTAAACGTCGCCGCTCTTCTGACCCACTAACAGGTAGTCACGATCCGCGCCTGACCAAAGAATGGTCGACGCACCAATATCCAGATCCGGTCCATCTTCTTCAGGGCAGTTGGCCGCCTCACCAATAAAGCAGGCCATATTCCAGGCATCGCCAGCGAGTAGTTGCTTCGCCCAACGACGCTCGCCGTCAGCCAGAGAGAATGCCAGTACCGCGTCACTGGTAGCGGCCGCGGGCGATGTATAAGCCTCTCCCGTCCCCACATACAGCACACCGCGTTCAGCATCGATGGTGGGGCTGTTCCAGACGGGCGCACCGGCCGGGCCTTTCCGGGGGGCCCCATGAGGATTGGTTTGTCCGGTAAGCGCCGCCGGCACATCGATAACATGAGAGCGCCAGACCAAATCGCCCGAAGCGGCATCAAGGGCAACAACGCCCCCTTGGAAAGTGCAGCAGGCATAGCCCGGATCCGCGGCCGTCGCCCATTCCGATGACGACAGCGGGACATACAAGCGCCCATCGTGTGCCTTGAGTGAGCCCGTGATAGTCGCGTCGGGATGATCACCAACGGCCGCTCGCCACACCGGAGAGCCATCTACGGCATCAACCGCATGCACGGTTGCGCTGAAATCCCCCATGAAGACCACCGGATTCTCGTAACCCGGAATCTGGCCTACAGATAAGCTGCTGCGCACTTCAGCTCCCGCCGAGTAGCGCCAATAAGCGCAGCCGGTTTCAAGATCGAGCGCATAGACATCGCCCGACTGGGAGCCCACAAAGATCACGTCGTCGTGCACCAGTGGCTGCGAGCGAGCGCGCAGCGCACCGGGATAGGCGAACACCCACTTCAACGCCAACCCGCCGACATTATCGGCGGTCAATCCGGCTGCCGAGGACGCCGCATGGCGCTGATTTCGCAGGTCACCACCCCACCCCTGCATAGCGGCGGGATCGTCATTTGCCAAAGCACCCACCGACTCCTCACAACTGAGTACAGGCAAAGACGCCTCCGCGGGACTGCCGGCTAAAAAGCTGGCTAAGACCTCTCGCTCAGCGGGTGACAGTGCCGACGCCTGCGCGCGCATGACGCCGTCATTCATTGCCGATAACACCGCCTCAGCGCCGAGCATGGAGAAAGTGATCATATGGGGTGCTTTCGGCACCTTGCCCTCGTGGCAAGCAGCGCAGTTAGCCTGATACAGCGCTAAGCCGTCGGCCGTCGGCGCCTCGACCGCCGCTAAAGCTACACCGGAAACCAAGCCCATGAATATCAGGGCACCACGAACGATTGATGCGCGAAGGCACAGCATGGGGACTCTCCTACTTAATACGCCAGCGTTTCTTCAACAGCCGTAATGATTTTGTCAACGCTGGGTACGTATTCCAGCTCCAAACAGGGGGTGGCGGGAACCGGTGTGTGGGGCGAAGTCACTCGCTTCACCGGCGCATCCAGGGTGTCGAAACCCCGCTCGACGGCGAGTCCCGCGATCTCCGATGCCATACTGCAATAGGGATTCGCCTCATCCACCACTACCAGCCGGCCGGTCTTGGCGAGACTTTCCAGTACCGTGCCCTCATCCAACGGAGAGAGGGTACGCAGGTCAATAACCTCCGCGCTGATGCCACGCTGCGCAAGCACGCCTGCCGCCTCTT
>CAYQUE010000065.1:0-7870 GCA_964420615.1 uncultured Alteromonadaceae bacterium | reverse complement strand
TGCTCAACGATGATTGGGGTGTCATGTATAAGGCCAACTTCCCCTATGGCGTGACTCAAGACGATATTGATGCCGGTCGCGCTGAATCGCGCATTGGTGACGCCTCTTTGTGGGAGATCCGCGTTGGATTCGATTATCGATTCTGAGTCGGACACCGTCTTCAGAAGGGCGCCTGCGGGCGCCCTTTTTTCTGCCCGCTACTGAGAGGTTATTCGTTCCGTAGGGATGTCATCGCTGGGCGGGAGCTTTATGATCCCCCTGCGCTTAGCCAACGAGGTGCCCCCGATGAATACGCAGTCTGCTGACTCGGCTCGATCGCCCGCGGGCGCCCGCGGGCTGATATGGATGACGGTCATCGCGGTGTATATCTGCATGATCGATCGCATTGCGATCTCGATTGCCATCATTCCGATGTCTGAAGAAAACGGTTGGTCGCCAACCGTGCAAGGCGCGGTGATGTCGGCCTTCTTTTTAGGCTATGTCATCCTGCAGATTCCGGCTGGCTACCTGTCCGACCGATTTGGCGGCAAGTGGGTGCTAGGCCTGGGCGTGCTGTTCTGGTCAGTTTTCACCCTGCTGACGCCAGCGGCCGCGATGGTGAGCATGGGCATGCTGCTGGCCTGCCGTTTTCTGATGGGCGTTGCTGAAGCCGTGACGTGGCCGTCAATTTACGCGCTGTACTCGCGGTGGGTGCATCCGGATCGACGCGCGTCCGCGGTGGGGCTCATGAATTCGGGTATCGCCGGCGGCAGTGTCATTGCGCTGGTTTGCACCCCGCTGATCATCAACCTTTGGTCATGGCAAGGGGCGTTTTACCTATACGGTATCCTGGGGATTGTCTGGTTTGTGGTTTGGGCAAAAACCGCACGCTCGCAGCCCTTAGAGAGCCCCTCGTGGGTTTTCGCGCCATCTAGCGATGACGGCCCGTTAGCCTCCTCTGACAGCGAAGGTGCGGATCGCTACCCGCGGCTCACGCTGCAGGGCATGTTGCGTTCACGCGCGGTATGGGCGATTGCGATAGCCCATATTTGCATCAACTGGTCGCTCTATCTGGTGTTGTCTTGGTTCCCGACGTTTATTAATCGCGAGTTAGGGGCGGATCTGCAGTTGGCGGGCCTGCTCGCATTGGCGCCCACCGTGGTGTCTCTGGTGATGACTCCTTTTGCCGGCCGATTATTTGATCAGTTGGTGGAACGGGGGCTCGACCGCTTGACCCTTAGGCGTGTCTTCCAAACGCTCGCTTTCATTGGCATTGCCAGCTCCATGCTTGCCATTACTGCCACCGACTCGCTCCTGATCAGCGTTACGGTGATCACGCTGAGTAACGCACTGACCGCATTTTCAATCGGCGGATTCGCTACTAACCATCTGGATATCGCGCCGAACCAGTCGGGTTTGCTGATGGGGGTCACCAATACTTTGGCAGCGGTATCGTCCAGCGCTTCCGTTTTTGTATCGGGCTGGATTCAGGACTTGTCAGGGGGCTGGGACGCGGTGTTTTACTTGGCAGCCGCAGTGTCAGCGCTGGGGGCAGTCGTCTATAGCCAGATGGCGGGTGTCGCGCGCGAGTTTGATTAGCCGTTCACATGCCGTGGCGAGCACCGCGGGGGCTGTGCTGCATTTCTATTCAACTAATAGATAACTATAAGTTATTTAATAAAATTTTCACATCTCCATCAGCGATATATTAAGTAATCAGAGCGCGTTCTCCGGCGGTTTAAGGCTTTAATTAGCTACAATTGGCCCCATATCGAGGCCCTAGTGAGGCCATTTGTTCAAGGAGAATAGGATGTTCACCCGTTTTAGCGCAGTCATTAATAACTTTGGAAAATTAATTTTATTTATATCAGTCTCATCAGTAATGATTCACTCGGTGGGTCAAATTGTATGAGCCCGCAGTAGCCGGGGAAGGCGACAGTCTTCCCCGCGCAATGTCCCGCGGCCGGGGGAGCGCGATCGGTCCGTTCGCCGATCCCGCGCCGCTTTTCACCACCGCCGGCTCATAACGGCCGGCAACCGGCTGTTATCGGAACAAGCACCCACCGGTGAGTCGGGCGGGCAGCGAGACAGTCTGCTGTCACGCGTTTGCCGCCTGGTTTTCCGAGTCGTATTAATCCGCTGAGCGCTTTTGCCTCCGGGGCCAGCGCGTTACAGTAAGCCTTTGTACTGAGGCGCCGACCATGATTAGCCTTTTGGGCGTAGTGATTCTGTTGTCCGTCGCGGTCGGGCTCTCATCCAATCGGTCAGCCATTCGCCTGCGCACCGTCGGATTGGCTTTCGCCCTGCAAGGGGTGATCGGTTTTGTGGCGCTATTCACGGATTGGGGCGTCGCTGCGCTGGGTGCGGCCTCCGACTATGTCTCTGTATTGTTGGGGTACAGCCGCGCGGGGATGGAGTTTATGTTTGGCGGCCTAGTGGGCCCGAACGACTCGATCGGCTTTATTTTTGCCTTCAGCGTCCTGCCCGTCGTGATCTTTTTCAGTGCTCTGATCGCGGTCCTTTACCACGCTGGTGTTATGCAGTGGCTCATTCGCATTATGGGTGGCGGATTACGCGCACTCCTGCGAACCAGCCATACCGAATCGCTTTCCGCCGCTGCCAACGTATTTGTCGGCCAGGCTGAAGCGCCACTGGTAGCGAGACCCTACATACCGGGTATGACGCGGTCTGAACTCTTTGCAGTGATGGTGGGCGGCATGGCCTCCATTGCCGGTTCGGTAATGGCGGGTTATGTTGCTTTGGGCGTACCTCTGGAGTACCTGCTGGCGGCGAGCTTCATGGCGGCGCCGGGCGGTTTGCTGATGGCCAAACTGATGGAGCCGGAGACCGGACAGCCAGCTGAACCCGAGGCGGGTGAGCAACTCGCCAGCGAAAAGTACATCAACGTTATCGATGCCGCTGCGACCGGTGCGATGAACGGATTGCAAATGGTGGGTGCAATTGGTGCGATGCTGCTGGCTTTCATCGCTCTAATCGCCATGGCAAACGGCATGCTTGAGGCAGTGGGTGGCTGGTTCGGCGTGGAGCAGCTGACGCTTGAGCGTGTATTGGGGACCCTGCTTCAGCCTCTGGCGTGGGCGTTAGGTATTCCCTGGGAGGAAGCGCAATTAGCGGGTAGCCTCATTGGCCAGAAATTTATCCTGAATGAGTTTGTCGCTTACGTCTCCTACAGTGAGGTTGCTGCCCAGTTATCGGCACCGTCCCAGGCTATCGTCATTTTTGCGCTCTGCGGCTTTGCTAATCTCTCGTCTATTGCCATTCTGTTGGGTGGTCTGGGTGCGGTGGCCCCCGGACGCCGCGATGATATTTCGCGCTATGGTTTCCGGGCATTGATTGCCGCGAGCCTGTCCAACTTGATGAGTGCGGCTCTCGCCGGCTTTTTTCTGTCGCTGGGCGGCGTCTGAGTCACCCTAGTCCATGAGTGCCATGCCCGAACTGCCCCAAATATCCTATGCGGATGAGGCATTTCCGCAGCAATTTATGGCCTCGCTGCAACACTATGGTTTTGCGGCGGTAACCGAGCATCCGCTGGACGCGCAGAGAATCCATCGGATCTATCGCGACTGGCACCAGTTTTTTGCCTCCGGTCAGGCGGACGATTTCGAGATGGATCCGCTTCGTCAGGACGGCTATTTTTCTCTCCAGCAAGCCGAGCACGCCAAAGGGTTCACGGATCGTGATTTCAAGGAGTACTTTCAATTCTATCCTTGGGGGCGCTGCCCGGCGACGTTGCGCGATGATCTCGCGGCACACTTTGTGGCCACCGTTAACCTGGGTGCAGTGCTGTTGAACATGATTGCCGATCGGCTCCCAGAAACGATCACGCACGCGTTCTCTGAACCGCTGGGTCATATGATTCAGCAGAGCGAGCAGTCTATGTTGCGCGTGTTGCACTATCCGCCGGTCCCGGCCGACAACGCGGTGATGAGAGCGGCGCCGCACGAGGACATCAATTTATTAACGCTGTTGCCCGCGGCTGATGGTCCGGGGCTCGAGCTGCGACTGCGCAATGGCGAGTGGGTCTCGGTCCCCAACAAGCCCGGGCAGCTGATCGTCAATATTGGCGATATGTTGCAAGAGGTGACGGGAGGGTATTTGCCCTCAACAACCCACCGCGTCGCGACTCCCGAGGGCGCAGCGCAAACGACCAGTCGTATGTCTTTGCCGTTGTTCTTACATCCGCGCCCCGAGGTGGTGCTGTCGACGCGTTACACGGCGGCCCGTTATTTGTCCCAGCGCCTCGATGAACTAGGCGTCGTTTGAGATGGTGTGCGTTAAGAGCCCTGTCCTTGAGCGGTTTCGGCGGATAGCGCGCCTCGGGTGGCGCCGCCTGTGTTGTCTGGTCTTGGTAACGTACAGCGCACCCGCGCTATCGATAGACGCGACGATTGCCGTGGCCGCTAATTTCAGAGAGACGGCCAGTGCAATCGCGCAACAGCTAGAGGCTATCAGCGACTATCGTTATCAGGTGATATCGGGCTCGACCGGAAAACTGGTGAGTCAGATCATCGCTGGTGCTCCCTATGACATCTTGATGGCGGCAGATCAGCGTCGACCGGCACTATTGGTCGAGCGGGGCTTGGTGATGCCGGGGTCTTTGCGCACCTATGCTATCGGCGAGCTGGGCCTTTGGTGGCCGAACGCCACTGGCCCTGTCAGTATTCAAGCGCTCTTTGAGCTGTCTCCAGATCGCGTCGGTATTGCCAACCCAGCGATCGCGCCCTACGGCGAGGCCGCGATCGCGGTGCTGGCACGCTCGGGTGCCGACCCAGAGTGGGTTGAGGGTGTGGTTCGCGCCGACAACGTCAATCTGGTTGCGGGCATGGTAGCGGCTGGCCAGATAGCTGCGGGCTTTGTCGCGCGTGCATCGGTTCATGAGGGTGCGCGACATGGAGGAGTCAACATCAGCGAAGAGGACGTGATGTGGCTCAGCGATCATCCCGAGATTCGTCAGGATATGGTGCAGCTTGCCCGCGCTGGGCGTAACGCCGCCGCCGCATTTTGGTTTGAACAGCTTAAGAGCCCAGAGATTCGGGCGTTGATCAAGTCGCGAGGGTATCAATTGCCAGCCGAAGGTGCGCACTGATGGCCGGGGATCTGCAGGCGCTCTGGTTGACGGCGCTGCTGGCCGGAGTTACCACCGTGCTACTCGCGCCACTCGCGACGCCCCTGGCGTGGTGGTTGGCGCGCTCTCACTCACCGATACGCTCGGGTGTCGAGGCGCTCGTTGCGATGCCGCTGGTTTTACCGCCGACGGTATTGGGTTTTTACCTCCTGGTGATATTGAATCCCGAATCCCTCTTGGGCGGATTTTGGGTGAGTCTAACGGGCGAGTCGCTGACGTTTTCTTTTTCGGGCTTGGTGTTGGCGTCGCTACTGTATTCACTGCCGTTCATGGTGCAGCCGCTACAGAGCGCTTTTCGTGCCGTACCCGAATCTGTGTTGGAGACAGCCGCCTGTTTAGGCCTCTCGCCGCGCGATCGCTTTTGGAGCGTTGTATTGCCGCTGTCGCGCCGCGGTTTCCTGACGGGTGCTGTACTGACTTTTGCTCATACGGTTGGAGAATTCGGCGTGGTGTTGATGATGGGTGGCAATATCCCGGGCGAAACCCGTGTCCTGTCCATCGCGATTTACGAGCACGTGGAGACCTTAAACTACGCAGCCGCTCACACGCTGGCACTGGGCTTGGTCGGCTTTTCCTTCCTGTCCTTGTGGTTGGTTTACCGGTTCGCGGGTGGGCGGATCGGAGTGGTTCGCTGATGAGTCAGGTGCTCCATATCAGTGGCAGTTTGCAGCGAGGTGATTTCACCCTCGATGTGCAGCTTGATCTCGACCTCGCCAAGCCCTTGGGCATTCAAGGTGTCACCGGTGCGGGTAAGACAACGTTGTTACGCGTGATCGCCGGACTAGAGCCCGCCTTTAGCGGCACCGTCAGATGGGGTGACGAGATTTGGCACGACCCGTCTCGGGGGGTCGAGGTGCCCACCTTTCGGCGCGGACTGGGCGTGGTGATGCAGAATCATCCGCTACTCCCCGACCGGACAGTCCACGATAGTCTGATCTTCGCAATACGTCGCGGTGCGTCGTGCGAGTCTGGATTATCACTCGACGACGTTGTAAACGGGCTGCAACTGAATGATGTGCAGTCGCAATCGGTTGAAACGCTTTCAGGCGGGGAGCGACAGCGGGTCGCTTTGGCGCAGGCGCTGCTGGTCAGGCCGCGCTTGCTATTATTGGACGAGCCGTTGTCGGCTAACGATAGTTCGCGGCGTCAGCAAATCGTCGAGCGCTTGCGGACGTGGATTTCGGCGCTCGGCCTGCCGACGATCTACGTGTCTCATGCGCCCGAAGAGCTCGCCCGTTTGAGCGAGCTTCTTTTGCTGCTGGAGTCGGGCAGCGTTATCCGACGGGGTGACACTCGGGCCCTGTTGGTGAAGGGGCTGAAAGGCACGGGGGTCGACGCGGAGGCGCAAGCTGATGTCGGTGCAGTGGCGCGCGTTGTTCGGCGAGATCTTCAACAAAACACGGTGACGATCGCCTGGGATACGACTCAGCGGGTGCTGGATATCGATCGCCTGACAGAGGGCAGTCAGCTGTGGGTGCGACCTGCCAATACCTCTGCCAATAACTCAGGGCCGCTCGACGCGCCGCTGCAACCAGAGTCCTCCGAGGATGAGCGCCAGCCCGCCGAGCGTGGACAGTCGCAGCGGCTCTCCGGCGATGAACCAAATGAGTAAAAGCGAGACGGGGGGCGATAGAAAAATCAGGCTGGAGATGCGCAGTGCAGAGCGGGTTGCCTTCATCGCGGCCATCCATAGGACAAAGGCGATACCCATCTCAAACAGACCCACATAGACCGCGCCCGCCAGACCTGCGCTGCTCATCTGCCAAGACTCACCGTTCATCCACATTAGGCTGAGGAGTAGCGGCAGGGCACCCGAAAAGTTCAGGAACAGGCTGATCTCGGGATCGATCGGCAATCGCGTGTTAATGACCCAATAGAGGCTCCATATCAGGGTGCTCAACAATGCCAGGCCAACGCCGACGGGCTGCGCGAAGTTCATGGAGAATGGTTCGCCCCGAGTTGCGATGATAATGATGCCGGCATAACTGACGCAGGCGGCCAGAAGCGCGCCAGGTGTAAGGCGCTGCTTGAGGAGGGGAGCCGCGACCAGCGCCAGCGTAATGCCCCACGAGTAGTTAATGGCCATGGCTTCCTGAGCAGGCAGTTGGTCATAGGCCGCGAATAACACCAGATAATAGAGTCCGGGATTGACCCAGCCGATCAACAGGCAGGCCAATTTCGCGCGCGGCGTGAGCCCCGCGAGCGCCCGGCGTTGCTCGGGGCGTATCACTCGAATCATAAGAAAGCACCAACTGACGGCGGTCGCCACCGTCACCAGTTGCAGAGGGGTGAGATAACGCAAGCTCAGACTGAATGCCGTCGCGACTGTGCTCCACAGCATGACGGCGCCCAAACCGAGCTGTATGGCTCGCCGCTCGTTAACTGTCATGCCAGCGGGCTCCATAGGTCACGGTTAACAGATTTAGCGCTTCGCGCTGCAACATGACAAACTAGGCGGACTGTCATTGATTCTGGAGCCCACAGCATGGGACACATTGGTCAACATGTCACCCTCGACGAGCCGGCCTTCGTGCATGAGAGTGCCTGGTTATACGGCAAAGTGTATGTGGGTCCGGGCGCCTCGATCTGGCCGAACGTGGTCACGCGCGCAGAAACCTATGAGATACGAATTGGCGCGAGAACCAATATTCAGGATTTTGTGATGATCCATGTGGGGATCGCTTCTCCCACCATTATTGGTGAGGACTGCTCCATCACCCATCACGCGACGCTTCACGGCTGTGA
>CAYQUE010000064.1:6802-7905 GCA_964420615.1 uncultured Alteromonadaceae bacterium | reverse complement strand
AGGTTTCTGGCGGCGCGGTTCTCGCTGCCTCGTACTCCATCAGCGCGCGTAGGGTGTTAATTTCCTGTTGTTCCATGGGGCCCGTGCTCCGCTACTATTGCCGCCGCCGGCTGATGCACTGACGGGGCGGATGCTGATGCCACGATCGCCGATCTCTCGACTCAGCGGTATCGCCTCGTTGGCATCTTAAGTCAGTCAGTCGGGAAGTGAAAACACTGATTGCCCAGCGGACACTATTGATACGGGCGATGTGTAGCGGCGATGAATTGTGTCAAAGAGGAATCGTGTCAAAGAGTGCCGCTATGCGTCATGATTCTGAGCGGTGTCGGCAAACGCCAACTCTGGTCGTAGCGCTGTCCCTCCAGAACCTGAGGGGCTATGCTGGAGGCAGTATCGCAGCTCAGGGACAGACGTTATGACACTCTCTTTACGCGCCTATCGCCTGTTGCTACTGCTTATTCTGACCTGCGTCGGGTCCGGCGCGCTGCCCAGTTTTGCGCAAGCTGAGGACGAGTCCTTTGAGCCGACAGTCATTGCCCAAAATTTACTCCGCGAAGCGATCGAGGGCGTTGCTGATAAAGAGGTGATGGTGAATCGCGTGAGCTTTCCCCCTCACACCGAGCTACCGTGGCACTGGCACCCTGGCGAAGAGATTTTTTATGTCATCGAGGGGGTTGTGACACTTAAGCGTCGTGATCAGCCCGATCAATCCGTGAGTGCGGGGGGGGCACAGAAGATAGCGCCAGAGGTTATCCACACGGGGCTTACCGGCGAAGAGGGCGCTGAGTTGGTGATTTTCCGGGTGCACACCTCGGGGTTACCCGAGCGCTATCTCGCCGAGTAGCGCTGACGTCTATGAACATCAGGCTGGGTCCGGGTGTCATGGTCGCAGCGGCCTTTGTGGGCCCGGGGACCGTCACCACCGCCAGCGTCGCCGGCGCCAGCTCGGGTATCGCACTGCTGTGGGCGATTTTGGTATCGGTGGTTGCAACGATCGTGCTTCAGGAGCTCGCGCTGCGGAGCGCGTTATCAACGAATGAGGATCTGGCGCCGCTGATCCGGCAGTTTGGTCATGCGCGCGGTTGGGGTATCCCGGTGGCGCT
>CAYQUE010000064.1:2637-6702 GCA_964420615.1 uncultured Alteromonadaceae bacterium | reverse complement strand
CTGGCACTGATTGGTACCACCGTGGTGCCTTACAACCTGTTTCTCCACGCGACTGCCGTGCGTCGTCGCTGGCAGGGAGTGGCACTCGTGACCGCACTGCACGAAGCGCGACTCGAATCGGCGATCGCGATCATCATCGGTGGCGCTGTAACCGCCGCGATTGTGGTCGTTGCGACCGTGGTGATTGCCGGCGACACCTCGCAAAACGCGCTGGATGCGCTACTCGCAGGCATAGATCGACGGTTCCCAAACGTCGGCAGCTGGGCCATGGGTCTCGGGCTCTTCGCGGCGGGTTTGACTTCAGCGATCGCGGCACCCGTTGCCGCAGGTTGGGCGGTCTGTGGTGTGATGGGTTGGCCGTCAGCTGCAGGTAGCCGGCCCTTTAAGGCGGTGGCGCTATCAGTGTTGGCCATCGGCCTCGTTTTTGCGCTGGTCAGCGCGCGGCCCGTCGGGTTGATCGTACTCGCGCAGGCCACTAACGCGGTGCTGTTGCCGGTGATTGCGGTACTGCTCTTGGTCATCGTAAACAGCACCTTGGTGCCAGAGACTTACCGCAACGGCTGGCGACGCAACGCATTGGTTGCGGGAGTGATCGCTCTGGTCGTGGTATTGGCGGCGACTAAATTGCTGTCGATGATCGGTTAGCGCTCGACACTCAAGCCGGAGGCAGATGGCTTACTGCCGCAGTGATGACATAGCCCATGCCAGGGATCCAAAAACACAGATGGCCAGTCAGGTATTGGCAGTCTGGCTGGCTCGCTAAAAGAGGAGGGCACTTATGCTGATGCTAAAAGACAAGACGGTTGTCATTACCGGTGGTGCGACGGGTATCGGGTTGGGCGTTGCAAAGGTGTGCGGTGAGCAGGGTGCCAATATCGTGATTGGCGAGCCGCGGCGGGAGCGGCTCGATGAGGCAGTCCGTGCATTGCGCGAGCTGGGGATCACTGCCCGGGGCGAGTGCGTTGATGTCGCGGTGCCAGAGCAACTTGAGGCTTTCGCCGAGGATGCGTTCGCCGCGTTTGGCGAAGTCGCATTGGTCGTCAACAATGCCGGCGTGGGTCAGCGCTCCGGGTCGGTACTCGATACACCACTTGAGGAGATGCAGCGCGTGATGGCAGTCAATTTTCAGGGCGTCTGGCAGGGATGCCAGGTATTTGGCAAGCGTCTGATAGAACAGGGCACGGCGGCCGCGATCTACAACACGGGCTCAGAAAATAGTTTCTTCGTGGCGGTGCGTCATGCGGCCGCATACGTGGCCAGCAAGCATGCGGTACTCGGTCTCACTGACGCCCTGCGCAACGAAATGCCCGAGCACATTGCGGTAGGCATGATTGCACCGGGTTTTGTGGGATCAGAGCTGATTCCCGAGGCGATCCGCGATCTGGGGATGCCCGTTGATGAATTTGCGGCCATTGTGTTGCCGCAGATGCTCGCTGGAGAGCGGTATGTGGTTTCCCACGGCTATAACCAAGTGCGCATCGATGAGCGCCATGCCGAGATCAGCGCTGCCTATACCCGATCCGCCCCAAGACAAGCGGGTGATGATTGCTACGATGTTCAGCAACTGCGCGCACGTTTATCTCAGTGACGGGGCCTCGCTACATGCTGATCAGCGCACTGGCATTTGCGCTCATGAGCGCCATGGTGAAAGAAGCGAGCCTATTAGGATTGCCGCTTTTGCAAATCATCTTTGTGCGCGCGGTCATCTCTGTGGCGCTGTCGCTTGCTGATATTCGTCGGGTCAGAACCCACCCTCTGGGCAATCGGCGGGGGCTTTTACTGGCGCGCGGTGTGGCGGGGTTCGCCGCTTTGACCAGCGTCTTCTATGCCATCATCCACCTGCCGATTGCGGCGGCCACCATGTTGCACTACATGCATCCCGTATGTACCGCGGTGCTGGCTTTCTTGTTTCTGTCTGAGCGCCCGACAACCGCGACGCTGGCCTGTATTGCACTGAGCCTAGTGGGATTGGGCTTTATGGTCGCGCCTTTATGGCTGTCTGCCGAACCCACTCTGCTGAGTGTGTGGCCAGTGTTAGCCGGCTTGGGCGGCGCGTTGGGGAGTGGTATCGCCTATACCCTCGTCCGAAAACTGGTTGTCACTGAGCACCCCTCGGTGATCGTTTTATATTTTCCGCTGGTGTGCCTACCGGGCACACTCTTGCTCGGGGGGCACGAATTCATCTGGCCGGACGCACGAGGCTGGTGGGTGCTTCTCGGTATCGGCTGCTTTACCCAGCTGGGCCAGCTCGCGTTGACCAAGGCGATGCAGACAGATTCAGCGAGCCGCGCAACCAGTTTGAGCTACGTGCAAATTGTATTTGCAGCGCTCCTGGGTTGGCTGTTTTTTGCCGAAATCCCCGCTACCGCAACGCTGATTGGCGGCGCACTCATCTTGTTGGGGGCTGCCATTAGCGCGGGCATGCAACCGAGACCTGCCGCGAGCTAGCGCGGCTTCTTTCATTTGCAGGACCCAGACTCGTTAAGGTGATTCCCCGGGCAGTGCTAATGAGCCGTGCACAACCTCGCCCTTGAAAAGGGTGACCAAAGCGGCGGTTTCGGAAATTTCAGCCGCGGGAATCTCAAATAGGTTCCGATCAAGCACCACCAGATCCGCCAGCTTGCCGGCTTCGATAGAGCCTGTCTCATCTTCTCTGTGATTCACAGATGCCGCATGGATCGTGAAGGCTTCAAGCGCTGCTTCCAGTGACACTCGCTCACGAGGCAAAAACGCCTCGCCAGGTGCTTCTTCCGGGCCCTCGGGATTTTTCCGGGTGATCGCGACTTCAATTTGCACCCAGGGGTTAGCGGTCGAGACGGACCAATCGCTACCAAACGCTACGGTGCCGCCGGCGTCAATGACGCTCTGAATCGGATACATCTGCTGCGCGGTTTCTGCACGGATAAAAGGCAGCGTCAGATCGTTGATGTATTCATCGGCGTAGGCCCACAGCGGCTGAAAATTAGCGGTCACACCGAGCTCGGCAAACCGCGGTATGTCGGCGCGGTCGATGATTTGCAGATGCGAGATATGGTGGCGCCCGTCGGTTAATCCGTTGTTGGCTTTCGCGGCTTGTATCGCGTCGAGGGCCTGCCGGATCGCGCCGTCGCCAATGGCATGAAAGTGCACCTGAAACTGTGCGGCATCGAGCGCGGTCACGATGTCCTTGAGCAGT
This sequence comes from uncultured Alteromonadaceae bacterium, assembly GCA_964420615.1. Taxonomy (GTDB): domain Bacteria; phylum Pseudomonadota; class Gammaproteobacteria; order Pseudomonadales; family Halieaceae; genus Luminiphilus. The sequence goes on along the minus strand of CAYQUE010000064.1, from coordinate 3,527 downwards.
GCGGGTTCGACCATGGGAATCCCGGTGACGTTATCGGTATCGAGTAAATAGGGTTCCAGCATGACGGCGGTGTAGTTCTCCATGACGCCGTCTTGCATGATCTTGACGGTGTTGGCGCGTACCTGGCCTTCCCGGTAGGGCTCTCTTAGCGCGATCAGGTCCGCAACCTGCTCCAGTCCGCGCTCGCGCTCCCACCACAGCGATGCTTCCACGTGCAGGCTCAGTTCACCAAGCGCTTCCAGCGCGTGATACGTTTCAAGATCCTCGGCGGTAACAATGGCATCCTGGACCGCAGTAATCCCATATGCATTGAGCATGGCGACGCTATAGCGCAATCCGTCGAGAGCAGCCTCTGGTGTTACCGCGGGGACCACGTGATCCAGGAGGTTGCCCGCGCCTTCTTGCAGGCTGCCAATCAGCTCGCCCGTCTCAGGATGACGGTCAATGCGGCCGTCAGGCGGATCCGGTGTCTCAGCAGTGAGGCCCGCGAGTGCCAGCGCCTTGCTATTCGCCCATGCGGTGTGGCCGTCGCTTGAAAACAGCAATACCGGGCGGTCGGGAACTACGGCGTCCAGCAGCTCTTTGGCAGGCATCCCGCCCGGGCCAAATGCCGACATGGCCCAACCGCCGCCGGTAATCCAAGCGAGGTCCGGGTTGGCTTGGGCGTAGGTTTCGATAAGCGCGAGGTAATCCTCGGCAGTTTCTCCCACGCTGAGATCGCAAGAGAGCGCATCGATCCCGCCCATAATGGGGTGGATATGCGTGTCTTGCAGTCCCGGCAGAACAAGCCGCCCGCCCAGATCAACCACTTGCGTCTCGCTGCCTGCCTGAGCGAGTGCCTCGGCGCTGCTACCGACAAAGCTGATTCTGCCATCCGTAATCACCACGGC
>CAYQUE010000064.1:0-2537 GCA_964420615.1 uncultured Alteromonadaceae bacterium | reverse complement strand
CGGTCAGCCGAGCGTGGGTGACATCCAGATCGTCTGATTTGAGCGCCAGCCCCCATAACGTATCCTGTTCGGGCGCTGTGTCCGAGGCAATGACCTCAATACTCATCGAACTCGCCCTAAAGAACAGCTGTGTGCCACCCCACTCGGGGACCTCCTGTTCAAGCGCGAGCCGAATCCCCAGCTGATCGCCATAAAAACGCTTGGCGGCAGCAGCATTTTGCGTCTTGACCACCACGTGATCCACGGCGGTGATGGGTCCCTTACCCACCGGAGTCGCCTCGGGTAGTGTGGAATCCGCTGCGTGTTCGATACAAAACGAGAAGATACCTCCCGCGGCCGCCATATCCCAAAAGATGTTCTGCCAGTGGCGCACCGCACCCGAGTTGTTGTCGACCCCGTGGCCCGGCAGTGGATCGGAGGCGGCTAAACCCTGGGCGCGAGCGTGTGCAATGAACTCGTCAGCACTCTCGGTGCCAAAAACCAGACCACCCAAACAAGCACCGCGCTCCTGGAGGATTCCGTTAATGATGTCTGCCGCCAAGCCCTCACCTAGGGGCGCCAACAACTCGATGTAAGTATTGTCTAACTTGAACAGGGTGTTCTCGGTCCCGTAATCCGGATGTTCGCCGCGCCAGCTGGGCATTCGGCCCAGCAACACGCCGAAGTCTCGAGTGGCGGCGCTTAAATCCGGTACCGCGATAATAAGGTGATCAATCAGGGTGTTCACGGGTCGCGTCGGCTCCTTGTGGCCCATTGCAACCGCGAGCTCAGGGTTGCGGTGGCGGCGTTGCGGACTGGCCTGTTGGCCCCCTCATTGGTTACTCTCAGCCGATACATACTGACCGGTGAGACGACCTCATGAACGATTTAATCCTGCAGCCAATCCTGTTTATGGGCGCGCTCAGTTTTGTGATGATGCTGTTGATGTATATCACGCGCATCCCCGCCGCGAAAATACTCGAAGCCGAAGGGGTCGACTTACAAAAGCTCTCCCACCCGGCACAGCTTGGCGGTGTATTTCCCAGTAAAGTGGAGCGCGTAGCCGATAATTACAATCACCTGTGGGAGCAGCCGACCCTCTTTTATGCGGTGGTTTTAGTGATCTGGGCGCTGGGTCACACGGATACGACCCACCTTTACGCTGCGTGGGCTTACTGTGGTCTGCGTTTGGTGCACTCGCTGGTGCAGATCACGGTTAATTATGTGTGGGTCAGGTTTAGTCTGTTTATGCTCAGCTGGATGGCGCTGGCAACCATGCTATTGCGGGAAATCCTCACCGCCTTGGGGCATTAGTCACGTACTAGAGCGCAATGCCTTTCTGCGTGGACGCTGAAGTTTGATCAGCGCGCGGCCGATTCGGGCGATTAATCTGTGGGCCGACGCTGGCCCAGGATCAGCCACAGCTGGCCGATAATGATAAACAGAGAACCGGCGGAGAGCAGAAAGGGGTCAATATAGAGGTGCTCGTTAAAGGCAAATTCGCCCTTGGAAATTTTTGCCCACCCCATGAAATTTTGATTCACCGCGACGACCGCACCGAGAAAACCGATCACTGAGGCGACGTAACGAACAATCCAATGTCGGGGCTGGGGCAGTAGCATGACCAGCCCTAGCAGTAAGATAACTGTGCGTTGCACCCGGCAATAGGGGCAGATGTAAACGGTGCCAGCGAATTCCATACCCCAGGCGCCTGCACCAATCAGGATCGCGACGACGCCCAGCATGCGCTGATGGCGATACCAGAAGTCCAAGTTGAGGACGCTCATCATTGTATCCCCCGACCTCGCACGACCTGATCATATTGCCTGCCAGCGCGACTATAAACTCATGCGGCTTGCTGGTCGTCCTCGATCGCGTCCGGTGTATCCGAGTTGGTTGCGAGCTGTGCTTCCAGGTCTTTGACCTTCTGCTCCAACACCTTATTCTCTGCGCGCGCTTGGGTCAGTGACTTCTGCAGTTTGTCGGCAGCCGTGGTTTTTTCGGCCAGCTTTTTCTTTGACGCGTCCAAATTTTTCTTCATGCGCTGCGGGTCAAACTTTTGCAGCTCTGCTAGCAGGGCGCGCTCGGCAGCGAGGTCTTTTTGCAGCGCTTTAACGCGGGATTTGGCTTCCGCTACTTCTTCTTTCATGTTCTCCGAGCGATTGTGTAGCTCGCGATTGCGCTGCTCCAGCGCTTGGGTGCTCTGCGTTTTACCTGACATGTCGCTGATCGTGGCCAGCTGGGTAGCGATGGTCTTTTCGAGTTCGTTGACTTTGTCTTCCAGCGCTTGCTTTTCTTTGGTGAGCTGCGCGGCGGCGGCGTCTTTAGCAGCAAGTTGTTGCTCATACTCACCGCGGAGCTTCGATTCGAGCTCGATCACTTTTTCGAGTTTATTCAGTGTGAGGGTGTCGTTCATTGACCGTCCTGTGTTTTTAGCTTTGCAGCAATCCCCGGCCAAATAGGTGGCGTTGCTGACATTCAGCGGATTAAGGCAAAGGGGTTAATCTGTCAGATGTGTTGCGGGGCGCATCCTATCGCAATTGGCGGTAAAAAGGGCG
>CAYQUE010000063.1:0-7945 GCA_964420615.1 uncultured Alteromonadaceae bacterium | reverse complement strand
CATGGGGCGGGCTATTTCGGCTCTGTCGCGTGAAGACGGCGTTTTACGCTATTTGCCCGCAAAAATCATCATCATTGATAGAAAAAGAGACAAAAGTGGCGAAATAGCGGCGAAATGCTTCTAAATTCTCTGATATAGCCAATTTAGATAGCGATATCGCCCCCGGGGGCACCCCCTCGATTCTTGCCGTGACGCGAGTAGCTTCGCCTACTTTTTTAGCCCGGACCTGCAAGTCGATGCCTGACACGTCACGGCAGCTTTTAACTCGCGGGCCCTCGTTGCCGAATAGCGCTGACTTTTTTTGAGAAGCTTTGCCGGTTAGTTAGCACTTACATATTACGAAGCCCCCCCGTACATCAACGGAGCGGAGCCGCGTACCCCAATAAGCCCTGCAACCCCGTTAACCCCTAAATTGATGGGATTTAGACAAAGAGGAGGTATGCGGATTGGCGCTAAAGGCTGGCGACTAGGCAACGGTATGTGCGCAGAATTACCGCAGTGTAATAGCCTCACCTGCATACACGGGGGAATAAAGGTCGACCCATCGGCGTCATTAAGAACAGGCAAAGCGCTGGTAACGCCTTGTGACAGATGCTATGTTTTCGCCCCTTTTACGCTGCAAATGGATCTCGAGGGTACTCTGATATGAAGAGAACCATTGTCAACTTTGCGCTGAGCGCGCTGTCGCTGCTACCCGCAGGGGCCTTTGCAGATCTGATTGTTGAGCACGGTGGCCACACTTACAAGCTTGTCACAGCGCCTACGACTTGGGATGACGCGAACGCCATAGCGGAAGCAATGACATTGGGCGACACCCCGGGTTACCTCGCTCGTATTGACTCGGCTGCAGAGAACGAGGCATTACTAGCCGCTGCGCAGAACCACCTCACACCCGAGCAAATCAGTCAAACAGGTGTTGATGTTGAGTCAGGCGCCGCATTTGTATGGCTAGGAGGATCAGACTCGGCCGCAGAAGGGCATTGGATTTGGGCCAGTAGCGGTGAGCAATTCTGGCTGGGTGACTTCAACGGCCAACCCGTGCAGGGACGCTACACCAATTGGGGCGTGCAGCCAGACAATTCTGGTGCCGGAGAGGACAGCCTAGCCATGGCGCTCAATGATTGGCCAGAGCCTTTCTATGATCTGGGTTCAGAGGGTCAGTGGAATGATGTGAATGGCGCTGTCCCACTTTTTTTCTGGGTTGAATTTGACGCACTGAGCGATATAAGACTGGTTGTTGAGGAGCCATTATCGCAGACAACCTATTCCGGGATCGGTAGCCTTCGCGGTTGGGCGATCTCATCAGATCAGGTGGTAAGCATAGAAGTTTATGTGGATGGCGAGTATCGCTTTGAGATACCGCATGGAGGCTATCGAGCGGACGTCGGCGCAGCGTTTGAGGACATCGAAAACGCTGCTCTATCGGGTTTTGCCTCAGCGGTCAATTTCAGTTTACTGGGGCAAGGTGGCCATGAAGTGATGGTTGTGCTGACAGACGCCTTTGGATCACAGATACGGCGAAACGTTAATTTCAACGTCGTGCGATTTGACAGGGGATTCATCCAGCCCGGGACATTGGTAGAGTTGGGGTGGTCGGATGTATCAGCGCTGTCTGACAGTATTACTGTTATTGGCGCAGCAATCGGGGGGGAGCTCTACAACCTTATCCTGGAGTGGCGTACGAGCACACAGGCGTTCGAAATTGTCCAGATCACCAAAGCTCAATGACTTTTACTGGCACTGACTCCGAGTAGATCGGCTCGATGGGGAGTGCCACTAGGGAGAACACATCTCCACAGCCCGCATCATCGCGCGCGCTTTGTTAATGGTTTCCTCCCACTCAAGTGTAGGGACAGAATCTGCGACGACACCGGCGCCGGCTTGCAAAATTACCTCGCCCCCCTTGACCACAACCGTCCTGATCGCGATTGCTGTATCCATATCCCCCGACCACGATAGATAGCCTACCGCGCCGCCGTAAATACCCCGCTTAACTGGCTCCAGCTCGTCAATGATCTCCATCGCCCGCACCTTGGGTGCTCCGCTCAAGGTACCCGCCGGTAGCGCCGCGCGCAGGGCGTCGATGGCGGTGACCCCCGGCCGGGCCTTTCCTACAACGTTCGACACAATGTGCATTACATGCGAATAGCGCTCAACAATCATATTTTCAGTTAGCGTAACGCTAGCCGCCTGACTGACGCGCCCTACATCATTACGGCCGAGGTCGATCAGCATTAGATGCTCAGCAATTTCTTTTTGATCCGCGAGCAATTCGGTCTCAAGCGCCCGATCCTCTTCTTCCGTCACACCGCGCTTTCGGGTGCCAGCGATGGGACGCACCGTGACCAAGCCCTGCTCGAGCCGCACCAATATTTCTGGCGATGAACCGATGACTTCGAAGCCGTCAAGATCCAGAAAATACATATACGGCGACGGGTTGAGGTTTCTCAATGCGCGATACAACGATAGCGATGGCGCTTGAAACGGGAGCGAAAGCCGCTGCGAGGGCACAACCTGCATCACCTCGCCTTCCAGAATGTATTCCCGGATAGTCTCTACCCAGGATTCAAACTCGGCTTGCTGCGTCCGATGTTGGACATCTGCAAGTTGCTCGCTCGCCTCCGGCGGTGCCAAGCTGATGCCACTCAAACCTGCGCTCAGTGTGGGTAAAGTGTGCTCGATCTCATCGAGCCTAGCGACGGCACGTTCGTAAGCACCCTCCCGCGAAACGTCTGCGTTAATCACCAACGTCAGTGTCCCGCGGAGGTTATCGAATATCAGGACTTCCTCTGCCAGCAGCAGCATGATATCGGGAACACCCAATTCATCGGGCGGACAAGAGTCTTTTAGCTTGGGTTCGGTATAGCGGACCGTATCATAACCAAAGTAACCCACTAAACCTCCGTGAAAGACAGGCAAGTCCGCCAAGGGCGCGCTCTTGAATTGCTGCTGATATTCCTGAATAGCCGCCAGCGGATCAGCCACTTCTCGAGATTCTGCACAGTGACCTGATTCGAAAAAGCGGAGGCAATACCCCTCTACCGTCAACCATGTGCTGGCCGGCAAACCAATAATGGAGTAGCGTCCCCAGCGCTCGCCGCCCTCTACCGATTCAAATAAAAACGATCGGGGACCTTGCGCCAGCTTCGCATAGGCAGAGAGAGGAGTTTCGGCGTCTGCAAGAATGGTGCGCGCCACGGGGACCCGGTTAAAGCCCTCATCACCAAGCGCGAGAAATTCGGATTGCGTAATAGTCGCTGTCACGCCCGCTTGACAGTCGCGAGATTGGCTCGCATTTCCTCAATCACCGCACTGTAATCGGGCACACTAAATATCGCCGAGCCCGCCACAAACGTATCGGCGCCCGCCTCAGCAACGGCTGCAATATTGTGGGGACCTACGCCACCGTCAACTTCGAGGCGAATGCTGCGGCCAGCCTGATCTATCAGCGCTCGCGCGGCGCGTAACTTTTCAAAGGTTGACGGGATGAATGTCTGCCCACCAAAACCAGGATTCACTGACATCAGCAAAACCATGTCGATTTTGTCCAACGTGTACTCCAGCGCACCCAGAGATTCTGCGGGATTAAAAACCAAGCCAGGGCGACAACCGAGATCGCGAATGAGCTGAATTGACCGGTCGACATGGGGCGATGCATCCGGATGAAAGGTAATGTAAGTCGCCCCGGCATCGGCGAACATCTGAATCAGCGAATCCACGGGCTGCACCATGAGATGGACATCGATCGGGGCAACAACCCCATGATTGCGTAATGCCTGACAGACCATCGGCCCAATAGTCAGATTCGGCACATAATGATTGTCCATGACGTCGAAGTGCACCATATCGGCACCTGCGCTGAGAACGGAACCGACCTCTTCACCAAGGCGCGCAAAGTCCGCCGCCAAAATAGAGGGTGCGATTATGTAGTCGGACACTTGGCGACTTCCCCGCGCATCGAATTGTTGCGTAGTTTACTGGCTGACGAGAATTCTGGGAAATCTACGGTTGAGCGCCGCCAGGCGCTCCGGGGTACCAACATCCTCCCAAACCCCCATGAACAACTCTCCGGTGATCCGTCCAAGTGCAATTGCCTGGTCAAGCACTGGTTTCAGTGGCTGCTTCCCCGGGACGCATTGGGAGAACAGCGCAGGACAGTAAATACCCATGCCACTATAGGTCAGCGTGTTGTCAACTGACGCCACCTCGGGAGTCGCGAGGGCTATCTGGCCATGCGGCCATCTGTCATTGATCAGCACGAAATCCCCGTCGGGATTATGCGCGGGGTTGGCAACCAGTATCAGATGCGCACCCGCCGTCGGCGGGAGCGTTCCGACGAGCTGTTCAAACGGATAATCAGTATAGATATCCCCGTTAACGACCAGAAAGGGCGCGTCGCCCAATAGCGAGAGCGCATGAATGATGCCGCCCGCGGTTTCCAGTGGCTGCCGCTCGTTAGAAATAGCAATATGGATACCCCAGCGGCTACCGTCACCCAAAAAGTCGATCAGCTGTTCCGCCAGATGGGCGACGTTGATCACCACCTCGGTAACCCCGGCCTCACGGAGTCTGCGAAGATGATGCTCAATCAACGGCCGGCCAGCGACGCTTAACATTGGCTTGGGGGTGGTGTCGGTAAGCGGGGCCATGCGACGCCCCTCCCCGGCGGCCAAAATCATGGCCTTCATTTCGCCCAACCCTCCTGATCAACCGGCCGATACCAGGGCTGCCGGCGCACCATGGGCATCACCTCGGTCTCGAACCAGTCACCAAAGGTATCGAGGGCGGAGTGAGAGCCAGCAGTCAAGCGCAATGCCTCCCTGACATACTCTGCCACTAACGGAAGATCATCGAGGTAACCGGATTTCCGATCTCTGAGGTGAAGTCTCGCGAAAATACCCAACACCTTGAGGTGGCGTTGCAGGCCCATGAGGTCGAACCAACGGCAAAACTGTTCGTCCGTGACGTCCCCAAGTTGCTGCGAAAGATCCGCGAGTCGGGATGCATGGCGATCAACCGATCCGCTACGTGCCACACCATCATGCGCCTGACTGGACGCTGACCGAGAGTCCTCATCGACCCACACTAAATCGTGTCGATTGGGTAACGCTTTTAGCGTTTCCAGATATTCGCTCAACCATTCGACTTGCTGTTGCCGAGACCAACGAACGTAGCAGTCTTTCAAAAGTGAGACTGGGTCGTACGTAATAGGCCCAATGACCGCATCCTGAAAATCAATCACGCCCAGCGCGCCATTATCCAGTACCATGAGATTGCGACTGTGAAAATCGCGATGCACCCATACGGCTGGCTGGGACAGCGCCGCATCGATCAAATGCTGACTCAGCGCGTGGAATCTGTTTGTTATCGCAGGTGTCGCTACGCCACCCAGCAAACCCAAAAAAAACCACTCTGGGAAGAGGTCTAACTCCTGTTGCAAGCGGGCCGCATCATAATTTGGAATGCCTGCCTGACAACAGGGCATCAAGCACTGCTTGGCAAGGGCACCCAATGCGGCACGGTAAAACTGCGGAGCGGAGTCGGGCGACAGCGCCGCCAGAAGCTGGCTATCACCGAAGTCTTCGAGTAAAAACCAGCCCTCTCTTAATGAGGACGCCCATACCGTGGGCGTCTGCTGACCTGCGGCTGAGAGCCGGGCACCGACATGCAAGAAAGCGTCATTGCTCTCCGAGGGAGGCGAAACCATCAGGATGCAAGAATCCATGAGCTGCTGATTATTTTTAAGCACCAGAGACGGTTGTGTATTTGCAGCAGTCAGCCGGTAATAGCGGCGCGGGCTGGCATCGCCAGCGATCAGCGTCAGTAACAGATCGGCAGCTGACCTGCCAAATTGATCAGCAGCCCAATCGAGAACTCGCTGTTCATCGCTCGCCATCAGGACGCGTCCGGCCAACGACTTGCCCAATATTCAAGGTCAATATCGGTTGAACCCCCATCATTGGGTAACACAGGGGAAAGTTTGATCGGCTTCAAGCGGATTTACGCTCCCGGCAGCGCTGGCTCAGCGGGATGCCAATATGGATGGCGCATTCGTGTCTGCCTTGGATTATCATGCCTGACCGCCAGTGTATCCCGCCAGTGAGAACTTTACCCCTCGTGATCCAACTGCTCCATCCACACTCAGCACAAAAGAAACTGCTCACGCTCGCAACGGCAGCGGCTGTTTGGTCGGCACCTGCGACCGCTGAACGCCTCATGGAGCGCGGGGTGCCAGCGGATATGGACTGGCAACCCCTGATCGCAATCCCGATAGATGCACAGGATCTCGGCTGCCGACAGTGCGGTGGACGCTATCTAGATCCTCTGGCGAACACCGATCCCAGTCAGTCGCCAACAGAATCCGACCTCGAGGTTTATGCAGACGATACTGAAGTCACCGAGAGTCAGCTGTTGTTTCGCGGCAACGTTTCGTTACGCCAAGGGTACCGGCAAGTCAGTGCCGATGAAGTTACCGCCGATCGGGCGCAGGAAACCGCAACGGCGATGGGCAACGTCGAGTTTCGTGAACCCGGCATTCTGATCCGAGGCTCCCGTATCGACTACGACAGTAAGGCTCAGGAAGCCATCGTTAGCGACGCCCGGTATGTCATACATGACCGACGTATGATTGGCGCAGCAGATAAGCTCCATCGCTTTGGCAGCGACGAAATCAGCATTGAAGACGGCCAAATGACCTACTGCGCTCCAGAGGATCCAGCCTGGGTGCTCCATGCAGAAACCCTCGAGATAGACCCCGCCTCTGGCGACGCACAGGCGTGGGGGGCAAAGCTGAAAGTCGCCGATGTCCCTGTGCTGTACCTGCCTTGGGTCCGTTTCCCCGTCGATTCAAGGCGAAAGACAGGGCTACTGTTCCCGGATATCGGCAGCGACACCCGCGGCGGGATCGACATTACCGCGCCCGTATATTTTAACCTCGCGCCTAACTACGACCTGCTTTATCGACCGCGTTACATTCAGGAACGTGGGTTCCTACACCAGAGCAAATTTCGCTGGCTAAGTAACGATCTCGGCCTCTGGGAGTTTGACGGTGGCTGGATCGGCGATGACAGCAAGTACGAAGACGAGTTCCCGCTGGACGACGGCGCGCGCTGGCTAGTGGGTACAAAACACAGCGGACAGTTTGGAAGGAATTGGTTCACCCGCATTAACTATACCCGCGTGAGCGATACCGAATACCTCCGCGACCTCAACAACAGCAATCTAAGTGCTCAACGCGAGACCGCTCTGCAACAATTAGCCCGGGTCGGTTACGTCAATGACAACTGGCAAGTCTCGCTCGACTTTGAGCAGTTCCAGTCTATTGCCGAGGATATTGCCGAGGATTATCGAAAATTACCGCAGCTGACTGCGAGGTGGATCGGGGATAGCGACTGGCTGGGTTTGACGCCCATTTTTTTAAGTCAGCTATCCCACTTCGACAGCAATATAGATCGGGTCACCGGGCAGCGTTGGTATAACGAGCTTGGTCTTACCAAGCCCCTGCGCTGGACCGCAGGCTTTATCGAACCCACAATCAAATACCGTAGCGTAAGTTATGAACTCGACAGGCCTTTTACCAACCTAGATTCGTCACCACATGCGGGGTCACTCATGGCGAGTCTGGATGCAGGGCTTATTTTTGAGCGCCAAACGCGTCTGTTCGGGCAGTCGATGACCCAAACCTTAGAGCCGAGAGCCTACTACCTGTACAGTCAATTTGAGGAACAACGCTCACAACCCGACTTTGACAGCGCCGAACTGACCTTCAGCTACGGGCAATTATTCAGAGACACCCGCTTCTCAGGTAATGACCGCCTCGATGACGCCAACCAAGTCTCCGTCGGTGTCACCAGCCGCTACTTCGATAACGCCACTGGGGAAGAAAAGCTGAGCGCGAGCATTGGGCAAATCTATTACTTTCGCGATCGCGAAGTGCGCCTAAACC
>CAYQUE010000062.1:5609-8367 GCA_964420615.1 uncultured Alteromonadaceae bacterium | reverse complement strand
CGCGATCACATTTTGTCGACCTATGTGCCGAGCCATATCCCGCCCGAGATCGATGCCGAGATCCGCGCCAAGTTCCCGATCCGACTGATCACAGAGGATTTGCAACAAAGCGCCTGAGCATCGGGTAGAGGGTTTATTGGGTCAGGATGGAGACGGACTCAGCGGATTCAGTACGCCACTGATTCGCCATACGGGCCCCGAACACCTTGTGGATGGGGGTGAGCTAGCACCTAATCTGCGTGTTGTCCGGATCGTAGAGTGGACGCAACGAAATGTCAGCGGGGATCCGTTCGCAGGCCACTTCAACTTCGTACTGACCACCCAATATCGCTTCTGCGGCGGCACCCGGTTCTGCCGCCACATACCCCAGCCCCACAGCTCCGCCCAACACGTGGCCGTAAGCGCCAGAAGTAATGTGCCCCACCAGCGCTCCGTCTCGCCAGATGGGCTCGTTGTGATAAATGAGAGGCTGCGGATCGGTCAGGCGCAGCTGCACCAATCGTCGATTCAGACCCTGCTCACGTTGCGAGAGCAACGCCTCGCGACCAATAAATCCGCCGGCTTTGTCGAACTTGACCACAAAATCCAGCCCCGCCTCCAGCGGCGAGTCTTCGTCAGTGATATCGTGGCTCCAATGACGATAGGCCTTTTCCAACCGCAGTGAGTTGAGGGCGTGATAACCGGCATGGAGTAACCCGTGTTCTGCGCCCGCCGCCACAATGCGATCGTACATATCCTGCATAAACTCAGTAGAGATATAGAGCTCCCAGCCCAACTCGCCGACAAAGGTAACGCGCGAGGCGCGCACGTAGCCAAAGCCCATTTCGATCTCCCGACTCGTCGCAAACGGGAAGCAAGCATGGCTGAGATCATCCGGCGTTAGTGACTGCAGTAATGTGCGGGATCGGGGCCCCATGATCGACAGCACCCCCATCGCCGAGGTGACGTTTGTCAGCACACAGTGCGCGTCATCGGGAATGTGCTGCTTGAGCCAGTAGAAATCTCTGACCTCGGTCTCCGCGCCGCCGACAATCATGAACACCTGCTCGGAAAGTCGGGTAATGGTCAGATCGGCTTCGATACCGCCGCGCTCGTTGAGCCACTGCGTATAAACCACGCGGCCCGGCGCCACATCGACATCGTTGGCACAAACCCGGTTCAGTACCACCAGCGCATCGCGACCTTCCAAACGGAATTTCGCGAAGGAAGACTGATCAAACAGCGCCACCCCCTCACGCACCGCGCGGTGTTCCGCCGCAGAATACTCAAACCAGTTTTGCCTGCCGTAGCTGTACTCATAAGCTGGCTCGACACCGACGGGCGCATACCAATTGGGGCGTTCCCAGCCGAATGCTTCACCGTGGCAGGCACCGGCGGCAACCAGCCGGTCATGGATGGCTGACTTGCGCGCACCTCGCCCGGTCTCGTACTGCCGGAAAGGAAAATGCGTCGCATAAAGTAGCCCGAGGCTCTCACTCACCCGCGCTTGAAGATACTGGCGGTTACGCTGAAACGGCATATTGCGCCGCACATCCACACTCCACAAATCCATGGGAGCTTGTCCATCACGAATCCACTCGGCAGTCACCTTGCCGACACCCCCCGCAGACTGCAGGCCAATCGAGTTCAGGCCCGCCGCGACAAAGCAGTTCTTAAGTTCCGGTGCCTCACCCAGGTGATAGCGGACGTCCGGGGTAAAGCTCTCGGGACCACAGAAAAATTTCTGAATGCCCGCTCGCTCAAGCGCGGGCAAGCGCTTCATGGCGTCATGCAGCACAGGCTCAAAGTGATCAAAATCACCGGCAATCTCGTCGAAACAGAAATCCTCGGCAATGCCCTCCATCCCCCAGGGTTTGGCAATGGGCTCAAACGCCCCGACCAACAACTTACCGGCATCGTATTTGTAGTAAGTGCAGGCGTCGTAATCCCTGAGTACCGGCAACTCAGGACTCAGTCCCTCTACTGACTCAAACAGCACGTAATAATGCTCACAGGCATGCAGGGGCACGTTTACCCCAACGGATGCCGCGAGGTCCCGCGACCACATGCCGCCGCAGATCACCACGTACTTTGCACGAATGTCTCCCACGGCTGTGCGTACGCCACTGACCTTGCTGCCCTCTCGCAGAATGGCCTCGACCTTGGTCTCGGTGAATATGCGCGCACCCCGGCTCTTGGCGCCCTTGGCGAGCGCCTGAGTAATATCCACTGCGTTGGCGTAGCCGTCAGACGGAATGTGAATTCCACCGAAGAGATCATCCGTCTGGATCAGGGGGTAGCGCTCGGCAATCTCCGGCACCGACAGTACGTTGACTTCCAGCCCGAACACCTTAGCCATGGAAGCACTGCGCTTGAGTTCCTCGAATCGCTCCGCAGTCGCCGCAATCGAGATCGAGCCGCACTGGCGATAACCCGTTGCCTGACCGGTCTCCGCCTCCAGCCCGCGGTATAGCTCGCTGGTGTAACGCGCAAGCTGGGTCATATTGATCGAGGTGCGTAACTGCCCAACGAGGCCTGCCGCGTGCCAAGTGGTGCCGCTGGTCAGCTCCTTGCGCTCCAGCAGAACCACATCGGTAATGCCGGCGTCGGCCAGATGATAGGCCACTGACACGCCGATGACGCCGCCACCGACAACAACCACCTCACACTGCTGGGGTAATCCCGCCATCAGCTGGCCAGTCGCTCATTGGTTGGGTCATAGACCGGATCGGCTAGCACCGTCGCCCGGCAGCGCGCATCCAAGAGACCAATATCAATC
>CAYQUE010000062.1:0-5509 GCA_964420615.1 uncultured Alteromonadaceae bacterium | reverse complement strand
CGGATCGGCTAGCACCGTCGCCCGGCAGCGCGCATCCAAGAGACCAATATCAATCCGCGACCCTGCGACGGCTTGATCCGGAGGCACGTAGCCAAAACCGAGGCTCTTCTCAACGGCATGACCGTAACCACCCGAAGTCGTCACGCCGATACAGGTATCGTTCAGGAATATCGGCTCACCGCCACGAACATCGGCGTCTGCTGCGTCCACCTCAAAATAAACCAAGCGCAGCGGACCGGCCTCCCCCGACTCCGTAGCGGCTTTGCCATTGAAGTCCTCCTTGGCTCCGCCAAAAAAGCGTGCCATGTCGGCCTCCAACAGATTGACCTCGTTGGTCAGCTCAGCACCCCAGCCCCGATAAGCCTTTTCCATGCGCAAACTATTGAGCGCATACAAGCCAAAATCGGCGATGCCGTGGGCCTCACCCGCCGCCCATACCGCCGCATACAGTGCGGGCAGATCGGCCATTGCCGGATGCAGCTCCCAACCCAACTCCCCCACATAATTGATGCGCAAGGCCAGCGTGGGGATCCCCGCAATCTCAATAGTTTGCGCGCTTCGCCAGGGGAAGTTTTCATTGTCGAGAGCGGCATCGGTCAAGCTGCCCAGCACCTGGCGGGCGAACGGGCCAGCCACCACGATCACACCGCGCGCTTCGGTGCTGTTACGAATCTCGACCTGCTCGCCGTCGTGAACCTGCTGCACCAGATGGTCCATATCTCTGAGCTCAGCGCTCGCCGCCGAGAGGAGATAAAAGTGCTGATCAGAGAGCCGCGTCACCGTGGCCTCGCCGAGAATACGACCGTTCTTGGACAGAAAATGCGCCAGCGCTATGCCGCCGTCGCGCCGCGGCATCAGATTGGCAAGCACCCGATTCAAGAAGGCTTCCGCGTCGGGTCCCGAGACATCGTATTTGGCAAACCCCGTCAGGTCGATAACGCCGACCCGCTCTCGCACGGCGCGGCATTCTTCGCGTACCACGGCAAACACGTTGTTGCGCCGATAACCACATTCCTCCTCGCGCCCGTCGAGGGAGAACCATTTAGGCCGCTCCCAACCAAAGGTTTGGGTAAAGACCGCGCCCTTGCGCTTTAAGGTGTCGTGAAGCGAGCTCAAGCGACAGTCGCGTGCCGCAGGAAACTCCTCCCCGGGCAGCGGCGTTGCGTAGGTCAGGCCGTAGTCTTGGAAGCCCTTCGCGCGCATGTAATCCCGATCGGCAAAGACACCAAACCGACGCGGGTCAAACCCGGTCATATTGAGCTCAGAGTCGCCATGAACCATCCACTGCGCCAGGTACTTACCGCACCCCGCCCCTTGCGCGATGCCAAAAGACGACCCGCAGCACAACCAAAAATTCTCGATACCTGCCACCGGCCCCAACAGCGGGGGTCCATCTGCCGAATGCGGGATCGCACCATTGACGATACGTTTGATCCCGGCATTGAGCATTGGCGGCATGCAGTTCATGGCGCGTTCTAGCCAGGGCATCAGACGATCGAGATCATCCGGGAATAGCTCACTGTCTGAGGACCAGGGTGGCAGTCCCTCGGGACCCCAGGCCTCGGCCAGACCCTTCGACTCGTAAATACCAATCAGACCGGACTTCTGCTCTTGTCGAATATAGGCCGACGCATAGGGATCGCGCATGACCGGAAACTCTTCGTCCCGATCGATAAATTCCTGAATCGCACCGGTGACAATGTAATGGTGCTCCATGTTGCAGATCGGCAGATCCGCACCCACCATCTGCGCCACCTGCCGAGCGAAACTGCCGGCTGCATTGACAACAATCTCGCACGTCACTTTGCCCTGCTCGGTGTCAACCTCCCACTCCCCAGACGGGAGACGATTGATATCCACCACGCGATTGTGTCGCACGATTTTCACCCCTAGATCGGTGGCCCCTCGCGCCATGGCATTGGTGAGCCCCGAGGGGTCAGCATGGCCGTCATCCAGCGTCCAAGCGCCCGCAATAACGCCGTCGATGTCATAAAACGGATTAATTTCCTTGATCTTGGCGGGGTCAATGATTTCCATGCGGAAGCCAACGTTGTCGGCAATCCCCTTCATGTAGTGAAACCAGTCGAGATCCGCCTGTTGTCGCGCAATGCGAATACCGCCCGAGGCGTGCCAGCTCACGTACTGACCGGTCTTTTCTTCAAGCGTGGGATAAAGTCGATTGCCGTAGTCATGAATTTTGGCGAGGTTGTAGTTGCCTACAAGGCTCGGGCACTGCCCCGCCGCGTGCCAGGTCGACCCCGACGTCAACTCGCCCTTTTCGATGAGCATGACGTTGGTCTCACCCTCCTCGGCAAGATGGTAAGCGAGTGCCACACCCATAATGCCGCCGCCCACGATGACGATCCGAGCTTGAGACTCCATGACCACGCTGCCCCCACTAAACCCTGCACCGCAGGCTACCGTGGGGTTTTGAATGGCGTCAATGCCAAAAGCCGCCCCTCCCGCTGCGCCTGTCACGCGCGGTCTCGTGCACCAGGTGCGCAACAATAAACGCTGAGAACCGGGAGCGTCTGCAATCCCGTGCGAGGCGACTGCGGCAGCAAAACGCCACCGAAAACGGCACCCCGTGCCGGCGCAAAAAAAGCCACAACAAATTCCTGTCAGCCATGTCGCTTTTGGTGCGCTAGGTGTCGGTTTGGTCCAAGCCTCAGGGCATCGGGAAAGCCACAGTAGCGCCCATATTCGGAGGGGGTCAGACGCTAAAACCAGTACCGCCAATGTGGCTTTGCCAGTAAGATAACGGCTAGCTTTCGGGGTCAGCATTTTCCCGGGTCCGGATCAAACAGCAGAGCGACATGAGCGGCCTGACGGGACCCGTACAAAAGGCTCGAGGCGTGTAGCGCCTCACAATGGAAGTAGCGCGATGAACGAACGTGCGAGTAGACGAAAAGGCGGGGGTCGGGCCGGCAGACGTGAGGCTCGGGGCGCACCTGCCGCAGCGTCGGCACCGTTCATTGAACGCCATATCCCCTATTTCGAAATTCTTAACGACGAGAGCCTTGAGCTCATCGAGCACAACGCCGACCGCCTGCTGGCTGAAATCGGCATCGACTTTCTTGACGACCCTGAAGTCCTTGAGCTGTTCCGCGAGGCTGGCGCCGATGTCGATGGCACCCGCGTGCGATTTCCTGCGGGACTGTGCCGAAAAATCATTCAGGCGACTGCGCCCGCCGAGTATGTGCAGCACGCGCGTAATCCCGAGCGCAATGTCACGATCGGCGGCAAGCGTACGGTACTCGCACCCGCTTACGGGTCGCCCTTCGTCCATGATCTCGACAAAGGCCGGCGCTACGCGACCATCGAGGACTTCCGAAATTTTGTCAAACTGACCTACCTCTCGCCGGGGCTGCACCACTCAGGCGGTACCGTTTGCGAACCCGTCGACCTGCCAGTGAATAAGCGCCACTACGACATGGTCTACAGTCACTTCAAATACAGTGACAAACCGCTTATGGGGTCGGTCACTCACTGGCGTCGCGCGCAAGACACGGTCGATATGGCCAAGATCGTATTCGGCGATGACTTCGTGGACCAGAACTGCGTGCTGACCAGCCTGATCAACGTAAACTCGCCGCTGGTGTTTGACGCCACAATGCTGGGCTCACTCAAAGTTTATGCCCGCAATAATCAATCCACGGTCGTCTCGCCGTTCATTCTTGCCGGCGCCATGTCACCCGTGACGGTTGCAGGGACCGTGACCCAGATACTGGCTGAGGCCATGGCCGGCATGGCCCTGACCCAACTGATTCGCCCGGGCTGCCCGGTTATTTTCGGCACCTTTGCCGCCGCAGTATCCATGGCGACAGGCGCACCGACCTTTGGCACACCCGAGCCGAGCATGGTCATTTACGCTGCGGCCGCGCTGGCGCGACGCCTGGGGGTGCCGTTTCGCAGCGGCGGCGGACTCTGCGGTTCAAAACTACCTGATGCGCAAGCCGCCTATGAGGCCGCCAATACGCTGCAAACATCGGCACTGGCCGGCGTTAACTTTATGCTGCACACCGCCGGCTGGCTCGAAGGTGGCCTCGCGATGGGCTATGAAAAGTTCATCATGGACTGCGATCAAGCGAACATGATCCGCGTGCTGTTGAGTGGTATGGATCTCTCAGAGAACGGACAGGCAATGGCGGCATTTGAGGAAGTCGGCCCCGGCAAACATTTTCTCGGTTCGGCGCATACCCTGAGCAATTTCGAGACCGCGTTCTATCGCTCTAGCGTGGCCGACAACAACAGCTATGAACAGTGGTCCGCCGAGGGTGGCCTCGACACCGCGCAGCGGGCCAACAAAATCTGGAAGCAGATGCTTGCCGATTACCAGGAGCCGGCATTGGATCCGGCCATCGATGAAGCGCTACTGGCGTTTATGACCGAGCAAAAAGCGTCATTCGCCGATCGGGATTATTGAGACCACGGAGACCTTGGCATGTCAGACGAAGACGACGATATCGTACTGTCAGAACTGTCGGATGAAGACCTCGTCCAGCAGATGCATGACGATCTTTACGATGGTCTGACCGAAGAAATCGAGGAAGGCACCAACATTCTGCTTGAGCGCGGCTGGTCTGCTGAAGACGTGCTGGGCAAAGCGTTGGTTGACGGCATGACCATTGTCGGCATCGACTTTCGTGACGGCATCCTCTTTGTGCCCGAAGTACTGCTGGCCGCGAATGCGATGAAGGGTGGCATGGCCATTTTGCGACCGCTGCTTGCGGAAACCGGCGCAAAACCGGTTGGCACCATGGTGATTGGCACCGTTAAAGGTGACATCCACGACATCGGTAAGAATTTGGTGGCCATGATGCTCGAAGGCGCTGGCTTTGAAGTTCATGACCTGGGCATCAACAACGCGGTGGAGGATTACCTCGCAGCGCTGGAGGAGCACCAACCCGACATCCTGGGCATGTCGGCGCTCCTCACCACAACCATGCCCTACATGAAAGTGGTCATCGACACGCTGGTAGAGAAAGGATTGCGCGACAAGTACATCGTGCTGGTCGGCGGTGCCCCGCTGAACGAGGAGTTCGGCCAGGCGGTCGGTGCCGACGCCTACTGTCGCGACGCCGCCGAGGCGGCCACCACCGCCGTGCGTTTAGTCGACGCGCGCCGACTGGCGCAGAGCGCCTGACTTTCGCGGCGATGCCGGATCACATCCTGGTCATCGCCTGCGGTGCGCTCGCGTGGGAAATCGAAACGCTTAAGCGCGCAAATCGCTGGCATCATTTGGAAGTACAGTGCATCGATGCCGCACTCCACAATACCCCCGACGCTATCCCGGCTCGCGTTGAAGCACTGCTTGAACGAACCGCTGGCCGCTACGAGCACCGGTTTGTGGCCTATGCCGACTGCGGCACGGGCGGCCGTCTCGATGCCGTTCTAGCCAGGCACAATGTCGCGCGCCTGCCCGGTGCGCACTGCTACGAATTCTTTGCCACACCTGAGGTATTCCACCCCATGGCCGCGGCAGAACCCGGCACGTTTTACCTCACCG
>CAYQUE010000061.1:0-8606 GCA_964420615.1 uncultured Alteromonadaceae bacterium | reverse complement strand
GAACGGCGCTTGAGCTCGCGGGTACAGGGCAAGCCGATGCCAGCAGCCTGAAAACGGCAATCAGTACTGCGATGCATATGGCCACTATCGCAATCAAAGATTCGGCCTAATTAATGGGGCGGAAAATCAGGTCGGTTAGCAGGATAAGAGCTGCTCGTAGCATTGCGTCGTTGACCAACTGATACAGGCTCGCCAGTACTGATATCGCTCGATCACATCATTAATACCCATTCCTGCGCATCGACTATGGGGTCTGGAGCTGCGTCGAATTCAGCGTGACTGATCTCGGCGAGCCGATACAATGCCTACCTGCAACCCAATTGCGAAGGTTTCATGACCGAATACAGCTTTTCCTACACCGCGGGAACTCTGGCCCAACAGCCCGGCAATGAGGCCCTATGGAGTTTTAATCACGCCGATATGCTCCCCGGCCCTGGCGGTGGTGTTTTTCTGCATGCGCAACGCACAGGCCAAGGCATGCTGGTACAACCCGATGTCGCGCGAGCGCTGGAGCTGTGCGTCCCGTTTCGCACGCTGCGGGCACACACCCAGCACGTGATATCACTGCTGCCCGCCCTTAAAGATCATGCTGACCATACCCGTCAGACATTAATGGGCATCGCCCAACAGGGCCTAATGGAATCAAGTGAAGCAGCATGGCAGAGAGTGACGGCGAATATCGTCCCTGAACAACACGCAGCCCGCTGCCGGCTCTTCATTCTTACCTGCGATAGACCTCAGGCGCTGGAGAGGCTGCTGGCCCCGCTCGTAGCGCAAGTATCTCCAGAAACTATAGAAGGCATATGGGTTATTGATGACTCCAGAAGGCCTGAAAGCGCCCAAGAAAACGTATCGATTGTCGAAGCAAGGCAATCAGGCTGCCCTGTTCCCATCCATCATTTTGGTGAGCGTGCGCGCCAGTCTTTCATTGATCAGCTCCGAGAGGCACTGCCTGAGCAATTGGACTCCATCGGCTGGTTACTGGATCGCGCAACCTGGGGGAAAACCCCCACTTATGGATTAGCGCGCAATCTCGCCTTGTTATTAAGTGTTGGCAGGCGCGCACTCATACTCGATGACGACACGCTACCTGAGGCTATTTCTCCACCCAAAACCCCGGGGGCATTTCGCTTTGCAGAAATGAATCAGCGGGAGGCCACGTTCTATCCATCGTCCGATGAGCTTGAGCGTCATGCACTCGCGCTGCCAGACTCTCCTGTTACGCTCATGCTGCAAAGCTTGGGCATTTCTCTGGGATCGCTACTGCGGCAGCAGTTGGCTGGGCACAGGGCCCTAGAGGGAATGAGCGGCGCGCTGCTTGCTCGATATGGATCCAAATCGAGAGTTTTACTGAGCCAATGTGGTTCATGGGGAGATACTGGCTCTTCCGGACTTAACTGGCTCTTGTCCCTGCCAACAAAGTCTGTGCGCAGTCTGTTGGAGACAGGCGCCGCCATCAACGAGTCGCTGTTGCCCCAACACTGCTGGGCAGGGCACAGTGGGCCCGCTGTCACACCGTTTGGTGCCATGTCACAGTGGACGGGCATCGATCACCGGAGTCTACTACCCCCCTACTTACCTGCCGGTCGCAACGAAGACTTGCTGTTCGGCATTATGTTGCAACGCCTTCACCCCGAGGCTGCAGTGTTTAATAGTGCCTGGGCGATCAGGCATGCCCCCCTCAGTTCGCGCGGCATCGACTCGCTAGAGCCTGCCAACGCACAACCCGGTATCAGTTTGCTTGCCGATTGGTTGGGGCGAGAACCCAAAGATCAATACGGACTGTCGCCAGAGAGACGCCTGACTGGCTTGAGTGAAGACGTCATGCGGCTGGCCGATATGGACCGCGACGCGAAAACGACCCTGATACAGAGACAACTCGTTGGCCGACGGTGCGCGCTGATCAATCAGTGCGTAGAACAAATCGAGCGCATAGAGCAGTTGGGGGAGCTACCCGGTGTCAAGTCTTGGCAGCATTTCCTCACCGAATCGCGGGACCGCTTATTCCGCGGCATTCAGACTGGGTCGATGATGAATGAAGTCGAAGAGGAGAGCGGCGCCTCCTCGATTGATTTTGCTTCGCTAGAAAATCATGGGCGCCGCTTTGCTACGGCGCTGAGAGCTTGGCCAAGTCTGTGCGATGCGGCAAAAGAGATCTGCGCCTGAACCGGCGACTAGGCAAAAAACCGATCCATAAATAATGGATCACTGGCCAGCAGTTCACTGGCGGTGTGCTTTAAGTTGCGGATATTGCCCTTGGAAGCGTCATCCATATCGTCACTCGCGTAGTTCAGTGGTATTTGCAAGCGCTGATAATCCTCGCCCAGGAAAAGTCGCATTTGATAATCAGCCGCCTTGGAAACGCCATCGAACATGCAGTCCAGCAATGAAATCACCCACAGCGCACTGCCCCATGTTTTGGCCTGATGGTAGGGAATTGATCGGGTCAATTCACCTGTACCCAGCGACAGCAATTTGATCTTTTCCCCGGGGAACAGTTTCCGCGCCTCCGCATAAGCCGAAACAGAAGGAGAATTCATAAAAATGCCACCATCAATCAGAATATGATGAGTTTCGGCGGTATCGAGCGGTTTGGGTTCAAAATAAGTGGGTGCTGCTGAGGTGGCTCGGGCGGCGTCTCTACAGAGAATCTCTTTATGATTTTTATGCCAGCTTTTTAAAAAAACCGTCTTGCGATTTTGAATATCATAGCTGGTAACCATAGTCGGCACCTCGCAATCTGCAAGCTTTGACTCGGCAAAATACTGCGCCAGCACCGCCTCCAGCCCCTGATGGGAATATGCCTCCTCTAAAATACCGCCCGCCGTCCGTAATTTTCGCCACAGTGAGTGCTCGAAAATTTTGGCCCCATGATCTTCGTAGAGCTTGACCACCCGCCTCGCTGAGAACTGCGCAGGCTTTCCGACGCCCGGACGCGATAAACCCAGGGCGAGGATACCGCCGGTAGACGTTCCGACCATTAGATCAAACAATTCGCAGGCGGGTCTGCCCATTTTTCTCTCAATATGGGCCACCACCATCGCAGGAATGATGCCCCGGATGCCCCCCCCATCGATCGCCAGCACTCGTTTTGTCACTTGCTCCTCCGCATCGCTACTCAGCCAATCCTCGGGGCCCTTGGTTCAATGTGTAGCGTCAACCGATATTGGATGTCGCAGCCCCCGGACTATAGGTGATAAGCGTATCCTTAAAGTTTTTAAATAAATTTTTCTGTAAACACCTATATTTTTGAACTTCGCCATTTTTTGGCAGAGCGAGCATCCAAAATCGAGAACTTGCTTTTATTAAATTGAAAATCCTTGGTTTCATTATCATAATTATCTTTCACGTCGGCGAGTTAATTACATTATGTCTAAATTAGCGCTTCTTAAAATAGCCAAATCAAAAACAGTGGCAAGAAAGGCAGCCAGCCAATTAACCACCGCTGAGGTCGATGCCGTTATTCGTAACCTGCAGGCCGCCAAGCAGTTTCTTGCCAAGCAGGCTGCTAAAAAAGATAGCGCTCAAAAAGCCAAACAAATCAAAAAGGTGATGTCGATGCTGGATCAAATGGGCCTCAAACCCGAAGATCTTGGCAAGCCGCAAAAAAGAAGCGCGAAAACCGCGCGAAAATCGGCACCCAAACGTAAAGTGCCGCCCAAGTATCGCATCACGGTGAAGGGCGTGGTGACCGAGTGGTCGGGCAGAGGCCGCATGCCCGTTGTCTTTCGAGATGCACTCGGAAAAAAAGGCGATCTCAGCCGCTATCAAATCAGGTAAGCAGTAGAGCCAGTCGCATTGCGCTCTGGCACGGGCTTTTACCTTCCAATCTGCAAGTCCGCTCCGTTAACTTTTAACGCATCTGCTCCACCCACAGGGTATTGCACGCTGGCCAGAAAAAAATCGCTTTGTATTGCGATTTTTTGGCGGGCCAAAACCATGCCAGCATCGCCCTTTAAAAATTCACTCTTGTGCCGCGTAGAAATATAATTAAACGGAAGATTTGACGCGGCGCTGTCCATGGCGATGAGTTTCCTGGCCCTCCTCTCTCTGGCGATTGCAGGAGCGGGCCTCTACCACCACTTCAATCGCCGCATGAATTGGACGTTGATCCCGAGCCTGGAAATAGGCGCTGGCTTCTTTGTCGCGGCTGTCATGGCGAGTGCAGCACTGAGCACCGCAGTGCTGTCTGTTTCGCACGCGAGCTATTTAGTGATTACCATAAGCGTATTACTGTCTGGCGTGCTGCTCTTTTCACGCGCTGCATTGCATTACCCCGGCTCGATGAGATTCTGGAAGACGACGGGAACTTCAATACCGGGCGGCGTTGCGCTGACGATCATGGCGGCCTACTTACTGCTGATTCTATTGAATAACCTGTATCGGGATATTTTTCCCTGGGATGCATTCACCACATGGATGTATCGCGCAAAGGTGTGGGTGCTGACTAATGAGGCGGTCGGTTTCTTTTCACTCAGTGAATGGCTCGCCTCCGAAGCCTCCGGATACACGCTGAGCGCGTCGCACTATCCGATTTCGGTATCGGCCATCGCCGCATTTTCGGCATCGGTGTCAGGCGGTTGGAGCGATCAGGCGGCGAGTCTGCCCTGGTTCTTTGCCTCTGTTGCCAGTATGTTGCTTATGGCGGGCCTCTGTCAGCTTCAACATCCCGGCAATCAGCTCGTGTCGCTAATCGGCGGTGCGCTGTTAATCACCACACCCCTGATGCACCTTCACGGCGTGCTCGCGGGTTATGCGGACTTGTGGGTAATGGGCACCAGCGGCATGGGCCTGGCCGGCCTCTGTATCTGGAACCAGCAACGCTCCTCCAAAGTGCTTTTCCTCAGCGTTACGTTGCTCGCGCTCGGTTGTTTTTGGAAGGCCGAGGGCTGGTTATGGCTCACGATTGGGATGCTGACGATAGCAGCTCAGGGTTTATGGCAAGCGTTTGGTTGGCGGGCAGTGCTTGCTGGGTGCGTGCTCGTTGCGCTTGGCTGGGTCATTCAGCCACTGAACCTCGGGGTGCTCGGTACCTGGGGAGTCGATTCAGAGGGCTTTAAGCTCGGCGCGCTGGGGACCATCGGCATCAGGCCCTACAACCCTTTTGATGATTATCTGCACATGACGCTGTGGCAGGGCAATTTTCTTCTCATTGCGCCGTTATATCTGATCGCCATAGCACGGATGCTCCTTGGAGACCCCAGACGGTTTAGCGGATACCTGCTAATGGGGGTGGGGATAGCGGCGTCTCATGGGGTCATATTTGGCCTGTCTGCCTATTCAGAGTATGCGCAGATTGGCACCGCGATCAATCGCCTCCTGCTTCAAACGCTGCCGGTTTTTATTGTCACGATCACGGCGGCCTGGCGACTTGGGGCACCCAGCACTCCTGTTCACACCACCGACTCAGGGCGCGGATCAAGGCCTCAACTCAGTGCCGCACTGCTGGCTACGGTGGGCATAGCCATCATCGCCTTACCTTGCCTGTTGCTCCTTTATGGGCACAGCGCTGATGACGAGCGTGGCGAGAATATCCCGGCGTCCTCTTTTGCCCATTCAGCGTCCGAGCTGGAGCCCTTGGTGGGCCGTCTTGTCGAGGGACCTCAGGGCTACCAATTCGAGGGAGACCAGGCCCCGATCGGTGTGGCGGCTGCGCCAATGACCTCCCCCGGCACTGCGCAACCTCGATACCTGATCACCCAAAGTTGGATGACCGAGCCAGAGGCCATCTCGTTTTACTGGATTAACACCGATACGCCGCAGGTTCACTCCACGCCGGTCATGCTGTCTGGGGATTCCGTTATTGATATGGCTGGCTTCCCGGATTTTTGGCAAAGACCGATTCGGGAGATGGGCTATCTGGTGCAACCCGCGGCGTTTCACACCACCGCGCTGAAGTCTTTTTCGCTGAGCGATTCACTTTTCGATGCCCCATACGCATTGATCAATCACTGGACCACACCCGCCCCTCTCAGCCAGAAGTTGATCAACATGACGACCGGCCACAGTGAGGCACCGATTACGTTGCAGGGTTGGCTCACCCTCACACTGTTGGGGCTGTGTATGGTCAGCCTGATGGGGGCGGCCAGGCTTCGGGGCCCGCAGTCCAGCGCGACCCAGGTCTTGATTGTGGGGGCCGGTATTTTGTGGGCCGTAGGGAGTCTGGGTCACATCAATCAGGTCCTTGCAATCACCACACCCACGATTGACGAGGCTAACCCTTCTGTCGAGCGCCCCCTCCCGGGCGGACCGCAGTTGCGGGAGGTATCGGACTTCCTCGCAAGTTCCGAAACAACAGCAGGACAACCAATTTTCGCGGTTGGGATTGATGATCAGGGCCGTTTTGACGCGGAACGACTCCCCTTCATGGTCGCTCCCATGGCCGCATCGGCCATTTCGGCGCCGCAATTGCAGCAAATCGGGCCACAGCTTGACGGCGCGCTCGTTATTTTTGGCCAGGACGCGCGGCAACTGAACGATATTGCGACAGCGCTCATCAATATCGATGCTGGCCGGCTACTGAGTCAGGGCGATGGTTACGTCACGCTTTGGGTGGGCGGCAAGTGACGCACTCCGATCAGCACCACGATCGCGTGAGGGTGCTACACCTTGGCAAATACTTCCCGCCGGAACCCGGTGGCATGGAGACTTACCTGCGGGATCTCATGGAACACTCCTTGAAGCAGGGTGTTCGCTCGGCGGCGCTGGTTCATCAATCAAAGTCAGGCATAAAGTCGCTTGAGGAGCGCTATGAGGTGGACAGTGGGAACCTCACGATTGTCCGTGTGGCGTCGTGGTTCCGGCTGCTTTTTACGCCAATCAGCCCCGCTTTCCCCTTTGTGCTGAATCGGCTGATCCAGCGTTTTCAGCCCGAACTCCTGCACTTGCACCTTCCCAACCCATCCGCATTTTGGGCCCTGCTACTGCCGGCTGCGCGGCGTGTACCGTGGGTCGTGCATTGGCAGTCGGACGTACTGACACCAATAAGCAGCTGGGTGCTCCGATTCTGCTACGTATTTTACAGACCCTTTGAATCGGCCTTACTCAAACGCGCCAGCAAGATCATCACCACCTCCGAGCAATATCTGAGTTCGAGCCGCACATTAGCTGCGTTCACAGATCGCTGCTGCGTCATCCCGCTGGGTATCCGCGACCGGTTTGGCCCACAAGAAATAGAGGCGACCAGTGGCGCGAGTGACGGCCCGATCAGGGTACTGGCCATCGGGCGACTCGCGCACTACAAAGGATTCGACACTTTGTTGAGAGCGATCGCAAAAGCCCCGAATACGCAGTTGGATCTGGTGGGGAGTGGCGAGCAGTCTGATCATCTCAAGGCCCTGTCGCAATCATTGGGAATCGAGGGCCGAGTGCGCTTTCGCGGCGCCATTAATGACACGGAACGCGACGCGCTTTTACGGGCCTGCGATTGCCTGTGCCTGCCTTCGGTTGATAGAACCGAATCGTTTGGCATTGTATTACTGGAGGCCATGAGTGCCGGCAAGGCTTGCGTGATATCAGACGTGCCGGGGTCGGGCATGGCGTCTCTTGTGGACGCAAATGTGACCGGTCTGGTGGTCCCCATGGCAGACCACGACGCGCTGGCAGCCGCATTGACAGAGTTGGCTGAGCACAAGCCATTGCTGAACGAGATGGGTGCGCAGGGTCGCAGAAGATTCGAACAGGCTTTCACCATCGCGACTTCCACCGAAGCTGTGCTGGCCCTGTACCAGCAACTTGAGGGCTCGACAGATCGCGCTCGAAAGGGCCCCGATTAGACTGAATCGGCATCAAGCCTCTGGCTACTGGAGCATGACGCTGCCATGAGACGAGCCCGCTCCTCAGTTGATGGGCCACATAGCCTCTGCGAAACGATCAGCGCACCCATTAGCTGCCAATGCCTCGGCTGTCTTCGCAACAAAGCTTAGATCCCTGCCGACGGGCATCGGACACCGGGAAGCAATGGTAAGATACGCATCTGCCAAACGGGCCCACGCAACGCGGAGTGGGGCTTGGTGGGGCAATGCGAGGGCGAAAATGCCCGCACCCATGGTTTGCTTTGTGAGCGAGCCGCCTTAAATCTGCTGAGTGAGGGCAACAAACGTGTCGCAGAACGGCAAGCGAGCAGTGGTGACAGGCATCACGGGGCAAGACGGTGCGTACCTCACCGAGCTACTTCTGGATAAGGGCTATACCGTTTACGGGACCTACAGAAGAACCAGCTCGGTGGATTTCTGGCGGCTTAATGAGCTTGGAATCACTAATCATCCCGAGCTGAAGCTCGTTGAATATGACCTGACGGATTTATCTTCTACCATCCGGTTGCTGGAGAAAGCTGAAGCGCAGGAGGTCTATAACCTTGCGGCGCAGAGCTTTGTAGGGGTGTCCTTTGAGCAGCCCATTACCACTGCCGAGATCACGGGCGTGGGCGCACTCAACTTACTCGAGGCCATTCGTACGGTCGATCGGTCCATACGCTTTTATCAAGCGTCGACTTCGGAGATGTTTGGAAAAGTTCAGGCGGTGCCGCAGTCCGAGTCGACGCCCTTCTACCCGCGCAGCCCCTACGGGGTAGCCAAATTATTTGCACACTGGTCGACCATCAATTA
>CAYQUE010000060.1:0-8707 GCA_964420615.1 uncultured Alteromonadaceae bacterium | reverse complement strand
CTCGTCCGAAGTGGGGTAGGAGTAATACTCCCCCAATTCGGTCGCGGCTTTGGCATCGGGGAGGTCGCCGCGCGCAATCTCCTCCACAGTGGTGAGCAGATCGGGGCAGGCCCACTCATACAACCCTACAACAGCGCTCAAGTAACACCGTTCTTCATCTCGGTCCCTAGATGTGATCCTGATAATCCGTCCTGTGTCGATGGTGTTGTCGTCAATCCAGTGCAGCGTGGTGCTGAGCGCATGATCACCGGCCATCATGGCTCGAAATGTTGCCATCACTCCTCGGTAGTCCGGCAACTTGCCTGAGTGGAGGTTGAGGACGCCAAGGGTGGGAATGTCGATGGCTTCCCTCTTGAGAATTCGGCCATAACGAATGCTAATGATGAGGTCGGGGTTTGCCTGCGCGAGCTCGCTTAAGCCTTTTTCGCTGTTGGGCTCTTCCAGCGCCGTGGGAGAGGTCGCGAGATAGGGCGACAGTCCGTTGAAGGTTCTCAGGGGACCTGACCGCGCGAGCCGATCAATAACCGGAAAGAGAATCTCGACGGGCAGGGTCTGCTCAAAAAATCGCAGTTGCTGCAGGGCCTCCTCCTGCGGAGGCGTCCCAACACCGCTTGAATAGAACACTATAAGATCGTGCTGTTGGGACAGCGCGGGCAGGAGCAGGTTCAGCGCGTAGTTGCTGTACAAATCTAGATTGACAAGAAAAGTAATGCGCACGCGGATTCTATAACACCTTCGGAGTCTGATTGGGTCCAGCATAGGGTGAGGCGGATTTCACGCCAAGGGGTGGGCCGGTTTTGGTTGTACCCGTCGGCAATGTTTGTTTGACTCCGTGGCTGGCATTAACGCGAAGATCTGGCGAGATGTATCGAGTCATTACTTGTAATACCAACGGTATTCGAGCAGCGGAACGCAAGGGTTTCTTTAGGTGGCTAGAGAAGCAGTCCGCCGATGTGGTGTGCATTCAAGAAATTAAGGCGAAGGAGGTGCAGCTCGGCGATGAGGTGTTCTACCCCAAGGGCTACCATTGCTACTACAACGAAGCTGATCGTCCGGGTTACGCGGGCACCGCAGTGTATTGCAGGGAAAAGCCTCAGCGTGTGATTTCTAGGCTTGACTGGGAAATAGTAGACACTGAGGGCCGCTACTTGCAGGTCGACTTTCCGGGTTTGAGTGTGATCTCTCTGTATGTTCCCTCGGGCTCGGCCTCCGAAGCGGCGCAGGCCCGAAAAGACGGTTTTATGGAGCCTTTTTATGAGCATCTTGCCGCCCTGCGCCGCAAGCGCCGCGAGTTTATTATCTGTGCCGACTGGAACACCTGCCATCAAAACATTGACCTGAAAAATTGGCGGACGAATCAGAAGAATTCGGGATTCATGCCGCACGAGAGGGCGTGGCTTGATCGTATTTTTAGCGAGCTCGGGTGGGTGGATATCTTTCGCGAGATTACTGACGCTGAAGGTTTGTATACCTGGTGGTCGAACCGCGGTCAGGCTTGGGTCAACAACGTCGGATGGCGCCTGGACTATATGCTGGTAACCCCCGGGCTGTCCGGAACAGGGTTGCGCCAGTCAATTTACCGAGACGAGCGATTCTCCGATCACGCGCCATTGACGATTGACTTCGACCTACCGAGGTAGCCCGATCGCGCGGCAATGTTTGCGAACCGCACAAGGTCGCTACAGTCGGGTCTTGTGGTGACTGAGGGCGCACTCCTCGCGCGCCAGGTTTGAGCACTGGCGAAGTGCGGGATGGCGAAGAGGGGAAGAATCCGAGTGGTAGTTTCAGGTTTTTCTGTTGCTGGTCTGTATTGTTGAAAAGGATCCCAGCCCTTAGAGTGTGGCCACGCTAAAAGGAGGCTTCGGCATGTTTATTTCCCAGGCAGTTGCGCAGACAGCAGAACAGCAACCTCAAGGGGGAGGACTGTTTCTACCGTTGATGATGGTAGGAATTTTGTTGTTCATGTACTTCACCACAATAAGACCCCAACGCAAGCGTCAGAAAGAGCATGCGGCGATGGTCTCGGGACTTAAGAAGGGCGACGAGGTCGCTTTATCCTCGGGTATGCTGGGTAAGATCAGCGCTCTGGATAATAACTACTTGGTCTTGTCAGTCGGTCAAAATGTTGAAATCAAGTTTCAGAAGATTCATGTCACCTCGGTACTGCCTAAGGGTACGTTGAAGTCGGTGGGCGTTGAGTCTGCTTAATTACCCGCCGCGCCTATCGCTAGCGCGGTTGCCGACTCCGCTGCACCCGCTGGAGCGTGCGTCGGAGGCGTGGGGTTGTGGAAAGCGCTTGTGGATCAAGCGTGACGATCTCACGGGTTCGCTGCTGACGGGCAATAAAGTCCGCAAGCTTGAGTTTATTGCCGCCCATGCGCTTGAGACGGGTTGTAAAACATTGGTGACCTGTGGGGGTGTGCAATCCAACCATTGCCGCGCCACGGCTTTGGTGGCCGCGCAGTTAGGGCTTCGCTGTCACTTGGTATTGCGTGACGACGGGGCAACCGCCCTGGAAACAGGTAACTTTTTACTCAATCAATTGGCGGGAGCCTCCTGGGAGATTCTGCCGGCCAAGGGTTGGAGCGGCGCTTTGGAGCGGCGTTTCGACGAGCTCGAAGGGCAATTCGCAGAGCGCGGTGAACCAGCGCTCATGATTCCTACGGGCGGGAGCGATAGCCTAGGCGTTTGGGGCTACCTCGCGGCGACGGAGGAATTGGCTGCTGACCTATCGGCGATGAGTATCGATAACGCAGCAGTGGCGTTGGCAACAGGCTCGGGGGGCACTCAGACAGGGCTCACCGCCGGTGTCGCGATCTATGAGCTTCCGCTGAGCGTCGTTGGCTATGCGGTGTGCGATGACGCCGACTGGTTCAATCACAGGGTGCAGTCAGAGTGGGAGACGTCACTGGCTCGCTGGGCGCAGCTGCCCGCTGTTGCTGTATCCGCCACCACACGCGATCACTCTGTAGGCCCCGGCTATGGAAAAGCCACATCAGAGGTTTATCAGCGTATAGCCCATCTAGCGCGGCTTGAGGGCATTGTGCTGGATCCCGTTTATACAGGTAAGGCCTTTCATGGGCTGGTCGAAGATATTCGATCGGGCTTTTTTGATGGCGTCGACGATATTATTTTCGTGCATACGGGCGGCGTTTTTGGGATTTTCTCCCATGCGCACGAGCTAGAACGGTCGCTCAGTCAGACCGCCGCTCACCGATAATCGGTGCCCGCATTGGCCAGTCGCGTCGGCTCCCCGACAGAATCCCTCTGACGCGTGACATTCCTGATATTCTTCCCATCGCAATGAGCTGAGGACGGCAGAGCATGGAAGACATCGTCACCGAGATCAACGCGTGGGCGTGGGGAGTGCCCATGCAGGTATTGTTGTTAGGCACCGGTATTTTTTTGACGCTCGGCTTGGGGTTCTTGACCTGGCGCCGTCTCGGGTTTGCCTTCCGCCTGTTGTTCAGTGGTTTCCAGGGGCGCGGTGCGGGGGATATCCCCCCTTTTCGCGCGCTGATGACGTCCCTGAGCGCGACCATCGGTACGGGCAACATCGCGGGCGTGGCGACCGCAATGACGTTGGGTGGTCCGGGGGCTTTGTTCTGGATGTGGTTAACCGCACTGTTCGGTATGGCAATGAAATATGCCGAGGCAGTGCTGGCGGTCCGTTATCGCGAGCAGGATGACAAAGGCGGATACAGTGGCGGGCCGATGTATTACATCCGCAACGGCTTGGGTCCGAGATTCGCTTTTTTGGGCGCGGCCTTTGCTTTGTTCGGGAGCATGGCAGGATTTGGCTTGGCCAACACTGTTCAATCGAATTCTGTGGCGCAGGTCTTGACGGATCAGTTTCAAGTCCCTTGGATGGCAACGGGCCTTGTTTTGATGGTGGTCGTGGGCGCCGTTATTTTGGGTGGGATACAGCGTATCGCCGCCACCGCGAGTGCGGTTGTGCCAGCGATGGCGATTGCTTATGTGCTCATGAGCAGCATCGTAATCATGATGCACTTCGAAGAAGTCCCTGGAGCGCTCCAGACCATCGTATCGACAGCGTTTACCGGTGCCTCTGCTGCGGGCGGCTTCGCTGGCGCGACGGTGTGGGCCGCGATCCGTTTCGGCGTAGCGCGGGGCATTTTCTCCAATGAGGCCGGTCTGGGTAGCGCACCGATTGCCCATGCTGCCGCAAAGACCAATGAGCCAGTGGAGCAGGGGCTCGTGGCAATGCTCGGGACGTTCATCGATACGCTGGTGGTATGTACGATGACGGGGTTGGTCATCATGCTCACCGGTGTTTTGGAATCTGGGGTGTCAGGTGCCAGCCTGACGGCAATGGCTTTCGGATCCACCATTCCTGGAGGCGAACTCGTTGTGACGGTCGGCGTCGTCCTGTTCGCGACGACCACCATGATCGGGTGGTCATTCTACGGGGAGCGGTGCGTGGTTTACTTGTTCGGCACAGGTGGCATTCTGCCTTTCAGAATCCTTTGGGTGTTGGCAATTCCGGTGGGTGCCGGGACCGAGCTGGGGCTGATATGGCTGGTTGCGGACACGCTGAACGCCTTCATGGCGATTCCAAATCTGATCGCTTTATTGCTGCTCTCGCCCGTGGTATTCCGTCTGTCCAAAGCCTATTTTTCTTCTTCAAAAGCGGCGACTGGCGCCGTATGAAGGTGGTCGGACGATCAGTGTTGTGAGTGCCGTTTCGGAAAAGCTGGTCATTGCGATCTCTTCGCGGGCGTTGTTCGATTTGGACGCTGCGCACCGGATTTATGAAGAGCAGGGATTACAGGCGTACTCCAGCTATCAGATCGACATGGAGGATGAGGTGCTGGAGCCGGGGCAGGCGTTCCCCATGGTCAAAAAGCTCCTAGCCCTTAACGCGTGCTTGCCGGACTCGCTAGGGATCGAGGTTATTTTATTGTCGCGCAATAGCGCCGACACCGGGCTGCGCGTGTTTAATTCGATTCAGCACTACGGACTCGGCATTACGCGCGCTGCTTTTTGCGGAGGCGAGGCGCCGTGGCGCTATATTGACGCCTTTGGTTGCCAACTGTTTCTCTCTGCAGAGGGGAGTGATGTGCGTGTTGCGCTTGATAATGGCGTCGCCGCCGCGACATTGGTATCGAGGGCGGCAAGTCAAAACGACGATGGGCAGCTCCGCTTTGCGTTTGACGGTGACGCCGTGCTCTTCTCCGACGAGGCAGAGCGCGTTTACAAAACCGAAGGCCTGGTGGCGTTCGCAGCCAGTGAGCATGCGGCGCGCAAGCAGCCGCTGACGGGAGGGCCGTTTAAAAAATTTTTGGCGTCGCTGCAGCGGCTACAGCAGGCGTTGCCGGCCGAGCAGTCACCCATTCGAACCGCATTGGTCACCGCGCGCTCTGCACCCGCGCACGAGCGCGTGATCAGAACGCTTCGCGCCTGGGATATTCGCATCGATGAGTCGATTTTTCTGGGTGGTCTGACCAAGACCGAGTTTTTGAAGGCTTACCGCGCTGACGTGTTTTTTGATGACCAGCGAGTGCATTGCGACGACGCGGCAGGGCATATTCCCACCGGACATGTGCCGCACGGTGTCGCAAATGCCGAGTGAATTTTTGCATAAGAAATAAAAATTTTATTACCAAAGAGTGGCGCTTCCTCGAGAAGGGGAGTAACTTCTCGAGCATTGCCCGCGAATATTGAGTCGATCACGTGAAACTTCAGCAGCTCCGGTATATTTGGGAAGTCGCCCATCACGACCTTAATGTTTCGGCCACCGCGCAGAGTTTGTTCACCTCGCAACCGGGTATTAGTAAGCAGATCCGCTTGCTAGAGGACGAGCTCGGGGTCGAAATTTTCGCGCGCAGTGGTAAGCACCTGACTCACATTACACCGGCTGGCGAGGTCATTCTTGATCTCGCCAGCGAGATTCTGCGAAAAGCCGACTCGATTAAGCGTGTCGCGCAGGAGTTTTCAGACGAAACATCTGGGACGCTTTCCATTGCCACTACGCACACGCAAGCCCGTTACGTGCTGCCAGAGGTCATTCAGCGATTCATGGCCAAGTACCCCGATGTATCCTTGGTTATGAAGCAGGGTACACCTCCTCAGGTGGCCCAGATGGCAGCAGATGGCGAAGTCGATTTCGTCATTGCTACCGAGGCACTGAATCAGTTTGCCAGTCTTATTACGCTGCCGTGCTACCGCTGGAATCGGTGTGTGGTCGTGCCGCGGGACCATCCGCTGGCCCAGCTCGAGCACTGCTCGTTAGAAGCGATAGCCGAACACCCTATCGTGACCTATACCGCGGGATTTACTGGCCGATCGAAGCTAGATGAGGCCTTTCAGGATCGCGGCTTAGTGCCTCGGGTGGTCTTTACTGCGGTCGACTCAGACGTCATCAAGACATACGTGCGTCTGGGTCTGGGAGTAGGGCTCATCGCAGGAATGGCCTACGACGAGAAGCTGGATCAGGATCTGGTTAAGGTCGATGCGTCGCATCTCTTTGCGAGTTCTGTTAGCAGCCTCGGGTTTCGAAAGGGCACTTTCCTCCGAGGATTTATGCACGACTTCATTCATGAGCTTGCGCCTCATCTCGGCAGGGATCTGGTACAAGAGGCGCTTTCTAGGGCGAAACTATCCGAGCGTGTGGCGCTTTACGAGGGTATCGAGCTTCCTGAGCACTAAGACGTTTGTTCGAGTAGCCGCATGATCGGGCCGACTTTGTCTAGCGTTTCCTGATATTCCGCTGCCCAATCGGAGCTGGCCGTGATGCCGCCACCACCCCAGCAGTAAAGGCGCTCGCCGCGCATTTCCAGTGTCCTGATAGCGATGCTACTCTGCAGGGAGTTGTTACCGAGCATGATAAACAGCGAGCCACAATAGGCTCGCCGCGGGTGGCTCTCCAGCTCTTTAATGATCTCCACGGCGCGCTTTTTCGGCGCGCCGGTTATGGACCCGCCGGGGGAGGTAGCGACCATGACTTGCCCAGCGCTTATGTTGTCGGCGAGCCTCCCCTCAACGGTACTGATCAAATGATGCACGTTGCTGAAACTGTACAGGCCGCAAAGTTCCGTCACGCGGACCGAACCGGGCACACAGAACTGACCGATGTCGTTTCGCAGCAGATCTGTAATCATGACATTTTCTGCTCGATCCTTGACTGAGGCCATAAGGGTGGCTGCGGCGGCCCGATCCGCCTCAGGGTCCTCATGTCGCGGCGCGGTCCCCTTAATAGGCTGGCTTATCACGACACCATCCTTAACTTGCAAAAAGCGTTCAGGGGATAGCGAGAGGATCGCTTCATCCTGCGCCGCGCGAAGAAAGCCAGAAAATCCTCCGGCTAGGCGCTGACGTGCTACCCGATAGGCGTGCCACGGGTCACCATAGGCGGCGGCCTCAAATCGTTGCGCGAAGTTTACCTGGTAACAATCCCCGGCCAGTATGTATTCGTGAATACGGCCGATCGCGCTGCGATATTGATCTCGGGAAATACAGGGTTCAAAGGGGCGAGACAGGCCGAACGCTGTTGATGCTTGAGGTTCCCGGTTGTTATTCTCAACGATCGCTTTGATGTGCTCTCGCGTGACTGCAGGGCAGTCCGGATGAAACTGCAGGGTTGTCTGTCGCGTTTCCAGCTCAGTCATCAGGCCCCAGTGATAGAGCCTGGCGACAGACTGTCGCTGATTCGTAGTGTCTCCCCTCAGCGCATCTGCGGTTGCGTCATATTCAAGGCAACCGACCACCGCCGCGCCATTGAATCGCCCGTCGCTCGCCGGTAATTGCGCAGCCGCCAGATCCTTCTCTATGGCGGTCATCCAATCCGTGGCCGAACCCGAATAATCCCGCAACTGATAGCAGCGGGTTGGAAGTGCGGTGACCAATTCGCGTTCCGCGTCGGGCGTATTACAGCCGCTATCGAGATAGACAAAGCCCGGTAGGTGGGCGAATGCATTTCCCCAATCTTCTAGGCAGCGACTGAACGGCAAAGTGATGGATTCGCCAGCGAGAGGCATAAATAACCCTAGTTAAAGTAGGGACAAAATTGACATCGATGGGTAAGGATAAGTAATGTCTCGCCTTCTGCACAGCGATGCCGATAGCTCAGCCGCGGCGGGCCCTGCGTGGCGGTTTGTGTCCCGGTTCTAACCTGAGAGTTCATCCATGAAAAATGGTACTGACGAGGCCGTCAAATCCCAGCCGGCTGTGGTGTCCCTTGATAACCCGTTTGCCGCGACGAAGTCTAATGATGCGGACGGCGGGCGTTACGAAGAAACGCTGAAAAGGGGAGAGACACTCCGCCAGAAACCCTATCTTGCTGCCGGCACGGCCAGTCGGCGTCGCCAGCACCTCAAGGACCGCATGACGGCTTGGGAGCGCATCCGCTACTTGGCGGACGATGAGCCGCATGTCCTGTATCAGAATTGGGGCCCGAATTTAGATGGCGCATCACTGGT
The DNA here is from genome assembly GCA_964420615.1 of uncultured Alteromonadaceae bacterium. GTDB lineage: Bacteria > Pseudomonadota > Gammaproteobacteria > Pseudomonadales > Halieaceae > Luminiphilus. Next base: position 269 of record CAYQUE010000060.1, on the reverse strand, counting down.
AACGGCGGTGATTACGGTCGATGGGCGAGACGTTGCGGTTTACGGGCATGACTTTACCGTCCGGGCTGGATCCATGGATGCGACCAACGGCAAAAAGCTCGCGCGGCTGTTCGAGCTCGCCGCGAAGCGCCGTATTCCCCTGGTAGGGCTCAATGACTCCGCGGGTGCCTACATCCCTGCAGGCGTCGGGGGGCTTGATGGTTACGCTGACGCGTTTACCGCATTGCGAAAAATTAGCGGCATTGTGCCCAGCATCATGTGCATGTTTG
>CAYQUE010000059.1:4841-9039 GCA_964420615.1 uncultured Alteromonadaceae bacterium | reverse complement strand
CCCCGACATCCTGCTCCCAAAGCAGGCGCGCTACCAGACTGCGCTACACCCCGATTACGGAGGGTTCAGCCCCCGCGCGGCGCGCAGTGTAACGGGATTGCGAATATTGGGCAATCTGGCGGGAAAAGGTTTCGCCAAAGGATAAACTCTGGAAAAATCGCGGGCTTTTCGGGGGAAGAAAACATGTCGGCAATGGTTTTAGACGGCAAGCTCGTCGCACAACTCACCGAGGCGGAGCTCAGCGAACGCGTCAGCCGCCTAAAGGCCCAGTCGGGCGGCAGAACGCCGGTGCTCGCTACGATATTGGTGGGAGATGACCCCGCCTCCGCAACCTACGTAAAAATGAAAGGCAATGCATGCCGTCGCGTCGGCATGGAATCCCTCGCTATAGAGCTCCCCGCCTCCACGAAAACGAACGACCTACTCCGCGAAATCGAGCAGCTCAACCTGAATCCAGACGTCCACGGTATTCTTTTGCAACACCCCGTCCCGTCGCAAATTGATGAGCGCGCCTGCTTCGACATGATCGCACTCGACAAAGACGTCGACGGGGTAACGTGTTTGGGCTTTGGGCGCATGGCAATGGGCGAAGCCGCCTATGGCTGCGCCACACCCCAAGGCATCATGCGGTTACTCCATCACTACGACATGGCGCTCGAGGGGCTGCATGCCGTTGTGGTGGGTCGCAGCCCGATTTTGGGCAAGCCCATGGCAATGATGTTGTTAGAGGCCAACGCCACCGTAACCATTTGTCACTCTCGGACTCGAAATCTGGAGACCCTGATTCGCCAGGCAGATCTCGTCGTGGGCGCGGTCGGTCGGCCCGAGTTTATCCGGGCGGACTGGATCAAAGACGGTGCGATTGTCGTTGACGCGGGATATCATCCCGGGGGCGTCGGCGATATCGAACTGGGCCCGCTGCTTGATCGGGCCAGCGCCTACACGCCCGTTCCCGGCGGAGTGGGGCCGATGACAATCAACACGCTGATTCAGCAGACGGTCCAGTCTGGAGAAAAGGCGCTGGGATAGTCTTCAGCTGCGCCGACGCCACTGTGTCGATCCCCCGGCATCTTCCAGCAAGATGCCCTCAACCTCGAGCTGCTCTCTGATTTCATCTGCTCGCGCGAAATTTTTCTCGGCGCGCGCCGAGAGGCGCTCTGCTATCAGCGCTTCGATGGCTTCGCTGGTCAGGCCCCCATCGTTGCTACCTTGAGTGAACCAAGCCTCTGGGTCGTTTCCGAGAATCCCCATCAGCTGTCCGCCCACCAGGAGCTCGGCTTTCGCCCTGGCCTTCTGCTCAAGCGTCTCCGCCTTATTCAGCGCACTCGTCGCCGCGTGCAAGGCAGCGATCGCCTGTGGCGTATTCAGGTCATCCAGCAGCGCCTCGTATACCGGCGTCTCGCTGGCCGACATCTTGTCTGGCTCTACGGCACCATGGGGGCGAAGCGCTCCATAAAAAGCATCGAGCGTTGCCCTAGCGCTCTCCAGAGCAGCACCAGAAAAATTGAGGGGGGAGCGATAGTGAGCGGCCAACAAAGCAAACCTCAACACCTCCCCCGGATACTCGCTTCTCAACTCACGGACCGTGCGCACATTGCCCAGAGACTTGGACATTTTTTCCCCATCAAGATCCACATAGGCGTTGTGCATCCAGTAGCGAACAAATTCGCCACCATGGGCACAGCAACTCTGCGCTCTCTCGTTCTCATGATGGGGAAATATCAAGTCCCGGCCACCGCCATGGATATCAATCGAATCGCCGAGATGCGCCTTAATCATCGCGGAGCACTCGAGGTGCCATCCAGGCCTCCCCCTGCCCCATGGACTGTCCCATCCGGGCTCCGACACTTTCGATGGCTTCCAGAGCACAAAGTCACCCGGATGCCGCTTGTAATCTGCGACCTCTACGCGCGCACCGGCTAACATGTCTTCAAGCCGGCGGCCGCTAAGCCCACCGTAGCCGGGCATAGAATCGACAGCAAATAGTGCATGCCCCTCGGAAATATAGGCGTGACCCTTAGCGATTAGCTTTTCGGTCAAGGCAATCATGTCCGGGATATGCTGCGTCGCGAGCGGCTCTAGCGAGGGATTTAACGCGTTAAGCGCCTGCATATCCTCACGATACTTTATAGTGAACTCCTGACTCACCGCATCAATATCGGTATTACGCTCCTGAGCGGCCTGAATGATTTTGTCATCGATATCCGTGATGTTGCGGGCGTAAGCGACCGACGCGTAACGCTCACTCAGCAGCCGATACAAGCAATCAAACACCACGACGGGTCGCGCGTTACCAATGTGCGCATAGTTATAGACCGTGGGGCCACAGACATACAGGGTGACCCTTTGCGGATCTCCGGGCACAAACACCTCTTTCTGCCCGCTCATCGTATTAAATAACCTGAGCTCAGCCACCCGCCGCGCTCCACGTATCCCTGAGGCCAATGGTCAAGTTGAATACCGGCGCCCCCGGCGAATGATCGAAACGATCCGCCACAAAGTAGCCCTCTCGCTCAAACTGAAAGACTTGCTCAGGAAGCGCGTCGACCAGTGCCGGCTCCACCATCGCGCCCTCGACCACCCGCAAACTCGTTGGGTTGACCACCGACAAAAAATCTTCTGCGCGCGCCGGATCAGCCACACTGAATAATCGATCGTATAAACGCACAGTGGCGGGCACGGCGCGATCTGCGGACACCCAGTGGATAACGCCTTTGGGTTTGATGCCGTCTTCTGGATCTTCACCTGGCACCGCAGTAATACAACGCGCAAATACCTGCACAACCTCACCCGCGTCGTTGGTTTCCGCGCGCTCGGCCTCAATGACTATCGAACCACGCAGGCGAACGCGCTTGCCCAGCACAAGCCGCTTATACTGCTTGTTGGCGCTTTCCCGAAAATCATCCTTATCGATAAGCAACTCCGCACCCATTTCTACGTCGCGGAAACCGAAAGCCGCGTCAGCAGGGTGATTTGCCAATGACAGGCCTAGCACCTGATTTAGGCCGGTCAGCGTTAAGCGTAGCGGGTTCATGACGCACATCGCACGAGGGGCCGTACGATTCAGCTCGTCGCGTACCGCGCTTTCGAGCATGGCGACGTCAACGATACTGTCAGATCGTGAAGTGCCGACCTCCTCACAAAAATGGCGGATCGCTGCGGGCGGATAACCCCTCCGCCGCAACCCTGCGATAGTGGGCATCCGAGGATCGTCCCAGCCCGCAACCACGCCATCGTCAACCAATTGCTTTAACTTCCGCTTACTCGTGATGGTATAACTGGTGTTAAGTCGCGCGAACTCGATTTGCCGTGGCACTGAAACCACTGGCAGATGCGCCAGAAACCACTCGTATAACGGTCGATGATCCTCAAATTCGAGCGTGCATATCGAATGCGTTATGCCCTCAATGGCATCCTCCTGTCCGTGCGCATAGTCATAGGTCGGATAAATTGGCCACGCATTTCCCGTCTGATGGTGTTCGGCGTGCCGGATTCGGTACAGGATCGGGTCCCGCAGATTGATATTGGGCGAAGCCATATCGATCTTGGCGCGCAGTACCCGCTCCCCGTTGGCAAATTCGCCCGCTCGCATTCGCAAAAACAGATCCCTGTTTTCGTCGATTGACCGCGCTCGATAGGGGCTCTCTTGACCCGCCTCGGTTAGCGTGCCCCGATACGCTCGTGCCTCATCAGCTGAAAGGTCACATACGTAGGCCACACCTTGCTCGATGAGAAGCAGCGCCCAGTCAAACAGCTGCTGGAAATAAGAAGACGCGAACCGCACTTCCCCCGACCATTGATACCCCAGCCAGCGGACATCCTCCTGAATTGAGTCAATATATTCTTGGCTCTCTTTCTCCGGGTTGGTGTCGTCAAATCGGAGATGACACCGCCCACCAAACTGTTCGGCGAGACCGAAGTTGACGGTAATCGATTTAGCGTGGCCAATGTGCAGATACCCGTTTGGCTCCGGCGGGAATCGCGTCACAAGCGCCCCCACCTTGCCCGAATCAAGATCGGCCTGTATCTGAGTGCGCAAAAAATTACTGCGTACGTCTGAGGACATACTGAACCCCAAAAAAGCGAGGCGCGTACTATAACAATTGGGCTACCGCAGTGGCACTGACACTTTGTCCAATAGTGAGGATTCGGGATCGCAACCCATCCCCAACTCTAGTAGGATGCGCGCTTTCCCATT
>CAYQUE010000059.1:0-4741 GCA_964420615.1 uncultured Alteromonadaceae bacterium | reverse complement strand
GAAAATGAAGCCAATAACGGGCTAAAGAATAATCGCGGGAGTATTGCGATGGCGCGCACCCAAGATCCCCACTCGGCGACTGCCCAATTTTTCATCAACGTGCAGGATAATGACTTTCTCAATCACACCGGCGAAAACATGCAGGGCTGGGGCTATGCGGTTTTCGGCAAGGTAACCGAGGGAGAAGACGTACTCGATAAGATTCGCTGTGTAAAAACCGGGAATCACGCGGGCCATCAGGATGTACCTGTCGAGCCAATTATCATTGAGAGCGTGATTGTCATTAATCCATAGAGCGCGGCTGTAATACCGCCAACGCAGGGGCCCTGTTTCTTGCATCGACTTTTCATCAGCGACCTGCACCTCAGCGAGCAAGCCCCCTCCATTGAGGAAGCGCTGCATCGGTTGCTTGAAACTGAGACGGCGATGGAATCGCTGGTCATACTTGGCGACTTGTTTGAGGCTTGGGTAGGTGACGATGACGACTCACCCCTCGCAGACCGGATACGAGAGGCGCTACGGCGGCTATCACAATCCGGGCGCGAGGTACTGATCACGCCCGGCAATCGAGATTTCATGCTGGGCGCCCAGTTCGCCCGCGATACCGGCGCAACCCTCCTCGCTGATGAGACAGTCATCGATGTCGCCGGACAACCGGCGTTGCTATTACACGGAGATACCCTGTGCACAGATGATGTTGACTATCAGCAGTTCAGGCTACTGGCACATTCACCCCAATGGCAGCATGACATGATGGCCAAGTCTCTCGATGAGCGACGCGAGCTTGCCCAGCAGCTCAGGGCCATGAGCATCGACGCCGCGAGCAATAAAGCCGAAGACATCATGGATGTCAATCAATCCGCCGTTGCGGCGGCAATGTCAGCGGCTAACAGCCGACTGATGATTCACGGACACACACACCGCCCTGCTCGACACCCACTCGGCGAGGCTGAACGCATTGTGCTAGGCGACTGGACGCGAGATTGCGGCTGGCTACTGCGCGAAAGCGGCGCAAACTTGACCCTCGAAAATTTCGCGATCGGTTAGGCGACTAGGCTGGGCGTACCGCTGTGGAACCGGAAATCGGTGTCCGGACTTTCAATCAACGCGCCCTCCACGTCTCGGAAATAATTCAACCGCGCGTCGACCTCAGTCCCGTTTGAGTACTGCTCGGCCAGCCTCAAATAGTCCTCGAAGTGCCGCGCCTCGCTCTTCAGTAGAGAGCCATAAAATTCCGCCAATTGCGCGTCTAAACGAGGGGCAAGCTTGGCAAAGCGCTCGCACGAGCGCGCTTCGATCAATGCGCCGACGACCAGAGTGTCGACTAAACGCCCGGGCTCGGTTCGCCTGATGTTCGCATGAAGTCCTTGTGCGTAGCGTGACGCACTGACAGTCTCGTAGGACAATCCACGATCGGCGATGACTTTGAGCACCTGCTCAAAGTGGCGTAACTCCTCCCTCGCCAATCGCGACATTTTCTGCAACAAACTCACGCGCCCAGAGTATCGGTGCATGAGCGCCAAGGCCGTTGCCGCCGCCTTTTTTTCACAATTTGCGTGATCAGCGAGCAAAACGGCTTCTTGCTCGGGCTGGCTTGCGAAATCAATCCACTCCCGCGGCGTTGGGCATAAAAGGAAGGCCTCTATACGCGATAAATCCGTACCGACCATTATGTAGGGCCTCCTGTCGCGCACTCGCTAGTCTCAGCAGCAAACAAATCGCCCGTCGCGATATACCGGTCATGATGCGCTGTAGACAGCACCCAGAATTCCTCATCAATTGCATTGCGAAGCGCAAGCAAGGATTGGTCTCGATAAGCCGGCAGGATCTGAAATCCGAACTGTTGGGTATCGGTTATTTGAGTGGCACCCGCTTTTAATAACGCAAACAAATGGCAATAGGGGTCATGGTGCGGCTGAAAACGAATTTTCTGCACCTCGAGTTGCCAAGACAGAAGCTTCTGGTCCGTGATAACCAGCTTATTGGCCACACACATCGCCAAAAAATCCGCGAGACGCCTGTCAACGACGCGTTTCTGCTCCTGCGAATAGCCATTCCAGTCAATCACCTCGTGAGCGAAGCGCTTACAACCTCGACACACGACGTCTCCGATACCGGTGGAACAGACACCGATACAGGGCGTTTTAATAGGTGCGAGATGGGACACAGGACCTCCGGGATGAAGACAGTCTAGCAGGTTGCTCGCCGAAGACCTCAGACGCACCGCGCATCGCCGCGGTGAATGGGGGTTATTTTGCCGCATCCGTACCTCTCAGAGCCCCCGTCGGGCTATACTCCGCCCGCCCCAGAGACCCCTATCCGAGGACCAAATCGCCATGCTGGAAGCCTATCGTCAACATGTCGCCGATCGCGCCGCGCAAAACATCCCTCCTGCGCCGCTCTCGCCAGAGCAAGTAGCAGCACTGACAGAACTGCTCATGGCGCCACCGTCTGGCGAGGAGGCGTTGCTCCTTGAACTGCTGACACATCGGGTCCCGCCGGGGGTTGATGAAGCCGCCTACGTCAAGGCAGGGTTCCTGTCGGCCATCGCCAAGGGAGAGAGCCAGTGCCCCCTCATCGACCGTGAGCACGCCATCAGGCTTCTCGGGGACATGCACGGCGGCTATAACATAGGAACATTAATCGAGCTGCTAGACGACGAGACGCTTGGAGAAAGCGCGGCTCGAGAGCTCAAGCAGACACTGCTAATGTTTGACGCTTTTCATGACGTTGCCGACCGCGCCCAACAAGGCTCCGCGAACGCGCGCGCGGTGCTTGAGAGTTGGGCTGAAGGGGAATGGTTTACCAGGCGCCCGGAAGTACCCACGTCTCTCAAAATGGTCGTTTTCAAAGTACCCGGGGAAACCAACACCGATGACTTGTCGCCCGCGCCCGACGCGTGGTCACGGCCAGACATTCCACTTCATGCGCTAGCCATGTTCAAAATGCAGCGAGAGGGCCTCGAGCCGGACGAGCCGGGGAAAACAGGCCCGCTGGCGCAGATCGATGCCATCAAATCCAAAGGCTTGCCAGTCGCATTTGTTGGCGACGTGGTGGGCACCGGCTCCTCGAGAAAATCAGCCACCAACTCTGTGCTGTGGTATTTCGGCGAGGACACGCCGGGCATTCCCAACAAGCGTGCCGGCGGCGTTTGCATTGGCGGGAAGATCGCGCCGATTTTTTACAACACCATGGAGGATGCTGGCGCACTGGTTTTTGAGGCGCCGGTGGAGCAATTGCAAATGGGGGATATCATTGAAATTCGCCCCTATGACGGCAAAATTCTATCGGAATCAGGTGACGTCCTGTCTGAATTCTCGCTGCGGTCCGACGTGCTCCTCGACGAAGTGCGAGCAGGCGGGCGCATCAATCTAATCATTGGTCGAGGGCTTACTGCCAAGGCGAGAGAAGCGCTGTCACTGGGTGAGAGTGATCTGTTTCGCAAACCAGAGCAGCCCTCCGACACCGGCAAAGGATTTACCCTGGCGCAAAAAATGGTGGGCCGGGCCTGTGGCGTCGAGGGTATCCGCCCCGGCACCTACTGCGAGCCGAGAATGACGACTGTAGGGTCTCAGGACACAACCGGGCCTATGACACGCGACGAGCTGCAAGATCTTGCCTGTCTCGGATTCAGTGCGGACTTGACCATGCAGTCCTTCTGTCACACGGCCGCCTATCCAAAGCCGGTTGACATTCAAACGCAACACACGCTACCCGACTTCATCATGACGCGCGGCGGCGTATCACTCAGACCGGGGGATGGCATCATCCACAGTTGGCTGAACCGCATGTTGCTCCCCGACACGGTTGGAACCGGCGGCGACTCCCATACACGCTTCCCCATCGGCATTTCCTTTCCCGCGGGCTCTGGCCTGGTGGCGTTTGCAGCCGCAACGGGCGTCATGCCACTGGATATGCCAGAGTCGGTTTTGGTTCGCTTCAAAGGAGAGATGCAGCCTGGCGTGACCCTGCGCGATCTTGTTCATGCCATTCCTTACTACGCCATCCAGCAAGGGCTGCTCACAGTCGAGAAAAAAGGCAAGAAAAACATATTCTCAGGGCGGATTCTTGAGATTGAAGGTTTGGAGTCCCTCACGGTAGAGCAGGCTTTCGAGCTCTCAGACGCGTCTGCAGAGCGCTCGGCAGCGGGCTGCACAATCAAACTCGGCCAAGACACCATAGCGGAATATTTGCGCTCCAATATTGTGTTGCTCCGCGCCATGATCGCCGAGGGCTACGGTGATCCCCGAACGCTCGAGCGCCGAGCGCGCAACATGGAGGCTTGGCTCGAGCAGCCCGAGCTGCTGAGCGCCGACGCTGACGCCGAATACACCGCAATCATCGAGATCGACCTGGCGCAGATTAATCAGCCAATCGTCTGCGCCCCCAACGATCCGGACGACGCGAGGCTGCTATCTGATGTGCAAGGTGACCGAGTAGACGAGGTCTTCATTGGCAGCTGTATGACCAATATTGGACATTTTCGCGCGGCTGGGGAGCTGCTACAGGCACACGGCAAACCCGTATCGACGCGCATGTGGATATGCCCGCCCACCAGAATGGATGAACATCAGTTGATGGAAGAAGGCTACTACGCGATCTTCGGACGCGCCGGCGCCAGAACGGAGATGCCGGGCTGCTCACTCTGCATGGGGAACCAAGCCAGAGTGGCACCCGAATCAACCGTGCTGTCGACCTCGACGCGGAATTTCCCCAACCGTCTGGGAGAGGGAGCCAACGT
>CAYQUE010000058.1:5892-9251 GCA_964420615.1 uncultured Alteromonadaceae bacterium | reverse complement strand
TCTATGACATGAACGCCAAATATGCCGATGTGGTATCGCTGGAGACGGTGCTCAATTTACTCGCCCGATGAACCTGCTTGCTGCGCGGCGAATGCCGCCTGTTGCTCGGGTGTTGCCTCGAGCTGATAGCGTGTCTTCCACTCGTCATAGGGCATACCGTATATAATTTCTCGCGCCGCATCTTTGTCCAGCTCCACGCCCGCCTTTCCAGACGCTTCGGCGTACCATTTAGACAAACAATTGCGACAGAACCCCGCCAGATTCATCAAATCGATATTCTGAACATCCTTACGACTGTCCAGATGCGCCACCAGTCGGCGAAACACTGCGGCTTCAATCGCATCATTGCTCATGTCAGGCTCCTATCTCTGTATGAATTCATAGGCTGCGTTCAGATACCACAGCAAGCATACGGGTTTGGGCTCACAAATCGGCGTTATCTGCAGGCGCCTGCAACAGCGCGATAATCTGCTGGCCTTGGCCTGGATAGCGCCAATCTGTCTCGGGAATCGCATACGGATGCCACCATCCGGCTTCTTTCACTTCGAGGGGTCTCTGTACTGCGGGCTTCCCGCCTAACGGCCCGTCGCACCAAAATAGATGAAACCCGTTATCGAACCGTTCCGCCAGCGCGCCAGCCTTCACGACCAGGCTAGTCTCCTCAAACACTTCCCTCTGAGCGGCGCAACGCGCTGTCTCCCCTCGCGCCACGCTGCCGCCGGGTAGCGCCAGCCGGCCCTGCCAGTCTCTCACCAATAGCACGCCACGTGCATCCACGACGAGACACCCAGCGCTAGGAGCAGAGAACGACATGTCACTGTCAGAGCATGGGGGAGGTGATGCGCCGCACGCCGTCACACAAAACAGAAGTACCGCGAGCAGGCTATGTTTCATACACCCAATCAGCGGCATCGTTGCCCACCGCAATACGCAATTCATCCAATAGTGCATCGCTGGGGTGCACCTGCCACGCACCGCCAAGCCGCACGGCGACCGAGCCCATGGGTTGCTCATACTCCATCACAACGGGACATTGGCCGCCAACCGCGGGCCTGAGCGTATTGGCCAGCAACGTGCTGAACTTGTCGTCGACTCGATGACTCGGAATCCGCAGCCGCAGCTGTGACACCTTCGCCTTACGCGCCTCCTCAAGCGACCGAGCAGACTTGGTTCGCATTGCCAGCCCGCCGTTAAAGTCGTCGACTTGCAGGCGGCCTTCTAGCAATACGATGCGATCTTTTTGCAGCAGATCACGATGCTCAGTAAAAACGTCGTTATAGACAGTCGCCTCGATCTGCCCCGAGCCATCGTCTAGGGTCAGCACCGCCATCGGACCGCGCTGGGTCTTTATGGTGCGCAAGTCGAGAATCAATCCCGCGACCACGGCCTGATTGTTGGCCTGCAGTTCACGAATCCGCCGAGGTGCGAACTTTCTGATTTCTGTCTCGCAGGCCTCCATTGGGTGCCCGCTTAAAAAGCTACCCAAGCTCTCTTTTTCAGCATTGAGCAATTCCATCAGCGTCCACGGGCGCGCTTGACGATGCTCCTGATAGGGATCGTCGGTCGAATCGCCACTGGCGATCACTTCGCCAAATAAATCCTGCATGCCGGCAGCGGTATTGCTCGCCACCTGCTCTGCCGCGCGAATAGCATCATCCAACGAGGACAGCATGATCCACCGCTCGACACCCAACTCATCCAGCGCACCACTTTTGATCAAGGCCTCAAGCGCTCGACGGTTAATTTTTCGTGGGTCGGTCCGCGCACACAAATCAAACAGACTGGTGAATAAGCCGCCCTTACGCGCCTCTAGTAAATTGGCGATGGGGCCCTCGCCAAGTCCCTTGATCGCCCCAAGGCCGTAGCGGATTTGCCCCTGATCGTTCACCGAAAACGCGTACCGACCCTCCTGAATCGAAGGCGGCAGCACCTGCAGGCCCATCCGCCTGGCTTCATCGCGGAATGTCAGTAGCTTATCGGTGTTGTCGATATCGGAGCTCATCACCGCGGCCATGAACTCAGCCGGATGATGCGTTTTTAACCAGGCAGTTTGGTAGGAGACCAACGCGTAGGCGGCGGAGTGCGACTTGTTAAAGCCATAACCCGCGAATTTTTCTACCAGGTCAAAAATTTTGATCGCGAGCGTCGGATCAATCCCCAGCGCTGCGGCGCCCTCCTCAAAAACGCTCCGCTGCTCCGCCATCTCCTCGGGCTTCTTTTTACCCATCGCACGGCGCAGAAGGTCAGCGCCACCGAGCGTATAGCCGGCCAGCACCTGAGCAATCTGCATCACCTGCTCCTGATACAAAATAATGCCGTAGGTGGGCTGCAATATCGGCTTCAACCACTCGTGCTGATATTGAGCATCGGGATAAGCGATTTGCTCGCGACCGTGTTTGCGATTAATGAAGTTTTCGACCATCCCAGATTGCAGCGGGCCGGGACGAAATAACGCTACTAACGCGATAATGTCTTCGAAGCAGTCGGGCCGCAGATTCTTAATAAGCTCTTTCATGCCGCGACTTTCCAGCTGAAAAACCGCCGTGGTATCACCCGCTTGTAGCAAGCGAAATACCTCGGGGTCATTGAGCGGAATACGATCGATATCGAGGGGGGCGTCACCGCGAGCGTCCACCATCTCAATCGCCCACTGGATAATGGTGAGGGTGCGCAGACCGAGGAAGTCGAACTTAACCAGCCCCGCTTCCTCAACGTCGTTCTTGTCGTACTGGGTGACGACCCCACCCCCCCCTTCGTCACAGTATATCGGTGAAAAATCGGTCAACTCAGAGGGCGCGATCACAACACCCCCCGCATGCTTGCCGGCATTCCGGGTGACGCCCTCTAACTGCACCGCCATGTCCCAGATCTCCTGGGCGGAGGCGTCCTCTTCCAGAAGCTGCACCAGCTGATCTTCCTGCTCAATCGCCTTGGCCAGCGTCATGCCGACCTCAAAAGGAATCAGCTTTGACATACGGTCAGCCAAACCGTAGGGCTTTCCCTGCACTCTTGCGACGTCCCGGACCACGGCCTTGGCCGCCATAGTGCCAAAGGTAATGATTTGGGATACCGCCTGCCGGCCGTAGGTTCGCGCCACGTAGTCGATCACCTCATCGCGGCGCTCCATACAAAAATCGACGTCAAAGTCGGGCATGGAGACGCGATCAGGATTCAAGAAACGCTCAAACAGCAGGTCGTATTCGATCGGATCCAGATCTGTAATACCCAATGCGTAGGCAACCAATGACCCCGCACCCGAGCCTCGACCGGGCCCCACCGGTATCCCCTGCTCTTTGGCCCAGCGAATAAAGTCCATCACCACCAGGAAATACCCTGGAAACCCCATCTGGTTGATCGTG
>CAYQUE010000058.1:0-5792 GCA_964420615.1 uncultured Alteromonadaceae bacterium | reverse complement strand
GCGCGCAGGCGGCGCGGATCATCCAAGGTGCGCCCATCACCAATACACACGCGGGCCTCGTGCGCCTCAAACTCCTCAGCCTTGAGAAAACGAACATCGTTCGTAGCGACTACCGGGCATTGATAGGCGTCAGCCAAGGCAACCGCGGCGTGCAGGTAATCCTCCTCCTCAGCGCGACCGGTGCGCTGCAGCTCGATGTAAAAGCGATCGGGGAACCATTCACACCAGCGCGTTAATGCCGACTGTGCATCTGCCTCACGACCATGCAAAAGCGCCTGCCCAATATCTCCATTGCGCCCGCCCGACAGTGCTATGAGCCCATCTGCCCGTTCCTGTATCCATTCGAGCATCACGCGCGGACGGCCGAGCCGCTGCCCTTGCTGGTAGGACTGCGACAAGAGCAACATGAGGTTCTGATAACCCGTCTCGTTCTGTGCGAGCAAACACAGCTCATGGTGGCGGTCTTCATCCAGCGGGTCGATCACATGCAGGTCGGCGCCAATGATGAGTTTGATGCCAAGCTCGGAGGCCGCCTTGTAGGCCTTTACCAACCCAAAAAAATTATGGTGGTCCGTTACGGCTACGGCGGGCATACCCAGCTCGGCGATCCGCGCCATCAAGGGCCGAACACGCAATAAGCCATCGATCAGGGAGTACTCGGTATGGAGCCGCAGGTGAACAAAAGAGGTCATTACGTCACGCTATCCCACCTCGGGGCCTGCCAGCAAGCGTTTCACCGGGCCAAAGCTGCGACGATGGATGGGGGTCACCCCCAAACGACGCAGTGCCTCAAGATGCGCCTTGGTGGGGTAGCCTTTGTGCGCGGCGAGACCGTAACCCGGATACTGCGCGTCGAGTCGCGTCATTTCCTCGTCGCGGGTCACCTTCGCCAAAATCGATGCCGCACTGATCGCCGGTTCGGTGAGGTCGCCCTTAACGATGGCGCGCGCCTCATAGGACCAAAGGGGTAATCGGTTACCGTCTACCAAGACCAGATCAGGCCGCATAGACAGCCCGTCCACCGCACGTCGCATCGCCAGCAACGAGGCCTGAAGAATATTGAGTTCGTCGATTTCCGCCACGGAAGCGCGCCCCAATGACCAGCTCACTGCCTGTTCTCGAATCTGTGCGGCCAAATGATTTCGGCGGGACTCACTGAGCGCTTTTGAGTCCGTCAGCCCCTCCGGCGGGTGCTCAGGGAGAATCACCGCGGCGGCGACGACGTCTCCCGCCAACGGGCCTCGCCCCACCTCGTCAACTCCCGCGATCAGATACCCTTGAGTGCTGGCGAATAAGTCGGGTGTTTCCATGGAGGGCGCGCTATGCCCTCGCAAGCAACGGCTCAAGCGCCGCCACACTGCGCTGCGCGAAATCTCCGCCAATTTGCCCCGCGAGTTCTGCGAATCGGGCCGACTGAACCTCTCCCTGAGGGCCCAATATCTCCAGCATCGCCTGAGCAAGGCGCTCTGGTGTAGCGGCGCCCTGTAGCAGCTCGGGTACTACTGCCTCGCCCGCCAAAATATTCGGTAGCCCGACGAAAGGGGTGCGTGCCATCCGCGACATAATCTGCCAAGAGATCGCGCTCATCCGATACGCAATGACCATAGGCTTACCCAGCAACATGGCCTCCAGTGTTGCGGTGCCTGAGGCAATCAGCACCGCATCGCTGGCGCGCATCACTTCGCGACCCTGCCCACGCGTGATAGTGAATGAGAGTCCGGAGTCCTGGAGTACCGCAGTGATCTGGTGGTAACGCGCCTCGTTTGCCGCGGGTACGACAAAGTGCAAGCTAGCGTCATGTCTTTGTAACTGATGCAGAGTGTCGACGAATACGGGCAGCAAATGACGCACCTCGGCCTCTCGACTGCCTGGCAACACCGCAACCAGTGGCCGATCTGCCGGTAATGCCAGCGCATTGCGTAGCACGTCCGCGGCGGGCATCGCGTTCAGGTCATCCGCCAGCGGGTGACCGACACACACGGCGTCGATCCCCGCCCGGTGATAGACCTCAACCTCGAAAGGCAAGAGACACAGCATTTTATCCACCGACTCGCGAATGCTGCGGATACGCCCCTGCCGCCAAGCCCAGACAGAAGGGCTGACTAAATGAGCGGTCGGGATACCCGCCCGCTTCAGTCGCCTCGCGACCGGTAAATTGAAGTCAGGGCTATCGACACCGACAAAGAGCTGCGGGGGCTGCTGAAGTTGCTGGCAAATCAGGTCTCGACGGATCCGCAAGAGCTCGGGCAATCTTTTGATCGGCTCCACGAGGCCCATGACCGAGAGCCGATCAATGGGATAGAGCGACTGGAGCCCCTCTGCCTGCATCCGCTCGCCTCCGATACCACTGAGTGAGAGCGGGCCAAGGCGCTGCCGCCAACATCGCAACATGGCACCGGCCAGAATGTCCCCCGACGCCTCACCCGCGCAGATGCCCAGACGATGCGTGCTATCGGTCACTACCGGACGATGCCTCGCTGAGATTGCGTCAGAGAATCAATCAAAATCTGAATGCTGGGTGTTTCAATCACCATCCCCTGCAAACGCTCCATGGCGACTTCCAGTGTGAGACCCTGTCGATAGAGGATCTTGAAAGCGCGCCTGATCGCTGCGATCTCACCACTGTCAAAGCCGCGACGGCGCAGTCCCTCGGTATTGATAGTTTTGGCTTCGGCAGGGCTGCCAGCAACCGTCACGAAAGCGGGCACATCTTTGCCAATTGAAGTGCCCATACCACTGAAGCTGTGCGCGCCAATCTTGCAGAACTGATGTACCAGTGTGTAACCCGACAAAATGGCCCAATCACCGACCACGACGTGACCCGCGAGCGCAGTGTTATTGACCAGAATCGTGTCGTTACCCACGATACTGTCGTGCCCTACATGGACATAGGCCATCAACAAATTTCTGTCGCCAATCGCGGTCAATGAGCGATCTTGGACGGTGCCGCGGTGAATGGTGACATTCTCGCGAATTACGTTGTCGTCACCAATGTGGAGCTCCGTCGGCTCGTTGCGATACTTCAGGTCCGGCGTAGCTTCACCCACGGTTGAAAACTGATAGATATGATTTCTCGCGCCGATACGTGTCGGGCCCTTGATAACGACATGCGACTCAATGATGCAACCCTCGCCGATCTCGACGTCGGGCCCGATCAATGTCCATGGGCCGATCTCGACGGAATCATGGATCCGCGCAGCGGGATCAACAATGGCAGTCGAATGAATCACGGGTCAGCGATTGGCGCAGAGAATCGTCCCGGACGCAGCGAGCTCACTATCGACGCGGGCCTCAACGTTAAACTTCCAGATACCGCGGCGCTCACTGACGATGCTGGCGTAGAGCATCACCTGATCGCCGGGGACGCAGGGACGCTTGAAACGCAGATCGTCGGCGCCGACAAAGTAATAAATAGACCCGTCAGCAGGCGTTTTATCCATGGTAACAAAGCCCAGAATTCCCGCCGCCTGCGCCATCGCCTCGAGCAGCAGGACACCGGGGAAAACGGGGTGTCCGGGGAAATGCCCATCGAAGAAAGGCTCATTAATCGTCAGGTTCTTGTAGGCTTCGATCTTCTCGCCAGGGACAACCGATACCACGCGGTCGACGAGCAGGAACGGATAGCGATGGGGCAATCGATTGCGAATCTCTTCAATATCGAGTGTCACGCACTTTCCTCCTCTTGTTCTCCGAGACCAGCGGCCTTTTCCAACTGTGCGATTCGGCGCGCCATCTGATCGAGCTGTGTGAATCTCGACGCACTGCGTAACCATGACCGCAGCGGCTGGATCGGCGTGCCAGATGAATAGTGCCCCGGTTCCGTAACCGAGCTGGCCACTCTCCCCTGACCACCGATATGGACATCATCCGCGATCACTAAATGTCCTGCCATACCGACTTGGCCGGCGATCACACATCGCGCACCGATGGCGGTGCTCCCGGAAATACCGGCTTGCGAGGCAATGGCCGTACGCTGGCCCACTCGGGCGCCATGTCCGATTTGCACCATATTGTCGATGATCACGCCATCCTCGATGATGGTGTCATCCAACGCTCCGCGATCCACCGCCGACAGCGCGCCAATCTCAACATCGTCACCAATAACGACCGTCGCGAGCTGTTCGATTTTCACCCAACCATCGGCGCTGGCGGCGTAACCAAAACCATCTGCGCCAATCGTCGCGTTGGGATGTATTGTGCAGCGAGCACCGATGCGCACCGCATGGCAAATCACCGCGCCCGGTTTGACCACCGTGTCGTCGCCAATCTGTGCACCGTGACCCACGTATGCCCCGGCGCCTATCCACACCCGATCCCCCAGCACGGCCCCGGCCTCGATACAGGCCTGCGGGTCGACGGTAACGCCCTCTCCCAAACGCACACCCTCAGCCACCGTGGCTTGCGCATGAATGCGCCCGCTAGGTCTTGGGTGGTTGTCAAATAGGTGCGTCGCCCGAGCGTAGGCAATGTAGGGGGTCGTGCTGAACAACGCACACCCATCCCATTTATCCGCCCAGTCCGGATGCAGAATTACCGCGCCCGCCGCTGCCTTTTCAAGACGCGGCAGGTGCTTTTTTTCAGAAATAAAACTCAGCTGATCTTGCGTTGCTGAATCGATGGACGCCAGCGCCTCAATCTGACGCTCAGGGTCACCGCGAAACTCCAGCTCCAGAGCAGCTGCAAGCTCCCCTAGCGCTGGCATGGTCGCTTACTCCGCGCCCAATTGGTTCATCTTGTCAGAGACCTTGGCGGTGATGTTGTAGCCCAGGTCAGCGTGCAATACCGCTTGCTGCTGCAACAACAACCCAATCTGGTCGGTCTCGATGATATCGCGCAACACTTCCTGTGCCTGCGGAGCGAGTTCCTGCATCACACGCTGCGCGTTCTGAGTCTGCAAGGTCTGTAGCTTTTTAGCCACGTATTCAAGATCAGACTGCTTGCTGGCCATCTTCTGGCGTGCCGCCACCTGATCTTCTTCGCTCATGGCCGCCTGATCACGCTGAAAATCCTTGACCAACTTATCGAGATCCGCGCGCAAGGTATCAAACTGCGCCTTGTCTGAAGCAAAGTCCTCGTTGCTCTCGAATTCCTGCATCCGCTGCTGTGCGATGTCAGTCTGCAGGATCGCCTGCTCCAAATTGACCACAGCAATACGACCCTGAGCCAAAACAATCGACGGTAGAACCGCAACCAACAGACCTACCAGCCACACTCTTGCATTCATCAAACGATCTCCATTTTTCTAGCTGTCAGAAGCCGCGACCCAGCGTGAACTGGAAGACTTCCCTTTCATCAATCGGACTGGCATTGAGGGGTTTCGCCAAGCTGAAGGTTAGAGGACCAAAGCCTGAGAGCCACGTCACGCCAATGCCGACAGAGTAACGTAATTCGCCCGCATCAATACCAAAACAATTCACCTGATTTTCACGGCAATTTGTATTGAAAACGTTACCCACGTCGAAGAACAAGGCGGATCTCAGCGAGCTACGATCTTTGATAAACGGCATTGGGAAGAGCACTTCCGCACTGCCTTCAATCAACACATTGCCACCGAAGGGGTCGGGCTCGTTATAAAACTGCTGCACGGGGATTTTCCCCGTGGTGGGGTCAATGCTGTAGCCATACCCACGGCCATCCGGCCCTCCAAATTCAGTCGGCCTGCCGTTTTCGTCAATACCGGTTACAGCCGTATTGGCTGAATAAACGCTTGGCGGCGTGCTCCTGGGGCCTAGCGTATTGGTCTCGTAACCCCGCACCGAGCCAAAACCACCGGCAAAGAAATGCTCGTAGAA
>CAYQUE010000057.1:0-9620 GCA_964420615.1 uncultured Alteromonadaceae bacterium | reverse complement strand
TCAAAACCGGTATAGCGAAGCGTGGCGTCGCCACCGAGCACCACCTGCAGCGCGCGTCGGCGAATTTCCGTTTGCCCCCCTGCGGCCGATATGCCTGGGGTATCCTTGGGCCTAAACATGAAGACATGCACAGGCTGACCCACAGCAAGCTTTTTACCCGTACCCTTGTCGGACGCCCTCACACCACCTAGAAAGTGCTTTGCACCCGGAATATCGTTGTAGCTGGGACAGCCCTCACTCGCGTCCCAAAATTTGAACTTACTGTTAAAAGCGCCCCCCGCGATGGACACGCGCAGGGTAGCGTCATCGGCGTGGGCGCGGATCGATACGCCCACCGCGGCGAGCGCACAAAGCAAACCCATCATTATGGTCATCGTCCGAGTCATCGATTCTCTCCTCCGTCTTAGTCTTGGAAACGTTAGCACAGCAGGGGTAAATCGCTAAAATCCGATGGGTTGCGGGAACCCATCGGACCCGTTGCACACGTTGCCAAGCGAAGCGATTTAATTCGCGGCGATACTTTACGAAACAGGTATCGCATGTTTGCCCAGTGCGGATCATCTTCCTGTAACCAAGCAAAGCGCGCCCTGTGGTTAACTAGTCGCTGGCCGCCATCACTAAGGAACGTATTTTGGAGACCATCGACTGGGACGATTTCATGCGAGTGGATCTGCGCGTGGGCACGGTGATATCAGCGGAAGTTTTCGCCGAAGCGCGCAAACCTGCTTATATCTTGCACGTCGATTTTGGCGAGGACCTCGGGATACTCAAGTCGAGCGCCCAAATCACCCACCTTTATCAACCCGACGCCTTAGTGGGTCGACAGGTCGTGGCGGTAGTCAATTTCCCGCCTAAACAAATAGGGCCCTTGCAATCTCAATGTCTGGTGACCGGATTCCCACAAGACGACGGGTCCGTGGTCTTGATCGCACCCGATACACCGATAAAGAACGGAACGCGTCTCGCTTAGACCTCCCTCCCTTCGAGATGACACAGGTTTCGAATATCTCACACGAAAGACTTGGCAGGCGCGCATAAGGTAAACTTGGCGCCCCACGTCGGTACCAACTCAAGAATTACACGAGCCCCCCGGATGAGCGATAAAGCGACCTCACTCAAGTCACTGTTACCAGAAAAACGCAGTGCCCGACTGTCGCTAGGCGCGCTAGCGCTCGCAGTGGTGATCACGGGGTTGCTATTAAGCACACCTCCGGAAATCGCGAATTCGGAGAAAATGCCCTCCCCGGTCAGCGTGCGGATGTTGACCGCACAACCCACCACACAACAGCTTTTTGTGCGCAGCCAGGGAACCGTATATCCCCGGGCAGAAACCAAGTTGGTGGCTCAAGTAGCGGGCGAGGTGATGTGGTTGGCCGACGATCTTCGTGTCGGCGGACAGTTCGCCGCTGGGGAGTTACTGGTCCAGCTCGATCAACGAGATTACCAGGTCGCCCTGAAGAGCGCAGAGGCGCAGTCCCGTCAGGCGCGCGCCGACCAAGAGTACGCTGCGGCTGAAGCGCAACGGATCAGCGCGCTGTACGAAAAAGATCTTGCGAGCATTGCAGAGCTTCAGCTCACCCGGCGAGGGCTTGAAGGCGCCGATGCGGCGCTATTGGCCGCGGAAGCGATGCTAGAACGCGCACAGCTCGATCTTGCGAGAACAGAAATCCGGGCACCTTACGATGGCCGTGTGCGCGCTGAATCGGTCGACCGTGGTCAGTTCCTGCAAAAAGGAGCGATCGTCACCACCATCTTTGCCACCGACGCGATGGAGGTCAAGCTCCCACTGCCCGACGCGCAACTCGCGTTCCTTGACGAAGCATTGACTCAAACCGGGGTACTCGCTGACAGCGCAGATA
The DNA here is from genome assembly GCA_964420615.1 of uncultured Alteromonadaceae bacterium. Lineage (GTDB taxonomy): Bacteria > Pseudomonadota > Gammaproteobacteria > Pseudomonadales > Halieaceae > Luminiphilus. Next base: position 7,761 of record CAYQUE010000057.1, on the reverse strand, counting down.
TCCCGGTGACTTTGTCAGCCGAGTACGCTGGCCGCAAGCAAACTTGGATCGGCAAACTGGCCCGTACCGAAGCCAGTATTGACGAGCGCAGCCGCTTTATCTTTCTGGTCGTGGAAGTCACTGACACAATCAATGCCGAAGGCACGCAGCTCCCCGTGGGTTTATTCGTCGACGCTACCATCACGGGGCGCTGGGTTGACGACGTCGTCACGCTGCCACGATCTGCGCTGCGCAATAACGACGCTGTGCTAGTCATCGACGAGGCCAACACCTTGCACTTTCGGCAAGTCTCAATTCTCAGGGTTACCGACGATAGCGTGCTGATCACGGACGGTTTGTCAGCCGGCGATAAGGTCAATGTATCGCCACTGCAGTTTGTGGTTGAAGGCATGCCTGTCGTTGTAGTCGATTAGGCGAAGATTCAATGCCAAAACTGATCGCCTGGTTTGTCGACAACCCTGTCGCCGCAAATCTACTGATGTTCATCCTCGTGGCATCCGGGCTACTGAGTCTTAAGGATGTGCGCAAGGAAGAGTTCCCCAACATCGAGACGCCGATTGTCACAGTGACGGTGCCCTACCTCGGGGCGGCACCGGCCGAGGTTGAATCCGGAGTGTGCACGCGTATCGAGGAGTCGATTTCGGGGATCGAGGGTATCGAGAAAATTCGCACGACGGCAGCTGAAGGTCGCTGCAGCGTGATGATTGAAGTGGATCGCGACGCGGACCTCTCTAAGGCGCTCGACGACGTCAAGGCGCAGGTGAACGCCATTTCAACCTTCCCCGCAAACACTGAGCGCCCGATTGTGTCTCAACTCACCATGCAATCGCTGGTCATACAGCTGGCGTTGCACGGCGATACCGACGAGAAGTCGCTGAAGTTTCTCGTCGAGGAGATTCGGCGCGATCTGCTTGAACTACCGGCGGTCAGCCTAATAGAAACCCTTTATCTGCGACCCGACGAAATATCCGTTGAAGTATCTGAATCGACGCTGAGACGTTACGGTCTGACAATTTCCCGCATCGCCGAAGCGATTCGCCGAAGCAGCATCGATATCCCGGGCGGCTCAGTGCGCACCGATGGCGGAGAAATTCGCCTTCGCAGCACCGGTCAGCGCTACAGCGGCGATGAACTGAGCAATATTGTTGTCGCCAGTCGCCCCGATGGCTCCCGGCTACTCCTCAAAGATGTCGCAACGATCGTTGATGGCTTTGAGGAGATTGACCAGTACGCGGAGCTCAACGGCGAGCCGACCATGCTCATCCAGATATGGCGCGTCGGTAACGATAACGCGCTAGAGATCTCCAGCAGCGTGCTGGAGTACGTCGAGGCCAAAGAGCGTTCTCTGCCCGAGGGCCTGCACCTCACTATTTGGAACAACGAGGCCAACGAACTCATCGGCCGACTCAGCGCGATTCTCGACAGCGCCGGGAGTGGCTTGCTGCTGGTCATCCTGAGCCTGTCTCTGTTCCTGCGAGTCAGATTGGCGCTGTGGGTCAGCGCTGGCATCCCTGTCGCTATTTTCGGCGCCCTCGCCTGGTTTCCCAGCATGGATTTGAGCCTCAGCACCTTGTCTCTCATGGGCCTCTTGCTGTCACTCGGCGTGGTGGTCGATGACGCCATCGTGGTTGGCGAGCGTATTTATACGAAAGAGCAACAAGGTCTCGATAGTCGAGCGGCGGCAATCGCCGGGACCAGCGAGGTGGCCGTGCCTGTATTTTTTGGCGTTCTCACTACCATCGCAGCCTTTCTGCCCATGCTCAGCGTCAACAGCAATCTCGGCCAGTTCTTCCTCTCAATTGGCTGGACGGTAGTGCTGTGCCTGATCTTCAGCATTATCGAATCACAATTAATTCTGCCATCGCACTTGTCGCACCGAAGACGCGAGCGGGGCAAAAGTAATATCGGCAAGCGCTGGGAGACACTGCAGGAGAAGCTGTCGGGTGCGCTCGAGGCGTTCTCCGCCACACGCTACAAAGCCGCTGTCGAATGGTCTATTCACTACCGCTATGTCGTCCTGTCGGTCGCGCTCGGGATGATGATGATCATGGCTGCAACGCTGGCAAGCGGGCGCCTCGTTTTTCAGTTTTTTCCTTCCGTCGCAGGCAACAATGTCATCGCGCGGGTTGTGATGCCCGAGGGCTACCCCCTTGCGGGTACCAAACGCGTCCTCACCGAACTGCAGCGCGCAGCTGAACGAGTCCGCGAACAGGTCGACGCCGAATTATCTGCGGGTGAAACCGCGTTCGAAAATGAACTTTCCTCTATTGGTATTAATATCACCTCGGGCGCCATGGTGATGATCGGTGAAACCGGGAGCCATATCGCCGAGGTCTCACTGAATCTCGTCCCCTACCGCGAGCGCAACGGCAAAACGCCGACCGAAATCGCCAATCTGTGGCGTGAACTGACGCCACCCATCCCAGACGCCCTCGAGCTGAGCTTTTCCGCTAATGCGGTATCTCTGGGGCCAGATATTGATCTCGAACTCCGCGGGCGCGATATGGATGCGCTTGGGCAGGCCGCGTTGGCGCTGGACGAAGTGCTGCACGGCTTCGACAGCGTCTATGACATCAACAATAGCTACCGGTCAGGCAAACGTGAACTGACTTTAGAGATTCTCCCGGCCGCCGAAACATTGGGTTTGACGCAGGCAGATCTGGGCAATCAGGTCAGGGACGCGTTTTATGGGCGCGAGGCGCAACGGGTGCAAAGAGGCCGAGACGATGTTCGAATTATGGTGCGCTTCCCTGAGGCAGACAGAAAAAGCATCGACGCTCTGGAGAGCATGCGCATTCGCTTGCCCGATGGCACCGAAGTGCCGGCGCTATCGGTTGCCAAGCTCGTAGAAACAACCGGCAACGCGGCGATTCAACGCACCGATGGTCAGCGCAGGGTCAACGTGGTGGGAACAGCGAACCGCAGTGTCGCCGCGCCGGAGACGGTGCTGGGGATTCTCTTTGAGGAAAAAATACCCGAGATCATGGCGCAGCATCCCGGCATCACCATTACCCAGGCGGGTGAAGCGGAGGAGCGAGCGGCAGCACTGAGTGGATTGCTGAGCACCAGCCTGATTGCGCTGATGATCATCTACGCGCTGCTGGCGATCCCACTCAAATCCTACCTGCAGCCTCTGGTTGTGATGGCGAGTATCCCCTTTGGTTTTATCGGGGCAATCCTAGGCCACCTGATCATGGCCTATGACTTAGTATTTTTTTCGCTCCTCGGCATGGTGGCATTGGCGGGCGTGGTGATTAACTCGAGCCTGGTTCTGGTCGATTTTATTAACCGAAATCGGCGACTACACGGCATGGATCTACACGACGCCGTATTGGACTCTGGCGCATCACGCTTTAGGCCCATTTTTCTGACATCGATCACTACCTTTGTGGGCTTGATGCCACTGATGGTCACGAGAGATTTCGATACCGCGCCGTTCGTCCCGATGGCAGTCTCTTTGGGCTTCGGCGTGATCTTCGCAACCATCGTCACCCTGATTTTGATTCCCGCCCTCTACGTCATCCTGGAAGATTGGCTGGCTTTTTTCACAGGGAAAGACGAGCCCACAGAGTCTCTGGCGGAAAACGGCGTGCAATCGTCTCGCTAAGCGTTGAGTACGCGATCCAGAAACCGCTCAATATTCTCGCGGTGAGCGTCTGTCGAAGCCAAAGAGCTGCAAAGGTTAGCCATAGCCAACGACCTCCGCTGCGCCCGTTCATAACAGGTCATAGCGTCTCCATGCACACCGACCCACTCGGCGAGCAGCCCCGGACTCAACGCGCCCGCCTCGGGTAAAAGTCGGAAATCGGCGAGGCTGTGCAGCGCTTTTAGTAGCTTTGGACCGATCATTTGTGGCGCAATAAACTGCGCATCGGCCCGATCAATGATGGACTCCGAAAGATACTGCAAGAAGGGTAAAACGGGCGAGGCAGCAGTGAACCCCATGAGCGCATTGTGCGGCGACACATAGGCCCGCCAGCGCGATTCTTCATCGCGTTGCACCCAACATTCCTCACCGAAAAAAGTATCGCTGTCATGAGGTAATTGCCAGAGGGCGTCGAGGACGACCGTGTCCGCATCGACCCACACAGCCAGCCCGTCGCTCTCGGATAACACAGACGTCAGCCAGTCAAGACGCGCGAGGTCAGCCAGTATCGGTGTGCGACCGGCGAGCTTTTCACGCAAAGCGGGAGAGACCGTATTAAACAGTTCATCGCCACAGAGGCGGTACTCGTAGCCGTGGAGATCGGCCCACTTTTGCACCGACTTCATGCACGCGCTCACCCACGCGGGCGCACCCGCCGGCGCTGATTGCATGATCGTAATAGGCCTCATACCGCGCAATGAAACGTCAGGCGATACCCTGGTTATCGGCCAGACCCGATAAAGCCGGTTGGTTGAGTTTCACTTCGCCGACTTTCCCTTCGCTACGGAGCCAGCGCGCCACGACATCCCAGATCGGCTCGCCGTCTTGCTGTTGCATGGACGCCCATCCCGCGACCTTATAGGACTTATTCGCCTCAATCGGCTTGCCGTTGAGTGTCATATTGGAAATTCGCGACCCGGCAGCGGCCATTGGTGCGAGATCGTAGGAGAGCCCCCCAACCCGCACCATATCTCCCCCTTGCTGGTAATAGGGGTCCGGATGGAACAAGTTATCGGCAACGTCCTCCAACACGCGTTTCAGAAACTCGCCGCTCATTTCTGTGAGGGTAACCGAGGGGTAGGTGATGGCCACCTGAGCCATCAGATCCTCCATGGTGACCACCGAACCAGGCAGTAGGGTTGTCCCCCAGCGAAAGCCGGGAGACAACGACACAGGAGCGTCGAGCTCTGCCATCAAGGCATCGCAAATCAGTTGATCAAAGCTGCCGTTAAAATTGCCGCGGCGATACAGGAGCTCATCCGTTTGCGCGAGGGGCTCAGCCAATTGCGCTGCAAAGGGCGCACGGATGTCTGCTATGAGCTCTGCCATCGCGGCATCGGGCGGCAGGAGATCCGCAAATACGGGCAACAATTGGTAAGACCAGTCACGAATCTTGCCCTCGCGCACGTCAAAGTCCAGCACACCCACAAACTTTCCGTTTGAACCCGCATTAGTTACCAGCGTTGAGCCGCCGGGATTAGGGACTTCGAGCGCCTCGGGTATCGCATCGTGGGTGTGACCACCCAGGATGGCGTCTATGCCACTGACTCTGGAGGCCAGTTTGATGTCAGTGTCGGCACCGTTATGCGATAGGAGCACCACCACTTGCGCACCGGCGGCTCGGACCTCGTCGACCTTATCTTGTAGCTCGCGCTCCTGAATGCCAAACGTCCAGCCCGCAGTAAAGTGCGAGGGATTCGCGATCGGGGTATACGGAAATGCTTGACCGATAATTGCGACCGGCACCCCATTGATCTCTCTTAGCGTGTGACTGGCAAAGACCGGGTCGCCGAAATCCATATCCTTCACGTTATGGGCTACAAAATCGATGTGGCCCTCGAGATCATTGTCGAGTATCTCCATCACACGGTCGCTACCCAAAGTGAACTCCCAGTGACCGGTCATCACATCGACGCCGAGTAATTTGCTCGCCGCAACCATGTCTTGCCCCTGAGTCCACAAGGCAGTCGCTGATCCCTGCCAAAGATCACCGCCATCGAGCAACAGTGCGCCAGGTCGGTCGGCGCGGAGACGCTGAATAAGCGTGGCGAGGTGCGCAAAACCGCCCACTTTGCCAAATTGCTCTGCCGCGGCAACGTAGTCGAGATAAGTCATCGCGTGAGCGGCGCTAGACCCCGACGGTATGTTGAATCGTTGCAAAAATGACTCACCCACCAAATGCGGTGGACGATTACGCGCGTCATGCAAGCCAATATTCACCGAGGGTTCGCGATAGTGAATGGGTAGCAGCTGCGCGTGCACATCAGTGATGTGCATCAGGTGAACATTCCCCACTCGGGGCACGTGGTACGCGTCGCCGGTCGACTTCTGCGCGCGAAGAGATAACGGTAACGCCAGTCCGGCGGCCGCCCCAAGCGCTAGCAGCTTATGAAATTCCCGCCTGTTCATGTGAGCGCCCCGCCGACTTACAAATCTTGATTGACCGGTGATGCCGGATCGAGCAAAAACGCCATGATGTCCTTGAGCTGCTGCTCGGTCAGAATCCCCTGTGCGCCGAATCGCGGCATGTGTGAGCACAAGTTATAGGCATGGGTATCCCATAACTTGGTCCAGGTGTAGCGCAACATTGGTTCGGACTGCCCGCGCGCTCCGTAGCCGGTCAGCGAGGGTCCCAAGGTACCGTAGGCCACCTCATCAGGTGCCAATTGGTGGCAGGCATAACAGTTGCCGCCATTCGGTTGCTCGGGATCATCGCTGGACTGCAAACCGCGCCCATTGTCTGCAACCTCAGCACCGCGTTGCCAATCACCGAGAAACTCTCCATCAAGGGGAAACACGACCGCGTCGAGTCTTTCCTGACGCAAATTGGAAGCTATTGCCGGGTCAGGCGGCGTCGACCGCGATTGATTACACGCCTGCTGAACCGGATCCTGCTCTAATCGGTCCAGCGTCGCCTGTCCGTTATCGACAAAGGAGCCCGCCAGCGCCGCATCGAGTCGCTCCGATGAAACGACACCCGTTGACAGCGTCCCTGCGCCCAGCAGCAAAACAATCGTTTTAAATAGAGGTCTCATCGCTTTAGTCCCGGTGCTGTCATCACACCCCCAGCGGCATTCACCGCCATGTAGGTCTGCAGTGCCACGCTCACATCAGAACCCAGTCGCAAACCGGGCCAGCGTTGCTGACGGAAACAGTCCTGAAGACGCCAACCCATGGTTCTGACCAAACCTTCGGAGATGCGATAGGCGGGCCAACTACCGAACGCTTCCGCGGCGGCATCGTGATTGGTCAGATTCGGCAGCGCCTGCAAGCGGATCCGCATGTTGGACTGCTCATGGCAGGTCGCACAAGAAAAGTCATGCGGCCCCGCCCGATAAAAAAAGATTTCTTCGCCCAGCGCGTACATTTCCCGTTCCGCCGGGTGTGCCTGCTCCGGCGCAATGACGGCACCTTCAGATTCGGCCGCAAGCCAGGTCACCAGCGCCTCCAACTCGGTGCCCAAATCGCCGCGCAACGAGTAGGGCTTAGCCAGCAGAACGGCGCGCTCACGCCCCTGCAGCGTTTGCATGCAGTGCAGCAGTCGCGACTCAATATCCATGACGGAGTCTGTATCTTCAAAGTAACGGGGGAAGCGGGCGTAAGCACCCGCTGTCACGCCTGGGCCCAATCCCAGATCACAGCGCTCAAGCGATGTGTCAAGCGGGCCCTGTGCCTCGAACCACAGCGCCTCGCCCTCATCAATGACGAAAATGGCAGGGTTATCATCGCCCATCAAATCACGGTATTCGTCGAAAATTCCGTCATCCGAGAGCACTGGCATCGCGAGAATTCCGATCAGCCAAGCCCATTTTTTTATCATTTTCAGCCCCCTGGGCGCAGCGGCGAAAGATCAACGGATAGTCGTTTCACCCTCGCCCGTGCCGCCCTGATTGTCCACCCAAGTGACCTTAACAGTATCACCGGCTGCACCGCCCTTAAAGCGCACACCCAAGAACGGGTTAGCCGAGACTGCCGCGCCCCAGTAACCCTGCATTACAGCCCGCTCACCATGAAAAACGGCTACCTCGGTAATAAAGTGTGCCGGGATAGCTTCGCCCGACTGATCCTTACGCATGCCCGTTTCCATGGGGTGACGCATCAACGCCTTCACTTCG
>CAYQUE010000056.1:1718-9931 GCA_964420615.1 uncultured Alteromonadaceae bacterium | reverse complement strand
ATACGCTTCTGTTACTTGAATCTCAGATGAAGTAGCCATCTATCACTCCTAAAAATGCCTCATCGGCCATATAGTTTGTTTAAATCTTTTTTGGATTACCCAAGCGATTCCTTCTGCCCGCAACCCCCGCAACACTCACATCCCGCGGGCAATTACCGTAGCTTGGGAGACATTAGCTCAAGTAAAACCGTCTATCAACCCCAAGATTGCCACTAATTTCAGCAAAATAAAATAGCTGCTCGGCAATCTATTTAACAACTTTTAACCATTTTCTCAGGTTGCCAACTCCCGGCCTTTGTCGTCTCCAGCGCGCGACGCTTGCTCCTTTGATGCACAAATACAGCACAGAAAGGAAAATGCGTCAGATAACTGACGCGCTGGCGCAACATTGTCGCTAACTATGAGACGGCGCAGCCTGACTTTTTCTTCCAGAAAAAAAAGATTTTTTTTTAACCTTAACGCAATGCCGAGCAGTTCCCGATTGAAAGCGGCTATTGCGTCGACCTGCCGCACATGATTTCACCCGTTAGCGCCAGAGCAGAGCGCATTCAGCTGACCCTCAAGCCTGCGGGCGATCACCCCATGAGCATGAGCGCCGCGCCAGTCATTGCCCCGTTGCCTGTATGCCTGCCAGGCAGCCGGATCCCACGCCATCACCCGCTGCACGCCCTGAGCCAGCGCCTCGGGCGCGACACCGGGGAGCACAATCACCGCCCCCGCCACATCCTCAAAAATGTCCAGCGGCGTTACCGCTACTGCCGCGGCGCTGGCGATCGCGTGGCGCACCGCCGCACTCGAGGACTCCTGAGTTGACTGATAGGGGAACACAATTAAGTCTGCCCGCCCGAGCCGCTCCAGACACTCCTCATCGGTGTAGTAAGTCGTGTCCAGCGTTACCACGCTCTCGAGCCCCAGTGACTTTATACGGCCTGCAATGTCTGCGATGGCCTCACGGGAGACCGCGGCTGGATACTCTGCATTCAGCATATGCAGCACCACGTTGCTCCCGCCCTGGCGCAAAATGCTCACCGCGTCCAATAATTGTTCCAGCCCCTTGTGGGGTAATAAAAAGCCAAAGGAAGCCATGCGAAAAGGTGCCTGTGCCGGCGGGTTATCCCGGCCCCGCTGCGGCTTGGTCGCTTGCGCAAATTCCATAACCCCGTGAGGCAACAGCGCCGTGTTGTCAGTCAGGCCAATGGCTTTCAACCGATTGAGGTCGTTGGGGCTGTGTACCAGCAGCCGGTCACTCTGCCTCAAGGCATCAGCCAACACCTTTAGACGGCGATCAGGCAGTTCGGGGGGATCAAAGGTGGAGTGGAACACCACGACCACCACCGCGCTCGCAGCCTTGAGGTCCAGAATTAACTGCGCCAAGGCGGGGAACTCGAAGAAGCCATAGTTGAACTGAATCACCACTGCCTCGGGCAGGTCGGCAAACAACGCTTCACGCAAGTCGGCGAGGTCGTCGCCAAAACCGGAAGACCAACAGCGCGCGACCTGCGGTCCATCCTCAGGCAACAGCCATTTATCCAACTCCTCCTCGGGCGTGCGACGGCTCGCGTAAATCGACACCTCACCCTCAAAGTGGGCCAGCAAATACGCGCTGTAGCCGGCGATGCCGCACCGCGTATTCCAGCTGCTCACCCAGCCAATACGGCGCGCTGATTTCTGTTCAGCGTGTGGCTGCTTCCATGCCTTGGCCGAGTCCACTACCCGCTGGCCAACCCGCGCCCAGGTAAAGTCCCGCAGGAGTCGCTCACGCCCCTTGGCTGCGCGCCGTACACGCTCCTCTTCTGTTGCTTCATGCACCGCAACAAGCTGGTGCCGAAGGTCCTCGCCATCGGGCTCAACCCAAATCGAATCAGACTGCTCAAAATGCGTGCGCGCCCGGGCAAAGGTGTAATCCACCAGCCAGGCGTTATCACCATCACAAAAATCCATGTGGCCGCCATACCCGGTGGCGATGACAGGCAGGCCCGCGAGCATCGCTTCGGCAATGGGCAACCCAAAGCCCTCGCCGCGACTGGGCGCCACCAGGGCGTCACAGGCGCACATCAAGGCCTTTAGTTCCGCATCGCTGAGATCCGTCTCGATCAGCACCACGTCGGGATAATTTGGAAACACACGCCGCGCGGCCTCCAACTGCTCGCGCACGGTGTTGTGCGGATTGGGAAAGGTCTTGATAACGAGGGTGACATTGTCCTCTCGGGTAAACGCCCCGCCCCAGGCGGTCAGCAACACGTCCACGCCCTTTCGGGGAAAACACGACGAGACATGTAAAAACGTAAAGCCAGACTTTTTAAACGGCAGCGCATAGTCGGGATCGGGCGCTATCCGCTCCCAGTGATCCACACCTACCCCCGCCACCGCCTGCGGCACCGTCACACCATTATCAATCAGCACCTTGCTGACATAGCGCGACATGGTAGTGATACCCCCAAGATGTGCGTTGAAATCCCGCACCCACGCCCGGGGGAGTTCCCCCTCTTCCCAGCCATACAAATGCAGCATGGCGAGGTCTGCGCAGATATCGTCCACTCGCGGCGGGTATAACAGTCGACTGCCAACCGGGAACGGTGTCCGTGCCGCGTCGGCCGATATCTTGAGCGCAGCAACATCCGGGTTCTGCGCCAAAAAAGCGGGGTCGGGATCAAAATCTCCCGGGCCCTCGGTGGAATGAAGCCGCACATCAATACCGGCAGCGACGAGCGCCCGCGCCAGCTCGCGATTAAGGAGTGCCAGCGAGTAACTGCTGTCAAAAGGCCCCTCTATCAGCCAGGGGCTCACCGCCCCCCCGGCGCGCGATGCGAGCCGCTGTAACTGTTGCTCGTTACGATCAATCGCTGCCGCCACCTGAGAGATCAGCTCAACACGATTGCCTGCAATGGGTTCACCCCTGATTTCGACGGCGAGCATCGCCATGAGCCTACGCAATCGCTCAGGGTATTCATCGCGCCAGCGGGCTTGAGCGTCCTCGCTGGGTTGCGGGGATGGCGCCCCGCCTTTTCGCTGATGGGTACGCTCAAAGAAGTTCAGCGCGTCGCGCGCGGTGTTTTGCCAGCTGAACTTTGCGGCCTGTTGCGGTGCGTGCGCGCGCAATCGTGCCACGTACGCGGGGTCAGTCAGCACCCGGGTAAGCCGCTCGGTCAGGTCAGCCACATCAAACGGGTCAAACAAAGCATCCTCAAGCCCCACAACCTCGGGCAAACTTGAGGCGTTGGCTGCGATCACCGGCGCGCCCATGGCCATCGCCTCGAGTGCTGGCAATCCAAAACCCTCGTGCCAAGACGGGAACACAAAGGCCGCGCAAGCGGTATAGAGATGCCCAAGCAGCGCGTCGCTGATCTGCCCTAAAAATCGCAGTTGGGCGGTGACTGCAGACTTCGTCGCGGCAATACTTTTTAGGTTCAACACGTCCTGGCGCGGCATGGAGCCCGCCATCACGAGGGGATGCTCTTTTTGCAGGGCCTCGGGCAAGGCGCACCAGGCCTCTACAAGCCTTGGCAAGTTTTTGCGCGGGTCCGACCCCCCCACATACAGCAAAAATCCCGGCGCCAGATCTACCGCCGTCAGCGCCGTGAGCGCGTCGCCCTCTCGGCCCGCATCGCGCGGTTTGGACAGGAGCGGCCCGAGCGTCGCCACGCCAATGTGCTCCTCAGCGTAGTCCAGGTGCTCGGCGGCCTCACCGGCGGCAAAGTGCGAAATCGCCAACAAACCATCTGCGCGCCGCAGGTGCGTCAGCCGCGACGCGTAGTCTGTGTTAAACGCCTTGTTGCCATGCAAATACGCCTCGGGGTTTAGCAACGGGATCAAGTCGTAAAAGGTCGCCGTCACCGGGTAGGCCGCGACGGAGCGGCCGATACTCACCACCACATTGTCCTCATAGCCCTCCAGCACCGAAAAGACGTGCAACAGGTCGGGCCTGAGCTCTGCAATAAAGGCCTCGCGAATTAACTCCGCCAGTGACTCGCGTCGCGCGTGCGCAGGATCGTAAGCGGCGGTCGGCCCGGGCAGGTGGCACACCGCAAATTCGACGCCGGGCAGTTGCGGCCTGAGGTCTGCAATGACCGCGTCCGCATCCCCCAATGAGCCGTTGAGCAGCAGCACGATTTCATTGGCGGGCCCTTCCTCCAAAATGGCGCTGATCAGCGACAAGGTGTAGCGACCGATTCCGCGCAGCCGGCTCGCGCTCTGCAGGCTCTGAATATCAAACACGAGCCTCACGTGAGATCTCTATCGTCAGCTGCTACTGCGCTCGAAAGCTCAGGCATCTCAAGCTCTTTAGCCAGCTGGTTAAAAAGCGCCACACCGCGAGGGGAAAGCTGGCCTGGGTCTGTATCGAGGCGAGGCAGTTCGGCGACGCCGGGGACACCGAGCACAGTCGTTAGCCAGCGGCGAAGCGCTGGCGCCCGCCTTAACATCGCATTTGCTACGCGCATTAATAAAGGAAAACGCGCGAGCCCGTCGACCAACCGCAGGCCCAGCGAATCGCTACCCGGGGTGCGCTCAACAATCTTCTTGAGCGGTGTAAACACCGTGTCAACGAGTGTGCGAAGCGGTGCCGTCAGGCGCCAGGAAACTGAGCCGGTCAGCTGGTCGATGTACATCTGCGCCAGCGCCAACTCGGCCGCGTCTCGCTCGCCCTCGCGGGCTAACGCTTCTTGGCTTCTCTTCAGTTCTGCCACTACTTTGCGGTCGTGCTCCAACGCGCGGTGCAGAGCAACAATGTCGCGCCTCGATTCTTCCAGTGTTTCGGCCTGCCAGTCATAAAGCCCCGCCCACTTACCGGCGCGCGCAACACCCTGCGCGCGAACAGCGAGCAGCGACCGTCGATAGCTCGCCGCCAACGCGGCCGCCTGCGCATCCGCTGCGTTATCGGCTCGATGCCCATCACGCAACCGATCTATCGCGCTGATACGTGATGCGTCCCACCCGGCGCCCTGAAACAGCGCATGGACACGCGCCTCAACGCGTGCAAAGGCCTCTGCCTCCAAAGCGGTAAACTGGGACACAGGAGAGCACGCGTCAGAGAAATCGAGATCTGAAATCCCCCAAGCCGACAACACCGAGGTCACAGTCTCGGTATGAGCGGCAGACCTGCCGAGTGAATCAATGCTGATGAGTAAATCCGCGTGGGCGCCGGCAAGGTCGAGAAGGTAAAGCCATAAACCATAAAACCAGGCATAACTCGCCTCGAAATCCAAAGGCCTGAGATCATAAAAATCCCGCGCCTCAGAGAAAGTACTCACCGGTGCCACAGCAATAGCAAATTCGGCTTTTACCGCGCGCAAGGGTTCGGGCAACGGGTCGGCATGGCCGATCACCCGACTCGCGGCATCGAAATAGGGATCAACCTGATACGACCACCACTGATCCCAGGGGTTACGCCAGAGGTACACATGGTGGCCTCCCACCCCCTGCTTTAGGGCCGGGATCCGCCCCGCGGTGCGACACTCCGAAAACAACGGCTGTCCGGGTGACGCCGCGCCGAGCGCCGAGAAAAACCCCGCGCCTGCGGCGTCGGGCGTCTCGGCAAAATAACCGCCATACACCGTCTCTGGCGCCAGCGCTTTTTCCCACGCAGGCCAGACCGCTTTCAGCTCTTCGAAGTAAGGTTTATCCAGCACGGGGTGGTTGAGCTGCTGCATTTTTTCAGCGCGGCTCTCTATGTCGAGACGCGTCACATCCTCGCTGGCCCATGCGACCAACTCGTGCATGGACTCATAAAAGCAATAGAGTTCGGGGGAGTTTCGCAGGCGCGAAAATAAGTAAGTGCTCCCTGCCCTGAATAACGAATGGATAAAGACAGGATTATGGGCCATCGTTTTGACCCATCGTCGACACCGCAAGCTGGCCACGCAGGTCGGCGGGGCCGACCGCCGCGGAACTTTTTTCCGAGCCACTCACCTGCAAAATGGCGGCATCCACTCGGCGGCTCATAAAGACCGACTCACCCTGATCTTCCCGTCGCACGCCACAATTCAGAAAATACTGATCGGGCGCCAAATGCGTCTCTATCTCAAACACCACCTGCAATTTTTGCCCGGCCGCGACCACGCCGTAAGATTGGCCCAAAAAAGCCGAGTCGGTGCCAAAAACCGCTCCGCCATCTCGGGTTTTGAGCATCATGGAAAATATCGGTTCCATGACCGCTTCAATAAAGTGCACGGTAAAACACCAGCGCAGGCGCTGCCCCGCACTGATCACGTTAATCGCCTCACCGTCCATCGCCTCGAGCCAACAGGCCTCAATATCAGCCTCGCCGCTCCCATAACGCTGCTCACAGGAAGGCGCAAGTGCGGGATCAAACCTGTGCCGCGGGCCCGATGTGGCCGCAACATCGGATGGCGCAGGCGTGGATGAGACCGATACGCGACCGCCGCCAAACAGCGCCCGCTCGTAAGCGTCGCACACTTTCCTGACCGGGCCCTGGCTCGCCACCCTGCCGCGCGCCAGAAAGACCGCCTCGTCGCAGAGGCGCTTGACTGCCTCGATGTCATGACTCACGAAGAGTAAGGTCGTGCCCTCTTCGCGAAACGCCTCAATGCGCTGATAGCACTTACGTTGAAAAGCGGCGTCGCCGACCGACAGGGCCTCATCGATTATCAGCACATCGGGTCGAACGGCCGTGGCCACACTGAACGCGAGGCGCATCTGCATGCCGCTGGAATAGGTACGCAGCGGCTGATCCATAAAGTCACCGATATCGGCAAAGCGTTCCACCTCGGGCATGGCCGCTTCCACTTCGGTCACATCGAGGCCCAGCAATTGCCCTGCCATTAACGCGTTCTGCCTACCAGTGAACTCCGGATGAAATCCCATGCCCAGCTCAAGCAGGGCGGCTACCCGTCCCTGCACGAGAGCGCCGCCCTCAGTCGGCGAGGTAGCGCCCGAGATAATTTTCAGGAGCGTGCTCTTGCCCGCGCCATTGGCACCCAAAATACCCACCGCAGTGCCAGCCGCCACCTCGAAGGTGACGTCTCGCAAAACCCAGCGCTTTTCATGGCTGGGCACACGCAAGATCCATTCTCTGGCGCGCGCCCACTGCGAGGGGTAACGCTTGTACGCCTTACCCACCTGATTAACCCTAATCACCGCCATCAGAGCTCGTCCACCAGCTCATCCGCATGGCGCCAGAACACCCAGACGCCCGCCAGTAGGGCGATCAATGCAACCAAAACCGGCAAGGTCAGGCTCGCAAACGCGGGCATCGAGCGCTCAAGAAAAATCGTTTGATATCCGGCAACGACGGGCTGCATGGGATTGATCAGGAGCCAGCGCAAGAATTGATCGGGCACAATGTGGGTGGTGTAAACGATAGGCGTCAACCAGAACCAAAACTGCAGTATTACTGCTACAAATTGGCCCACGTCGCGAAAAAACACATTCAGCGTGCCCAGCAGCAAACCCAAACCCAGTGCCAACAGCGCCTGCAATATCAGTAGCGGAATCACGGCAAGTATTGGAGCACCGGGCCAGTGCCCAATCAGCGCCAGAAAAACAAGATAGAGCGAAAAAATGATGACGAGGTTGATGAGAGCGGTGCCGGTCACGATGGCGGGCAAGCAGACTCTTGGGAACGCGGTTTTTTTCATCAGGTTCGACTGATCCACAAAAACTGACGTCATGCGGGTCAACACCTCCGCATGAAAGCCCCAAAAGATCACACCCGCGCAAAGATAAATGCTGAAAGCAAAGGGCGTCTGATCATGGCCCGGCAGACTTGCCTGCATCAGCTGGCCGAAGATCACGGTGTAGATCACCATCAAGGTCAGGGGTTGCGCGACCGTCCAGAAAGCGCCCAGCAATGACGCGCGATAGCGCCCCTGAAACTCACGCACTACGCTCGACAGAATGAACTGCCGGTACTCCCAAAGCGCTTTCAGCATTAACGGCATGATCGGTGGGGGGTTTCCTTGACGGCTTTCAGTGGGTGTCTTGGCGCGAATACTGCGCAAGACAATTCAGGTCACCCGAGCGCAAGGACGTCGCCAACCTATCAGTAAAGGCGGCCCTACTCTCGGCGGTAAGATGGTAATTGGTATCAAACATCGCCTCTACCGAAAAAAAACCATCACTGGGGTGCCCCAGATACGGCACGCCGCGCGCCATAACACGATCAGGAACGCCGTCAAAGAAGGCCGTAAAAGATGGTGATGCGTAATCGGCAACATACAGAAAAGGCGGCGGCACCACGACCAGGCAAACACCCC
>CAYQUE010000056.1:0-1618 GCA_964420615.1 uncultured Alteromonadaceae bacterium | reverse complement strand
AAACTCCAGAGGCCCCAAAGCAGTGTCTTGGGGCTCCAGTGCAAAAGCGTTTCGGGATGCGCCAGCCCCCAGGAGAGCGTGACATAGCTCGGTACGCCATCCCAAAGCAACAACCGGTATTCCAGTGGCATCACAACGAGATCACCCGGCTCCAGCACATGATCAACCAGTTCAGGAACCGCATAGGTCCCCAAGCCGGCGTTGACACCGAGGTTTACGACCGGTTTGCCGAGGTGCTCGGCCAGTTGCGCGGAGTCCACGCCAAACATGGTGGCTGACCCCCCGACCAGCAGCACTTTTTCTCTGCCCCGCAGCCGTTCTGCGGCGGTCAGCTTTAACGCATAGGCCTCCTCCACCCAAACGTTATCCGGATGTGCCTTGCCCAACTGCCCTGCAATCAATACCAACCAGCCTGCCAACCACAGCGTCAGTCCAAAGGCGAGCGCCGTCAGGAATTTCAACGCATCTTTGCGCGACGGATTCTGCTGCCGACCCGCGGCAGCTAGAGTGCGCGGCTGCTCGGGGTGCTGTCTGCTGGGGGTGTCTGTCATTTCAGCACTCAGAATTGAAAATACAGAAAAGGTTGATCAGGTCTGTCTGCAAGGGTTTTCAGTACCATCGCAAGCAATATCCCCGCCACCACACCGCGTTGCCCGGCAGTGGCCGCGAGTGCCCAGCGCCACGCGGTGGGCCGCACGCCCGCAAACGCCAAGGCCAGCGCCGCCCAAATCAGGACTACCCCAGGGGAACTGACCGCCGAAGACATTAATCGAAGGGGCACAGATAATTCGCTTAATGAAGGCAGTGCCGCCCCAGGCCACTGCAACAAACCGGTATAAAGTGCCAACGTGTGATCGAGGCTGGATGCCCTGAAAGGCACCCACAGTAACATCACGATCAGGAGCGTTAAGGCGGTCTTCAACGCGGTGGGCACAAGACGAATGACAGCGGGCATCCGGTCTCTCAGTGCATGCTCTCCCGCGAGCAATGCGCCGTGAGCAACACCCCAGAATAAAAATTGGAGTCCCGCCCCATGCCAGAGCCCTCCCAACGCCATGGTCGTCAATAAGTTAATGCTCTTACGCAGCGCACCCAGGCGGTTACCGCCCAGGCTGATGTAAAGGTAGTCCCGCAAAAAAGCCGACAGCGTCATGTGCCAGCGCCGCCAAAACTCGCTGAGTGAAGATGCGTTGTACGGTCCACGAAAGTTTTGTGGAAGCCGGATACCAAACAGCAGCCCCAGACCCACCGCCATGTCGGCATATCCCGAAAAATCGAAGTAAAGCTGAACGCCATAGCCAAACGCTGCCGCCAATACCGACACCGCGTCCAAGACATGCTGGCCAGCATAGATGGCGTCCACGCCCCCAGCGAGGGAGTCGGCGATGAGTACTTTTTTTGCCAGCCCCAGGGTCAACATCGTCAACCCCAACCCGACGCAACAGGGGCCGCCGCCTAATTTTGCCAGCTGGGGCAAGAGCCGCCGACCGTGAACAATGGGGCCTGCGATCAATTGCGGAAAGAAGCTAAGAAAAACCGCGAATTCCAGCGCTTTGGGTTTTGTTGTTAACCCCCGGGAAAGATCCACCTGAAAAGCGATGACCTGAAAAAGGTAAAA
>CAYQUE010000055.1:0-9980 GCA_964420615.1 uncultured Alteromonadaceae bacterium | reverse complement strand
ACGCCAGAATCACGGGCTTTCGATTGCGGTGAATGGCCTCGAAGGTGTCATAGTTACCCTTGTTAACCGGCACGATCTTGCTGGCGTCTGCGCCCAACTCCTTGATATCGACGCCCGCGCAGAAACCCTTCCCCTCAGCGGATATCAAAATCACGCGAACCGCGCTGTCCGTTCCCAGCGCTCGAATTGCCTCTGCAATGCTGGCCCACTCGACGCTGTTAAAGGCATTAACAGGC
This sequence comes from uncultured Alteromonadaceae bacterium, assembly GCA_964420615.1. GTDB lineage: Bacteria > Pseudomonadota > Gammaproteobacteria > Pseudomonadales > Halieaceae > Luminiphilus. The sequence continues at coordinate 9,744 of CAYQUE010000055.1, read as the reverse complement.
GGCTTATTGAGTATGAGATGCGCCACGCCGCTCGCGATTTCAGTGCGATATGCCATAGTGATGCCTTCCTATTGCGAGCCGTCTTCGGGGCGGTCACTGCACACAACCGCATCACGCGCAGTGGCTGTCCCTAATTTTTCGATGGTGGTGGATGCCTCACTGACAATACTACTAATAAGGTTGTCGACCGTGGGCAAATCTTCGATCAAGCCGGCAATTTGTCCCGAGGGCAGGATGCCCGTCTCGGGACGGCCGAACACGACCGCTTCCTGAATCATCATTGGCGCATTGGCCGACATCAATGTGGCACCCAGTGACTGATCGCCGGCCCGATACATGCTCCAGCCACTTTTCAGCAACGCCCATGGCGAGTCGCCCGTCTGCCGTGACAGCGAGAACGCATTCTTCACTGCACGCGCTAACAGCACGGGCGGCGACGCGGAAATTAACCGCTGCAACTGATGGTTCAGCACCATTCGCTGAGGCATGCCATCGAGCGCCGCGCTGACAACAATCCGCTCAGGGGGTGTATCGAGGTAAATTCGCTTGGTCGACTCTGGAACAGGCGACTCCTGAGTCAGGAGAAAACGGGTGCCCATCGCAATGCCATCCGCGCCGAGGCTCAATGCAGCAACCAATCCCCGACCATCCCGAAAACCTCCCGCCGCCGCCAATGGCACGGGAACCGCCGCACTCACCTGGGGCACGAGGATCGAAGTCGCTACCTGCCCCGTATGGCCACCGCCCTCGCTGCCCTGTATTACCAGAGCGTCAGCCCCCAGTTGCACAGCCTTCAGCGCATGCTTGAGAGCCCCCACTGTGGGAATGCAGATAATGCCCGCCGCTTTGAACCGGTCAATAGTGGCGGGATCCGGAGATCGGCTGTAGCTGACTGCACGAATCTGCTCAGCAATACAGATATCAACGATCTGTTTTGCTCTGGGCGTGTACATATGAAAATTGACGCCGAAGGGGGCGTCCGTCTGCCGACGAATTTTGGCAATGCCCGCCGCGACCTCCTCGGGCGACATGACCGCACCCGCCAAAAACCCGAACCCGCCCGCGCGTCCGGTGGCGGCCACCAGGTTTGCGTCAGCGATCCATCCCATCGCCGTCTGGATAATGGGGTGCTGACAACCTAATAGTCTGCTAAGACGGGATTCCACGGGAGGGGCGATTCTCTGTAGCTGCAAGCCAATAACGGGACATTATGTGGCCACGCTTTGGGGGGTCAACGTACGTAATGGCTAGACTATAGCCCGAAGAGACTATGACGGAAGCAGACTGAGCGCCCATCATGCCGCGTGCACCATCGACGCTGTCCGCCGCGGGCTTTATTGACCATGACCGATCGACTATGACTGAGTTTACTGCGCCACATCACACCGCCGTCGCGCAACTGACGGGTCCGGGCGGCCCCTTCGAGGTCGAACCGCTCACTCGCGGCGATCACACCGTCAAGGCGTACAAAAACGCCGAGCAAAATCTGCGAGACGTCATGGCACCGGGCCGAAACTTCGGCGACGCGACTTTTGTCGAATACCCCGGGCAATGTTGGACATTCTCTGCATTTTTTGCTGCCAGCGATGCGCTCGCAGGGTATCTGCAAGCCCAATGTCATATCGCGCCCGGAGACAGAATCGCTATCGCCATGCGCAATCGGCCCGAGTGGCTGATTGCGTTTACCGCGATTATTCAGTGCGGCGCCGTGGCCGTGCCACTGAACAGCTGGGGTAAATCAGCCGAGCTCGAGCAGGGGCTCGACGACAGTCAGGCAAAATTGGTCATTTGCGACGCTCCCCGGCTGGCGTTCATTCAGGCCGCCAACAGCCAAACGCCCGCGCTGTGCCTCGACGAAGAATCCATGGCGGCGTCCGATCACAGCTGGTCTGCCGCATTGAGCAGCGGCTCCTCTGTTAACACCGTGGCCATCGACCCGAATGACCCCGCGATCATGCTCTTTACTTCGGGCACTGCCGGACGCCCGAAGGGTGCCATTTTTACCCACGCTCACTGCTGCCAGTCCCTGATGAATATCGAATTTATCGGTGCTGCCACCTACATGACCAATAGCGATGCCATGAATCAACAACTGGCGTCGGCGACCCCGCCAAAAACCCTGCTGGCGGTACCGTTATTCCACATCAGCGGCCTCTTTTCACAGTTCATCATCAATTTGCGGCACGGGCGCGGCGTTTTCCTCATGTACAAGTGGGACGCTGATGACGCATTAAAGCTAGTCCGCGAATCAGGAATCACCGTCCTCATGGGCGCGCCCACGATGCTGCTGGACCTGCTCAATCGCGACGACACGACGGCAGAAGATTTTGGCGCCATCGCCAACTTAAGCGCAGGTGGCGCCGACACGCCCGCCCTCCTTCACGAACTCTATCGGAATAAAGCACCAGCCGGACTCGCAGGTGCCGGCTGGGGGCTCACGGAAAGCGGCGGCACCGGTGCGGCATTCACAGGTCACTTCATGCACGAGCGCCCGGGCGCATCCGGCTTCCCCAGTCCTATCATGGAGTTCAGCTTCAGGAGCGAAGATGGGGCGACGCTGCCACAAGGCACACCGGGTGAAATTTGGGTGCGCTCAGCCGCGACGATCAGTGGCTATGCCTCAGGCGATGACGCGCTGACCCATTTTGAGGACGGATGGCTACAGACCGGGGATATTGGCTACATCGATGAGGAGGGCTTGCTTTACATATGCGGCCGGGCCAAGGACATGGTGTTACGTGGCGGCGAAAATATCTATCCCAGCGAGGTAGAAGCTATGCTACTCAAGCACCCCGACTGCCTGGAGGCCGCAGTTGTCGCCCTGCCCGATGACGCTTTAGGCGAAGTACCGGGTGCGGTGTTACGGCTAAGCGAGCAGGGCCTCGCCGATGAAACCGCTTTCACTGCATGGTGTAAGGAGCACATGGCGGGATATAAAATCCCCGCTGTCTGGCGATTTACAGACCAGCCGCTGCCGCGAAACGCGGTTAATAAATTACTGAAACCGGCGATCAAGGAGCGGTTTTTCTGATGCCCAATGATTGTCATACCGGAGTACCACGCCGTGACTGACCACGACGCATTCCGCCAAGAGGTCCGGGAATGGCTGGAAGCCCATTGTCCCGATTCTCAGCGTCAGCCTATCGTTCGCGAGGAGCAAATTTGGGCGGGATCACAGCAAAGCTTCTCGTCAGAGGATGCCAAAGCGTGGTTTGAAGCGATGCGTGACCGAGGCTGGACAGCGCCCAGTTGGCCCACTGAATACGGGGGCGGGGGACTAGACGCAGAGCAGGCGAGGATTCTCGAGCAAGAAATGCGGCGCCTTCGCTGCAGGCCGCCGCTGTATGACATGGGTCTGTGGATGCTCGGCCCAGCGCTGCTGACATTCGGCTCCGACGCGCAAAAGGCGACGCATATCCCTCGCATTATCCGAGGAGAAGCCCGCTGGGCTCAGGGTTACTCGGAACCCGGAGCCGGTTCCGATCTCGCCAGCCTCACTACCCGCGCAGTAGACGATGGTGATCACTTTATTGTCTCCGGCACGAAAATCTGGACTACACGCGCAGACGTTGCCGACTGGATTTTTTGCCTGGTACGTACAGATCCAGATGCGCCAAAACGTGAAGGCATCAGTTTTTTGCTGATTGATATGCACAGCGCAGGAATAACCACACGACCGATTGCTCTGATCAGCGGGGAATCGGAGTTCTGCCAAACCTTTTTCGATGAAGTGAGAGTACCCAAGGACAATCTCGTCGGTGAACTTAACCAAGGCTGGGAGGTCGCAAAAGAGCTGCTCAAGCATGAACGCAAGCTGATGGCCACGATGGAGACCATCACTGAAAAAATAGACGTGGGACTGGTGGAGCTCGCCAAGTCGCGCCTGCCGGTGTCCGATGCGGGCCGCCTCACCAATGCGGATCTGCGAGCACGCATGGCGGAACACTTAATGCAGGCAGACGCGCTGAACGATTTGAACGATCTCATTTACAACGGCATGAAATCGGGGCAATTAGATCCCGCGATTCCCCTGACCCTAAAACACATTGGTACGAAAGAGCAGCAGCGCAAAGACGAGCTCATGCTTGAGATCCTCGGTGCAGACGGTCTCAGCATGAGTAGCGGGACGCCAGATCTTGACCGGATGGTCCGCAACTGGGCCTACAACAAGGCGCATACCATCGCCGGCGGCACGTCAGAAATTCAGCTAAACATCATAGCTCGACGTGGCTTGGGACTACCCGAGTAAGGCAGTGCGCGCGCGATGATATTGAACGAAGAACAGCGCTTGCTGCGCACTACAGTGGCAGACTTCCTCTGCAAGGAAGCACCAATAGAAGCACTGAGGCACCTCCGTGATACGCATCAAGCGCCGGCGTGGGAACCCACACTGTGGCGCGGCCTGTGCGAACTGGGCGCGCCTGCCGTGGCGCAAGCCGAGGAAGCAGGCGGACTGGGCTTTGGCGCCGTGGGAATGGGTGCACTGATGATCGAGACGGGCCGGAGACTCTGCGCGTCGCCGTTACTATCGAGCGCGATATTCGCCGAAGCGGTGATTCGATTATGTGGTGACGCCACACAGCGGGAACGGCTGTTACCCGCCGTGATGTCGGGGCAAACCGTTGCCACTGTCGCCTGCCAAGAGGGCACGCACTTTCAACCACAGGTAACGCAATGTCGTCGAGATGGCGACCAACTACACGGCCGAAAAAGCATGGTGCTTGATGCAGGCTCTGCCGATTATTTGTTGGTGAACGCCCGTGATCACGACGGGACGCTTAACATCGGCTGGGTGGCGTGCGACGCGGCAGGGGTCACCATCGCACCTCGGCGGCTCATGGATGGCCGTCAGTATGCTTCGATAGAGTTCAGCGGCGCGACGGTCGAGGAATGGTTGCGAGGGGAACAGTTGCTGACCGGATTCGAGCGCGCGATGGACGAGGCCACCATTATGCTCAGCGCTGAAATGCTGGGCGGCAGCCGCGAATTACTCGAGCGAACGGTCGTGTACTTGCAAGAACGCGAACAATTTGACGTCAAAATTGGGACATTTCAGGCATTACAGCACCGCATTGCAGAGGCTTTCTGCCGCCTTGAGCTCGCCGGCGCCTCGGTGTCCGCAGCGCTAACTGCCATCGACACAGGCTCAGCGGTTTTGTCCGAGTATGCCAGTCGCGCAAAAACGCTGACCGGGGATATTTTTCAGCACCTTTCCAATGAAGCGGTGCAAATGCACGGCGGTATGGGCGTGACTGACGAAATGGATATCGGCCTGTTCCTCAAACGCTCTCGCGTTTGCAATCAGCTCATGGGCGATAGCGCCTTTCATAAAGATCGCTTTGCCACGCTGCGCGGATACTGATGCCAGCGCCCTATCGCGTTACGCTGGCCTACTTCAGTCGATCACCCGACAGCGAAGCTGACGCGCTGGCACTTTCAAGCGGTTTCCGGGGAGTCGCGGGGCTGTCTATCGCCAGACTCGACGCCCACAGCGCTCAAGCCACGCGGTGGTCGCGGGACCCCATGAAACTGGCTCCGCTGGGACGTGTCGCCGTAGATCTGTCGGAACGGCCCACTGAGGCAGACCTTGCACGTCTAGGCAACAACACAGACGCTGCCCTCTATCTCAGCGAAACCCACTGGCCTTTGCCGCTACGACTGAATCCTGGGGACACTCACCCCGGCACGCTCCAGTGGTGCGGCTTTAGGAAGCGCCAAGACATTGACCACAATGTATTTATAAAACAATGGCTTGAGAACCATACCTCAGTGGCGATCGACACACAGCAGACCGACAGCTATAGCCAGCACCGCGTGCTCTGGCACCGCGGGCCCGCGCTGGACGGGATCGCAGAGGAGACCTTCCCCTTGATTGCAGCGCAATCCGAGGCGGAATTCTTCAATGCCGCAGGCGATCCCGATAAGCTCAAACGCCATATCGAGACTCTCGTTGCCAGCAGCGCCCGGTTTCTCGATTTTGAGGCTATGAGTGTCGTCCACCTGACCGAACAACGAGTGCGCTAGGAGCCCAGGTATGCCCGTCCCGCTAAATGAAAAAGTTGCGCTGATCACCGGTGCCGGCCAAGGCATAGGCCAAGGCATCGCGTTCTCGCTCGCCAGTCGCGGTGTTCGGATCATCGCCGTCGGGCGAACCTTGTCAAAGTGCGAACACACCTGTGAAACGATCAGGCAGCGCTTCAATACTGAGGCCGCTGCGCTGGATTGCGACATCGGAATCATCGAGTCACTCGAGGAACTGGTCGCTGCAGCACACCAGCGCTTCGGCCGCATCGACATACTGGTCAACAACGCTGTTTCCACCGAGGTCCGCCCGTTACTGAAAATCAGTACCGACGCGTTTCAGCAAAGCTTGCGGGTTGGGCCAGTGGCAACGCTGAAACTGATGCAACTGATACAGCCTCACATGGTTGCCCAGGGCGAGGGGCATATCATTAACCTTGCGAGCACGGCTGCAATGCGCTGGGACAATGCGCGCTATGGCGCCTATGCGGCTGAAAAAGAAGCGATCCGCGCCCTGTCTCGCGCGGCTGCCTGCGAGTGGGGGCCGCTGGGTATTCGTACTAACGTCATCCTGCCCCACGCGAAGTCACCGGCACTCGCAGCCTGGGCTGGAGCCAACCCAGAGGAAGCCGCCGCGTTCGAGGCCAGCATTCCCCTCGGGCGCATTGGCGATTGCGAACAGGATATTGGCGAATTCGTGGCGCTCTTGTGCTCGCCCGAGTCTCGCTACGTCAATGGACAAACCATCGCCCTGGATGGCGGGCAAGCGAACCTGGGTTAGGTGCTCTCACCGGCGTCCAGTCAGGCGTGTTCGCTCCATTAACGCAACTGAAATCAACGCACCCCGCAACGGTCACTCTCATACCAAAGTGCTAGGTTCCGTCGACCAGAAACTGGCTATACCAGCGGCGCATTTTGGCAAAGGGCCCGTCACCGTCACACAGCATAGGTTTCTCCAGGTAGCGCTTATGGGCCCAGATGATCATGTCTTCTTCCATCTGCTGACAGATGTTCTTGATGATTGCCTTACCCACGGTCTTACCCAACGTATCGAGCGTCGCCTTGGGCTGAATAAACGCGTAGAACGCGCGCGTTAACTCAGGGCCAATCGGCGTCACGTTGGCCATCAACACCGTGTCGTAAATACCTGAGAAGCGCACCACCGAGAGACCCGGGCCCGTGTTGGCATTTTCTATGGCGCCTTCAATCACCCCCTTGGGAGTGGGATTACGCGTCTTGAGAAACCCCCTGCGCGTAACGCCATCAAACTCGAGCACCTCTGCGTCCGGCACGTCGTCCGTGCCGTGCACAAACAGGAAATGCGCTGGGTCAACGGCGTTCTCGGCCATCTCCTGCATGTGTACTTCGATATCCCACTGATAGATATCGAACTCAGACCAATCGGATTGACCCGGCTGCGCCTCCGCTATCACTTCAGGCTCAAACGTAGGCGCGATTTTGTCCGGGTGATACCACACCAAAATCGTTTGATTGATCTCACGCACCGGCCAGCAGGCAATCACTTGCTCCCCTTTAGCAACCCGGGGTGGCAAATTTTTAGCGTAAGGAACGTGCGTACATTTGCCCTCTCCGTCATAGCGCCAGCCATGAAAAGGACACTCGATAGACTCCCCAACCACTCGCGAACCACCGCCCGCTTGATCACGAATGCCATAACCCAGATGCGCTCCCATATGAGGGCAGTAAGCATCCAATACCTTCACGGCGCCCGACTCTGTGCGAAAGATCACCAGATCCTGATCGAAATACCGGAGCGGCTTGGACTCCCCGACAGCGAGCTCACTGGAATAAAGCACTTGGAACCAACCCCAAGGCATAGGAAGTGGGCATCGTGGCCCGGCGTCACTGGCAATTACCATCGCATCTATCTCCAGCGCTACGCGCGCACCGCTGCGCCACCGTCGACGCCAAGAATCTGACCGGTAATAAATGAGGCTCGGTCAGAGAGTAAAAAACAAACGGCTTCAGCGATCTCGTTGGGCTCACCCAGCCGCCGCATCACTGCGGCGCGCATCAGTCCCTCGGCGATCTTCGGCTGCTCTTCCATATACTTTTCAACGCCCGGCGTCCGTATCACTCCCGGACTGACGGCATTAATTCTAATGCCCTTGTGGCCGTACTCCGACGCAGCGCTCATTGTCAGTGTATTCACGCCACTCTTGGCAGCGGCATATGCCGTGTTATAAGGCTGCCCGCGCAAAGAGGCGTTGGAGGAAATATTGACGATACTCCCGGCGCCACGCTCCAGCATGACCTCGATTTCATACTTCATGCACAAGAAGGTATTCGTGAGACATAGCGCTAGCGTGTCGTCAAACACTTGCTGCTCGTAGGTGTGAATCGGACCCGACCCACGACTGACGGCCGCACTATTGCATGCAACATCGAGCGCACCAAAATGTGCGACGACTGACTGGATCATCTCTCTTACTGCAGACTCATCGCCCACATCAGCCTGCAAGGCGATAGCCTCGCCTCCCGCTGACTCAATCAGCGATACCGTCTCATTGGCGGTGTCGATATTGAGGTCCACCACCGCGACGCGCGCACCTTTGGCCGCCATCGCCACTGCGATCGCGCGTCCAATCCCCACGCCAGCGCCTGTGACAATCCCGGTTTTATCCTGTAAGTCGGTCACTCTGCTATCTCGCTAGTTTAGTCTTGCAGTCACTCGATTATCAGCGTCTCGCCAAGTCTCCGCACCCTCGGTAAAGCACTCAATCGGCGCATCAATATCGTCGATACGGACGAATCAAACAGTGCCACAATACCGTAATGTAGAGGCTGCGTTTTGTACCGTACCGCGTAGCCGGTAGCGACGCACAAAAGGACTATGACGTAACACGAGAGGGTCGTTACTCCAACAAGGCCCGCGACAGGTTGGCACCGCAATCACTCGTCTGGAGTGTGAGGCTGGCAACACTGAATGAGGAACACGATGATCACAGACGCATTTCGACTCGACGGGAAGGTCGCGCTAATTACGGGTGCCAGCAAAGGCATTGGTGCTGGCATCGCGACTACTTTCGCGGAAATGGGCGCCGACGTGGCGCTGCTGGCACGCTCCGAAGACGCGCTGACTGAGGTCGCTGACGCCATTCAGCAACTGGGGCGCGAAGCACTGTGTCTGCCCTGTGACATTACTGATGACAGCGCGATTCCCAGCGCCATTGCGGCGGTTGAACAGCGCTTTGGTCGACTCGATATTCTGATTAACAACGCGGGCGGCCCCGGCAAGGGCTATGGCTCACTTGAACAAGTCGATCGCGAGCGATTCGACCACACCCTGAACATCAACCTCAGCTCTGCCTATGCGCTGACCCACCACGCACTGCCTTTGCTGCGCGCGAACTCCCCAGCGACCATTGTCAATATCTCCTCGGCATTGGCCTGGATGGTCGACCGTCAGTTCGCCGCTTATGGCGCTGCCAAGGCGGGCATGGAACAAATGACCCGCATCCTCGCCTATGAGCTTGCCCCGCATATCAGGGTTAATGCCGTCGCCCCGGGGGCAATCGAGACGCCCAGTACCGCATTCATCACGCAGAATCCGGAGATGCTCGAGCAGACGGTGCGCTGGATCCCTCAGGGGCGGATGGGACAACCGCGGGATATTGCGCTCGCGGCACTGTATCTGGCCTCCCCGGCGAGCAGTTTTGTGAGCGGCAAAGTGCTCGAGGTTGACGGCGGGATGGCCGCACT
>CAYQUE010000054.1:0-10123 GCA_964420615.1 uncultured Alteromonadaceae bacterium | reverse complement strand
CCATTCCCAAACATGGCGGCAATTGAGATTACTTCTTCTTGGCAGCCTTCTTCTTGGCAGCCTTCTTCTTAGCAGGTGCCTTCTTCTTAGCAGGCGCCTTTTTCTTGGCAGCTGCTTTCTTCTTAGCAGGTGCCTTCTTTTTAGCAGCTGCCTTCTTCTTGGCAGGCGCCTTCTTCTTCGCAGCTGCTTTCTTCTTAGCAGGTGCCTTCTTCTTCGCAGCTGCCTTCTTCTTGGCAGGCGCCTTCTTCTTTGCAGCTGCCTTCTTCTTGGCAGGTGCCTTCTTCTTTGCAGCTGCCTTCTTCTTGGCAGGTGCCTTCTTCTTTGCTGCTACCTTTTTCTTAGCAGCGGGTTTTTTCTTTGTTGCTTTCTTCGCAGCGGCCATGAGTCCCTCCTAAAGTGCCCAGCCTCAAGTACAACCTATCAAGCTTTATATTTTTTGACAAGCTACCGAGTGATAATTACCAACTAGTGAATTATCGACATTATTTGCGCTGCGATATCTTCGACCGCGCCGACACCTTCGAGTCGGTGGTAATGCACGGATGACAGCTCGCGGTAAAAGTCGACCAGCGGACGCGTCTGTTCATGATAAACCGTCAGGCGTTTGCGAACGGTTTCCTCCCGGTCATCATCTCTCTGTACCAAAGCCTCACCAGTGTGATCATCGCGGCCCTCTTCGCTAGGCGGATTGTAATCCACGTGATACACACGGCCTGAGCCTGGGTGCACACGACGACCACTCAGTCGCTTGATAATTTCCTCATCGGACACTGCGATCTCTAGCACATGATCAACGGCAATATCCTCGTCCACCATCGCTTGCGCCTGCGGGATCGTTCGAGGAAATCCATCAAACAAGCAGCCTGCAGCACAATCATCCTCGAGGAGCCTCTCCTTAACCAAACCAACAATAATGTCATCAGACACTAACCCCCCCGAATCCATAATCGCCTTCGCTTGATTGCCCAAGTCAGTGCCCGCTGCTACCGCCGCACGCAACATGTCTCCGGTCGAAATCTGCGGGATCTTCAGATGCTGGCAGATAAACTGCGCCTGCGTGCCCTTGCCCGCTCCCGGCGGGCCAAGAAGAATGATTCGCATGTTAGAAATTCTCGTTATTCGCCTGTTATCAAGCGCAGAAACTACACACGCAGCCAGTTAGCCGCAAGCTAATCACTCGCCAGCGACCGTTTAACACGCTGCCAGCGCTTTTCCAGCTGATCTAGAGACTCATTCTCGAGCGGCATACCCTCACTAAGTGCCTCTCGCTCCATCAGCCTGAACCGCTCCTCGAATCTCGCTGCCGTACGTCGTGTCGCCGTCTCTGCATCTACGTCCAGATGTCTCGCAAGGTTCACTGCAGCGAACAGCACGTCACCCATCTCCGATTCGATGGCAGGCACATCGCGATTGGCTATGGCCTCTCTAAGCTCAGCGAGCTCTTCATCTAGTTTCGCCCAAACACCCGCCATGTCCGTCCAATCGAAACCGGCCCGTGCGGCTCTTTTCTGCAGTTTCTGCGCACGCACAAGTCCAGGTAAAGCAATGGGCACTCCGTCGAGGAAGCCAGATTGTTGCTTGCCTTGCCGCTCTTTACTCTTAATCTGCTCCCAATTTTCCTTGACCTCCACTTCGGATATCTCGGGTCCAATCGCCTCGGATCCGTCAGCCGAAAATACATGGGGATGCCGTCGAACCAACTTGGTGCAGATGCCTTCCACGACATCGTTGATGTCGAATAAATGACGCTCCGCCGCAATCTGCGCCAGAAATACGACCTGAAACAGCACGTCCCCAAGCTCATCCTTGATCTCTGCCGTCTCACCAGATTCGACGGCATCGGCGAGCTCATAGGCCTCTTCGAGCGTGTGAGGCACGATGGTGTGAAAATCCTGCTTTAAATCCCAGGGACACCCTCGCTCGGGATCGCGCAGCCGCGCCATGATATCCACCAGCGCGCTGAGGCTAGCGTCTATATCCCTAGCCGTGTCAGTCACGCCAAAACCTGCTCGCCACGGTCGCCGCCATAACGCCATGGCCTCTGGCGTTAATCTGCAAGGGAGCCATCGCCAAAGACCCCCGTAGACAGATAGCGGTCTCCTCGGTCACAAATAATCACGACGATGGTGGCGTCACGCGTTTCCGCGCTGAGACGCAGCGCCGCCGCGACGGCACCCCCTGAAGACACGCCAGCAAAGATACCCTCCTCCCTCGCAAGTCGCCGCATCATCACCTCAGATTCCTGCTGGCTGATGTCCATCACCCGATCGACTCGCTGCGACTCGTAAATCTTGGGCAGATAGGCCTCTGGCCAACGCCTAATTCCAGGTATTTGAGACCCATCAGTCGGCTGCAAACCGATGATTTGGATATCGGATCGCTTTGCTTTGAGATAACGCGACACCCCCATAATGGTTCCCGTGGTACCCATTGATGATACGAAATGGGTCACCCGCCCCTGCGTTTGCTGCCAAATTTCCGGTCCGGTCGAAGCGAAATGCCCGAGGGGATTATCCGGGTTAGCGAACTGATTTAAGACCAAACCCTCTCCGCGGGCCTGCATCGCTTCGGCGAGATCACGCGCGCCTTCCATCCCTTCTTCGGCGGACACCTCGATCAGCTCGGCGCCATAGGCCCTCATGGCGCCTTTGCGCTCCTCGCTTTGATTGGCCGGCATGATTAGACGAAGTCGATATCCCTTAACGGCCGCCGCCATAGCCAGAGCGATTCCGGTATTCCCGCTGGTGGCTTCAATCAGAGTATCCCCAGCCATGATCGCGCCTCGGGCTTCCGCCTCGCGAATCATACTCATAGCCGGTCGATCCTTTACTGAACCCGCTGGGTTGTTGCCCTCTAGCTTGCCCAAGATGACGTTTGTGGTATCACCAGGTAAACGCTGCAGACGCACCAGCGGTGTTCCACCCACAATATCTTCGATCGTATCGTAATTATGTTCTGCCAAAACAAAGCTCCGCCAAGCTCGTATCAACTGCACATCGTTCTTGTGTTACGACATCACGAGCAATACATCCACCGGGTCACTCGCACTAACCTCTGATGCCACGGAAAATTTCCGAGCTGCGCAGCACTCTGCCAGCTGTGATCTGCGAGAGCGCTGCACGGGTCAGTATTTTGATCCAATTCAAATCGTCTTGGAATGACCGCTGGTCTTCCCGCACGCCACCTTGCTCATCGAAGCACAGATCGTCTTCGTGCCAGCGTGCAATGCGCTGCAACCGACTGCCCTCCACAGCCAAACGCGCGAGTCCCTCGGGCGCATTGGCCTGCAACCTTGAGAATCCGCGACCCACTTCGAAGTAATAGAGGCTGTCTGGTGCGATCGCATCAGTATGCTCATCATGTGCCCAATCGATACGGTATCCGAGCTCTGCAAGCAGCAGCAACTCGAAGCGACGTAATGGCACGTCCGCCGGCCCCGAGAAAAGGGATTCGATCGCTTCACCGTATTTCACAAAAATGGTGGGATTAGGATCAAATCTGGGCAGCACCCGGGCCACTAACTCATTGAGATAGAGCCCGCTGAGCAGTGCATCCCCCCGGAGCAGGTATCCCGGCATTGGAGCCTCTACTAACGCCAAAGTCTTGAGCTCTGACCGACCACTCAAACGAACGAGCAACGGATTAAACGGCTGCAACAGGGCGGCCAGACTCCCTCCCGATTTTTTTCGAAACACTCCCTTAGCCACGCCACTGCAACGGCCAACATCGCTAGCGAGCAATTCCACCAGCAATCCATTGTCACCGTAACTCCGGCGACTAATCACCCAACACGGCTGCAAGTTACTCATGCGTCGCCCGAGGGATCAAAACCGAGGGTCTTAAGCGCGCGCAAATCGTCGGACCAACCCGACTTAACCTTCACCCAAAGCTTTAGCATGACTTTCGCCTCGAAGGCTCGCTCCATGTCCTTTCTTGCGGCAGTGCCGATCGACTTAAGGCGCTCGCCGCTCTCGCCAATCAAAATTTTCTTCTGGCCGGCTCGCTCCACCAGAATCAGCGCGTTTATGTGCAACACACCTCGCGCGTCTTCTGAAAAGCTCTCAATTTCCACCGCGCTTGAATAGGGAAGTTCGTCGCCCAATTGGCGAATAATTTTTTCGCGCACCAACTCAGCGGCCATAAATCTCTGACTGCGATCGGTAATCTGATCGTCGGGGAATAGATGCGGACCGGCAGGGGCGTGTTGATCAATGTATTGATTCAGCGTTTCCAAGCCCTGTTGGCGCAATGCAGATACCGGCAAGACGGCATCGAATTGACAGCGCTCGCTCAGCGCCGCTGCAAACGGAAGCAATGCGTTTCTGTCGCTCAGCAGGTCTATCTTGTTTACCACCAACGCGACGGGTCCTGATTGCTCCGAAGCCATCTGCAGTGCGAGCTCGTCCTCGTCTGTCCAACGTGTTCGGTCGCACAGCAGCAGAGTCATATCAACGTCCGTCATCGCCGATGCCGCTGCTTTATTCATTGCCCGATTGATGGCTTTAGATTGACCCAAATGGATGCCGGGAGTATCAACAAAAATGACCTGCAGATCGCCGTCGGTTTTAACACCCAAGAGCTGATGCCGCGTCGTCTGGGGCTTCCTGGACGTTATGCTCAGCTTTTGTCCCAGCAAGTGATTCAACAGCGTAGACTTACCAACGTTGGGCCGCCCGACGATGGCCACAACAGCACAGCGACTAACCGTCATTGGGCGTTTCCAGTAATTGACTCAGAATAGCCTCGGCGGCGAGCTGCTCCGCGCGACGCCGAGCCGACCCAACGGCCTCGGCCGCCAATCGCCGGTCAGCGAGAGAACATCTGACCCGGAAAGACTGATCGTGGTCCTCACCTGACACCTCGACCACTTCATACTCGGGGCGACTCTCGCCGCGAGCCTGCAGCCATTCCTGCAATCGCGTCTTTGGATCGATAATGCCCTCGGGCGACGCCTGCTCAAGCGCACCCGACAGCCATTGGCCCACAACGCGCTCGGCCTGTTCTGTTGTGGAATCCAGCCATACCGCGCCGGCAAGCGCCTCCAGGGCATCGGCAAGAATTGAATCCCTGTGTTTGCCGCCACTCTTGCGCTCACTCTCGCCGAGAATGATGCAGTCTGATAACCCAAGCTCCCTCGCGACCGCCGCCAAAGACTCGCGCCTGACAACGCTAGCTCTGAGCCGGCTCAACACGCCCTCATCTTCGCCAGGAAAGCACTCGTAAAAAGCACGTGCAGCCACAAGTCCCACCAACGCGTCTCCAAGAAATTCGAGACGCTCGTTGTTATCCCGCGCGGCACTCCGGTGCGTCAGGGCTTGCTGCAACAGCGACGCATCTGCAAACGAATATCCTAGCCGATTCTGTAACGCAGTCAGGGCGCGTTCGCTGGATGCTTTCAAGGGCGGCCCGTTGGCGCCGTCTCGACCTTCAGGTCCTCAAACTTGAGCACCCCATCGAGTATCCAAAACAAAGCAAAGCGTTTTTCGTAGTTCGCATCAATAACAACAACCCCGCGCTCTTTATATACCGCTATATTTTCAGCCGACACATCATAGATTTGGTTGCTATTGAATTGCTTGGCTAAGCGAAGCTTTAAATCAGCGACAGACTGGCTACCAGAATTAAATTCAGAAGCCGTTCTAGCCACGATATCCTTAATCGTCAGATACTGAATGTAGTTAGGCGCCACCCTTACCGCTGCCAGCAATAACACACCCATGATGAGAAGGTTACTAAGTAAGCCCCAGGTACTAAACCCGCGGGCCCGACGCATGCAACGCCCCGTTAAAACCCCAGAACTTATAAACATCGTCCATCATCCTCTTGGCTGATCAATCAATGGCGCCGGCACGACTGAAAGAAGGCACACTGAGAAAATCTTCCCAGTGCATCCAGATAGCAACGGCTTTGCCGACGATATCGCGCTCGGGTACCTGACCCCACACGCGACTGTCGCTACTGTTGTCGCGATTGTCACCCATCATGAAGTAATGACCAGCCTTCACCGTTATGGAAAAATTACGCGGGCCTCGCCGATCATCCGTTTGCATCAAATGCCCGTCGGTATCAGGCAATACCTCACGCCCCATTTTTACCGTATAGCGACCGGTCGGCAATTCGGCCAGCCACTCCTGAGGAACTGGTTTATTATTCACCCATAGCTGCTTGTTTCTATATGCGATCTTATCGCCAGGGACCCCAATGACTCGCTTGATGTAATACGTGTCGTTTTTATGTGGCGGGAAGAACACCATCACGTCGCCACGCTCCGGCTCGCCCAGATCAAGAATTTTAGTGCGGGTCACTGGGAGTCTGAGCCCAAAAGAGAACTTATCCACCAGAATGTAATCGCCGACCTCAAGCGTGGGCACCATTGACGAAGACGGAATTTGAAACGGCTCATAGAGGAATGACCTGAGAACCAGTACCACCGCCAACACCGGGAAAAACGAGCGCGCGTATTCCACAACCACCGGTTCTGCCGCCTCACTGGAACAAGCATCCCCAAACGCAAGCGCCGCTTTGGAGCCAGGTTCCTCGTACCCGGGGAACTGCTTGGCAATCTCTGCTCGCCGAGCACGCCGTCCACCTGCCAGTAGCAGGCTATCCAGTAACCAAATGGCACCACTGCCCAATACGACGATGACCAGAATGAGCGGAAAGTCGATATTCATATTTGTGTGAGCGCCGAACATCGGCTCCGGTTAACAGCTTGATATAGCGTCGACAGGTCCCACGGGAGCAAATGCGACAGGCACACCGTGTCAGCTCCCCACCTGCAACACCGCTAGGAATGCGGACTGTGGAATTTCTACATTCCCCACCTGCTTCATACGCTTCTTACCGGCCTTCTGCTTCTCGAGTAGTTTTTTCTTTCTCGTCACGTCGCCGCCATAACACTTTGCGGTCACGTTCTTACGCAGCGCCTTGACCGTCTGGCGCGCCACGATCTTGCCGCCGACGGCTGCTTGAATGGCAACATCGAACATCTGGCGCGGAATCAACTCTTTCATCTTCTCAGTCAGAATGCGCCCTCTCGACTGCACGTGATCCCGATGCACAATAATTGCAAGCGCGTCCACGCGATCACCGTTGATCAGCACGTCCAGTCGCGAGAGTGAGGCGGCCTCGAAGCGCTCAAAACTGTAATCCAAAGAAGCGTAGCCACGACTTGCCGACTTCAACCGATCGAAAAAGTCGAGCACAACCTCGGCCATGGGAATGTCGTAAATGACTTGGACCTGCTGTCCCAAAAACTGCAAATCCACCTGAGTGCCCCGCTTCTCCACGCACAGGGTAATTGCCGCGCCTAGATAGTCCTGAGGGGTAAGAATGGTGCACCTTGCAATGGGCTCCCGCATGACTTCGATATCGCCAACGTCCGGGAGCTTCGAGGGGTTATCAACATAAACCACCTCCTGATTTTTTTTGACAATCTCGTAGATCACCGTCGGCGCCGTAGTAATAAGATCGAGATCGTACTCACGCTCTAACCGCTCCTGAATAATCTCCATGTGCAACATGCCGAGAAAACCGCAGCGAAACCCGAATCCGAGGGCGTCGGATGTCTCGGGCTCATAAAAAAGCGACGCATCGTTCAAGGTGAGCTTACCCAGAGCATCGCGAAAATCCTCATAGTCATCTGCGTTGACCGTAAAAATACCCGCATACACCTGAGGCTTGGCACGCTGAAACCCCGGTAACGCAGGGGTATTCTGGTGTGAAGCAGAAATCAATGTGTCCCCAACCGGCGCGCCCTTGATGTCCTTGATACCCGCTACGACAAAGCCCACCTCACCCGCTCTCAACACACCCGTTTCGGTGCGACGGGGCGTAAACACGCCCACCATATCGGCTTGATGCTGCTTGCCAGTGGAAGCGACTAAAAACTTATCGCGCTTGGTCAATTGTCCCTGTTTTACACGCACCAGCGACACCACGCCCAGGTAGTTATCGAACCAAGAGTCAATAATCAGGGCTTGCAGGGGCGCGTCCCTGTCACCGCTTGGCGGGGGAATTTTTTCAATCAGGTGCTCGAGTACGTCCTCAACGCCCATGCCTGTCTTGGCACTGGCGGCGACAGCGCCCGTGGCATCGATACCAATGATCTCCTCGATCTCTTGCTTCACGCGGTCCGGATCCGCTTGAGGCAGATCCATTTTATTCAGAACCGGCAGTACCTCGAGCCCTTGCTCAATCGCCGTATAACAATTTGCGACCGACTGCGCTTCGACTCCCTGTCCGGCATCGACTACCAGTAGGGCACCTTCGCAAGCCGCCAACGATCTAGACACCTCATATGAGAAATCCACGTGCCCGGGCGTGTCGATAAAATTAAGTTGGTATTGCTCGCCACTGCGCGCCTGATAATTCAGGGTGACACTCTGGGCTTTAATCGTAATCCCTCGCTCGCGCTCGATATCCATCGAATCGAGCACTTGCTCAGCCATCTCGCGTTCCGAGAGGCCACCGCAGTGCTGTATAAAGCGGTCAGCCAGCGTCGATTTGCCGTGATCGATATGCGCAATAATCGAAAAGTTACGAATATGACTGAGTTCAGCCACCTGTGTTTGACCTCAAAGTGAAAGCGGAGTCTCAGACTCCCGAACGGACGCGGAGTTTAGCACGCCGACGTGGCGCCGGCGTCAGTCGAGGACTCTGAGCGCTGTAGGGGTTTATTCGTTATCAGGCACGCGAATACCGATGAATAAAGGACTGCCGCCTCGAATCAAACGAACGGGAACGGAGCTTCCCGGCTGGATCTCTGCCAGCACGTCCTCCATGTCCTGCATGCGCCCGATAGCGCGACTGCCCACTCGGGTAACGATGTCGCCGTCTATGACCCCCGCTTCGTCGGCTGGCGATCCCGCGGTTACTTCCTCAACAACGACGCCACCCGCCAATCCGAGCGCCGAGAGCACGCCCGGGTCGGGTGCTGCAGTTCGCATGCCCAGCAGACTGACGGTACCGTCCGCACTGACTCCTGCATCCACGCGCGCGACTTGGTCTGCACCCAGACCACCGACTGCAACGGTGAGCGTTTGCTCCACGCCCTCGCGCACGATAAGAGCCCGCACCTGCGTGCCTGGCGCGATCAGCCCTACGACGTGCGGCAGATCAGCAGATGTCCCGATCTCCTCTCCGTCGAATGCGATAATGATGTCACCCGCCAGCAAGCCCGCCGCTTCCGCTGGGGAATCCGAACCGACCTGCGCGATTAAGGCGCCCCTCGGCCGATCCAATCCAAACGAATCCGCGAGGTTGCGATCGACATCCTGAATGCTCACGCCAAGCCATCCACGCTCTACCACTCCAGTTTCGCGAATTTGCGCCACCACGTTTTGAACGACCGAGGCGGGGATGGCGAATGAGAGACCAATTGACCCACCCGAGCGGGTGAATATTTGTGAATTCACACCAATCACCTCACCTCGCAAATTGAACAACGGCCCACCCGAGTTGCCCGGGTTAATCGCAACATCCGTCTGGATAAACGGCACATAGTTGTCGCCACTTTCGGTTGGCAGACTCCGGCCTAGTGCGCTGACAATCCCCGCCGTTACGGAGAAGTCGAGACTAAATGGCGATCCGATGGCCAAAACCCACTGACCGACCCTTACGTCCTCACTGTCGGCCAGCGCCAAGAAAGGCAGATCATTGGCCTCAATTTTTAGAACAGCGAGATCTGACCGGGGGTCTGTGCCAATCACCTCGGCATCAAACTCTTGCCGGTCGGGCAATCTGACGATGACCTGTCGGGCATTCTCAACGACATGGTTATTGGTAACGATGAAGCCATCATCGGTAAAAATAAAGCCAGACCCCATGCCTGCACGCTCACGGGGGACCGGAGGTCCGCCACGAAAGTCAAAAAAGCGCCGCAAATATTCGGGTATCTCCTCAAGCTGCTGCTGGTACTGTGGATTGGCAGACTCGTACTCGACGAGGATCTTGACGACGGCGGGAGACGACGACTCAACAATCTCGGTGAAGTCAGGCAGGTCAGCCAGCGCATTCTTTGAAAAAACACTTACGAATAACAGCACCAATGCCGCACGCATTACCATGGTGGGACTCCACTCTCTCAAAACAAGGTTTAATCAGTTCTCAGGGACAACTCACT
>CAYQUE010000053.1:0-10151 GCA_964420615.1 uncultured Alteromonadaceae bacterium | reverse complement strand
AAGCGGCAGACGCCGTGGTCCCGCGCCAGAACATACCCAGCAAAAAAATGACCACAATGCCCGGGGTGAAAAAGCCGGTGAATTCCTGAATGTACTGGAAGGCCTGATCGAAATCACCCAACAGCGGTTTTGCCGCCATCATCGCGATGACCATTGCCGCTACCGAGACCGTTCGACCAATAACCACGCGTCGTCCCTCAAGTGATGCACTGGCCATCATGGTGGGTGCGATATCGACGGTAAAGATCGTGGAAATGCTGTTACACATAGAAGCCAGCGAGGAGACTATCGCCGCGAGCAAAGCGGCAAAGACAAGCCCTTTTATGCCCACGGGCAACAAGGTCATCGCCGAGGGGTAGGCTTGATCCGGGGAGGCCAAGTCCGTATTGAGCACAAACATGGCAATACCGGGTAATACCACAATGACCGGCATCAGCAACTTGAGAAAGGCGGCAAAGACGATACCTTTTTGCGCCTCATTGACGCTTTTGGCCGCCAGCGCGCGCTGAATAATGTACTGGTTAAAGCCCCAGTAGGAGATATTCATAATCCACATACCACCGAGCAGCACCGACAAGCCCGGGAGGTCGGCATAGTGGGGATGCCCCTCTTCAAAAATCATGTCGAACTTGTCGGGCGCTTGCTCCACTAGCAGCTGAAAACCGACCACAACCCCTGCCCCGTCAGAAACCAAATTCAACAGGGTATAAGCAATCAGCAGACCACCCAGAACCAGCAACACCACTTGGATGATATCGGTGAGGGCGACGGCCTTGAGTCCGCCATAGAGCGAATAGGCGACGGCGAATACACCGAGTAGCACCAGGCCATAGGTCAGTGGTACCCCCGCCACGGTGTTCATCGCTAGAGCACCCAACCATAAAATCGAAGTGAGATTCACGAGAACATAAACCCCGAGCCAGAACACGGCCATAACGGTCCTGACGCGGCCATCGTAGCGCTGTTCTAAGAATTGGGGCATGGTGTAGATGCCGGTCTTGAGGAACACGGGCAGGAGAAACTTCCCAACCAAAATCAAGGTGATGGCCGCCATCCATTCGTAGGAGGCTATCGCCAGGCCGATGGCGTAGCCCGAACCAGACATCCCAATAATTTGTTCCGCGGAGATATTGGCTGCGATTAATGACGTGCCGATCGCCCACCAGGGCAAGCCGCGTCCGGCGAGAAAATAGTCGGCGGCGTCCTTCTCATGGCCAGCCTGCTCCCGGGATACCCACTGCGCAATCGCGAACAGCGCAATGGCGTAAATCGCAACAATCGTCAGATCAATATTGGCAAGGGCCATGCAGCCTCCTTTTTCTGTTTTTTGTTATTCGCCTTTGGCTTACACCACAGCCATTGCGCCAAGTTTCTTAACCCAGCCAGCGAGCCGCAAGGCCGACTCAGACATCACCACCCGCGCCGTCACAGGCCCACCATACCGTGCCTGCGGTGTCCGCAGTCAAGGTAACCTCTCCCACTTCGACAACCATGGAGTCTTTTGTGGCCAGCAGGAAGGGTGTATCAATGGTTCGCATATCTGCGCCTGCCGCCTTAAAACAGCTCAAAGGCACCGCCACGCGCAGCCATTCTTCGAGAGCCAGGCTATCCAAGAACCCACCCACCTCGAGGGACCCACTGCAAGGCCAGCCGCAATCCATTCGGAGCGCGACTTCCCCGGTGGGCGGCTCGACAACCCGCACATCAAACACCAGCGCGCCGTGACCTTTTTCAAGTTTGGCCATGTTCACGGCCTCCGCGGCTTGATAGAAGAATTGCACAATTTCATCGGATGACCCCGACCAGACCAACTGCTTGGCATCTTCCTGAACGCGATGATCCGTTACCGACACCGTCAACGCGCCGGTTTTAGATTGGCCTCCCCGGGCACCCAATGGGGTATTCCACTCCATCGTATCCCCGACAAAATTTTCCCAAGGGTCCTGAAAGCCCAGCGAGAAAATAGGCATGGCCTGATCGAAGGGCTCCCACAGAGCTTCCTCGGACAGGGCAGCTGTTTGCACGTCGCTGTCGACGCTTAATCCATGGCCTCGATCAAAGGCAAAATCGGCAACTGGCAGATTATCGTCGACTGCATTTACATCCGAGGCCGGCCATCCCATCGGTAAGCGCCCGACAAACTCGTGTTGGACCTGTCCATCGGCTGCTCTCAACAGGACGTCTGCGACCCCACCTCCCTCACTACCGGGAAGCCAGGCGACCACGAAGGCGTCCGAGGCATTGATCTCCGCATTGACCCACAGGGGGCGGCCGGTGATGAATACCGACACCACCGGGATGCCCGCCTCTCGCCATTTATGGAGTGTTGCCAGTTCGTTCTTGTTGCCAAAGCGCCAATACAACGCATCGACATCACCCACCCCTTCGGCGTAGGGGGTTTCTCCGTAAACCGCTATGACACCATCAAGCGTTTGGCCCTGTGGCAAGGTGGCGTCGGTATACAGACGCCCACCCGCTTTTTCAATTTGCGCTGCAAACCCCGCGTGTATCGAGGTTGCTCCCGGAAAATCGACATTCGTATTGTCGGTTCCCTGCCAGGTAAGGGTCCAACCGCCCGATTGCTGTGTGATCACATCAGCCGCGCTACCGGTGATTAGATAAGTGCCCTTGGGATTGAGGGGGACAAGTTGATTATCATTTTTCAGCATCACAAGTGAGCGCCGGACGGCATCCCGCGCCAGTGCTCGATGTGAATCACTGCCGACGGTCTGTGCAAAGTCAGCGGCAACCACCGACGGTTTTTCGCGGCCGAAAAGACCCAGCTTGGCCTTGACTCGCAGTATTCGCCGGACCGCGTCATCCACGCGTGTCTCGCTAATAACACCTGCCTTTACCTGATCGATCATGTTCTGTCGCATGGCCTTCCAGTGCTTCGGCACCATGACCATGTCGACCCCTGCGTTGATGGCCCGGGCGCAATTATCCGGCCGGCAATTTTGCACCTGGCCTACCCCGTTCCAGTCGCTGACCACAAAGCCGTCAAAGCCAAGGTCCTCTTTCAACACCTCAGTCAATAACTCGCGATTGCCGTGGATTTTTTCACCATTCCAGCTATTAAATGACGCCATTACCGTCAAAGCACCCGCATTAATGGCCTCTATATAGCCCGCTCCGTGCCCTTCCATCAGGTTTTCCAGCGTAAGGCGCGTATCGCCCTGATCATCCCCGCGAAAGGTGCCGCCATCCCCGATAAAATGTTTTGCCGTTGCCGCCACACCCACGGCTTGCATCGCTTCGATAAAGGGGGCGGAGTAGTCCCCGACCAGCGCCGGATCACTACTGAAGGATTCGTAGGTACGTCCCCAACGATAATCCGTAGCCACCGCGATGGTTGGGCTGAAAATCCAATCTATCCCGGTTGCACGCACTTCCTTCGCTGTCGCCGCAGCGATATCGCTCACCAAATTGGGGTCGGCCGCAGCGCCCAGTCCGATGTTGTGTGGAAACAGCGTCGCGCCGAGTACATTGTTGTGGCCGTGTACCGCGTCGGTTCCCCAAATAATCGGAATCCCAGCCCCTCCGCCGGATTGATCAGTAGAAGCTTCCCAGTAGGCATCTGCGAGCGCTAACCAGTCAGTCACGGTGGCGTGTTTATTACCCTGGGGAAAGGAACCGCCGCCATTGAGCACGCTGCCGAGCCCGTACTGACGGACGTCCTCGGGGGTGACATGGGCAATTTCCCCCTGAATCATTTGCGAGATCTTTTGCTCCAGAGACAGCGACTCCAGGATGGCCTCGACCTCGGCCTCCATCGCAAGAGTGGTTCGAACACTGAGGCCCGCATCGGTCTCGGTCTTGGACGGCGACGCATCTCCACAACCCCACAGCATGCCTGCAGCAAAGGCCAGCGCAATAGACCGCCTTGCAGAATTCCTGCATGCCGTGGACAGTGAGATTCCCGCTTGATTAAGTAATGGCATTGCAACAACTCTTCTGTGTGTCATTCTCATCTCGATGTGCCAACGGACCGCAGAGCAGCTGCAGAGACTCTTTGGCGAGCCTTCCGCACCATCCCTCCATCCCTCGTTCCATGTCCTCGCCCGCGCCTCTGCCTGCGCCCTTGTCTAGGCCCGTAATACGGGTCCATGCCCGTGCGTCGCCTGTTAGCTGAGCAGGCTCCGCAGCGGAGGCGCCCGCAATGTCACTGAACCACTTCGTGCGTCGCAGCCAGCAGCGCAATGGAAAGACGCATCCTATCGCTCCAGCGCTAATGCCGTCAGCCATAACGCTGGGGCAAACACGATGACGGGGGTTACACGCGCGTTGGGCTGGAAAAGGCCCGGTACCGGCCATCCCGCTTAACGCAATGCCAGACCCCCTCATCTCAAGGGGATTCCACGGGCTCCTTGAGCGCGCGAAAATCCAGGGTTTGGCACTTTCACCACAAGCTCTACACTCTAATCAACAACTATCGAGAATTATCCCAATGCCTGGTTATGCCTTTCGAAAGCGTCCCATTGCCGCCTCAGTGTCCATTGCTCTGGGGCTGTCAATTAGTCCGACTCTGTTAGCGCAAGAGGGCACCGACGCCGACGCGCCTGCGGTGATTGAAGAGGTTGTTGTCAAGGGAATCCGCACAAGCTTAAAGCGTGCCATGGACAAGAAGCGGGATTCGGCTGGCGTTGTTGATGCCATCACCGCCGAGGACATCGGCGACTTTCCGGATACAAACCTAGCCGAAGCGCTGCAACGGGTCACAGGGGTAGCTATTGATCGCCAGCGGGGTGAAGGCACCACGGTAACCGTTCGTGGCTTTGGCGCGGACTTCAACCTGGTCATGCTGAACGGCCGACAAATGCCAACCCACAGCGGCTTCGGTCGGTCTTTCGACTTTCAGGATATCGCGGCTGAAAGTGTTTCCGGCGTGGAAATTTATAAAACCTCTCAAGCCAAAATCGCCACCGGCGGCATTGGCGCCACCATTAACGTGTTGACCGCCAGACCCCTTGACAGACCGGGTCTTCAGGCAAGTGTGAGTGCCAAGGCGGTCATCGACGAGTCTACCCGCACAGGCGACGACTACACCCCAGAGATTTCAGCCCTTGTGTCCCAAACCTTCTTTGATGACCGAGTGGGTATCGCCCTCACCGGCTCCTTTCAGGAACGTCACAACGGACAGTCCTCGGGCTTTAATACTGCATGGCTGGAGCGTGATGGCAGCGGCGTGCCAGACAACGGACAGCAGACCAACGCTCCCAATCCCGGCGATCTGGTCGCTATGCCGCAACAAATGGTTTACCAGCTTGACGAGTGGGAGCGCACCCGTATAAACGGCCAGCTGACACTGCAATGGCAACCCATTGATTCACTGACCACGACCTTGGACTACACCATGGCGCAGTTGGAGCTGGACCACCGCTACAACAACATGTCGGTCTGGTTCAGCCCCACCGGTCAATCCGGCACCTGGACCGACGGACCTATTGTATCCCCGATGGTCTACACCGAAACCGACAACCAGCCCGACCGCCCCATGGGCGCGGGTATCGATGCCTCCAAGAATACCCGATCCTCGATTGGCTTTAACGTAGAATGGGATGCAACTGATCGGCTACGCTTCGAGCTCGACTACCACGACTCAACCGCCGAGCGGGAGCCCAACAGCCCATACGGCAGCAGTGCCAATCTGTCGATCGCTGCCTTTGGACGTGAGTTTGCCTCGGTGGACTACCGCAGCGAAATTCCAGTCACCACGGTGAATATGGCCGATCCGCTGTCACCGGACGACATGCAAATCACCGGCAGCGTGTTTGCGAACAGCTGGGCGGAGATGAATATTGAACAAACCCAATTCTCCGGGGCCTTTGATCTTACTGACACGCTGACCCTCGACTTTGGGGTGGCGCACACTGATATCGATAATTTTGAGGCCGGTAGTATTGTTCAGCGCAACACTTGGGGCCAGAACCAAGCGTCCGCCTATGGCTCGGTGACGGATCTTCTGGTGCCGGCCTCCCTTGAAGGTATGTACGACGAGCTCGGCGGCGGTCAGAACGTTACCAACAATTTCTTTATCTTCGACATGATCGAAGTCGCCCAACGGGGTGAGGCGCTGCAGGCACTGGATGAATCCGATCCGATGTATCTGGCAACGGCCCTGGCCGAGGGAGACTGTGGCACAGGCTTCTGCGCGGACGGCAACCCAGGGTTCGGCAACCAATTCAGAGAGGAGACGCTCTCCGCCTACTTCCAGATCCACTATGCCGGGGACATTTTTTACCGCCCCTTCAATATCCGCGCAGGCTATCGATACGAGGAAACGGAAGTAACCTCGAGCGCCGAGTCCCAGGACTATGTGCGAATCGACTGGGCGTCAACCAATGAATTTTCCGCCGTGCCCGCTGAAGGTACGGTGCAGACCTCGCTAACCGGTGAATACGATGTAGGCTTGCCCAACATCGATTTCGATATCGAAATAATCGATGACGTGATCTTCCGCGCTTCTTACAGCCAGACGATTGCACGCCCCAGCTACGGTGATCTACGCGGCAACCTGTCCATCGGCCAAGTTTTACGCGTTGTCGAAGGCGAACACATCGCAGACGGCTCGATTGGTAACCCAGGCCTGCTCCCCCACGAGTCCGACAACTTCGATTTGTCGCTGGAGTGGTACTACGACGATGCCAGTTATATTTCTGTCGGTTACTTTGATAAGTCAGTCGTCAACTTTGTCACCTCCGCGGAAGCCGAAGATGTCGTCCTCTATCCGAATCTGGCTCACCCGGCGCTGGGACCACTCTATCAGGACGCTATTAATAGTCTCGGTATTACGGCGTCCAACGCTGATATTCGCGATTTCATCTTCACCAAGTACCCGAATGAGCCCGGCGTAGACGTCGCCAACGGCATCATTACCGGCGTCGATGGCCGCGATGCCGCGGCGTATTTTGACGTACAAACCCGACTCAACTCAGACCAGGAAGCCAACATCGATGGCTGGGAGATCGCCTGGCAGCATAGCTTCTGGGATACCGGTTTCGGCTTCATCGCGAACATGACCTTGGCGGATGGTAGCGCGACATTCAACAATCTATCGAACGAGCCCCAGTTTGCACTGCCCGGTCTCAGCGACACCCGCAACTTGATTTTGTTCTACGAAGGCTATGGCCTCGAGGTGCGAGCAGCGTATAACTGGCGCGATCGCTACTTCACGGGCGGCGTTACTGAACCCGGATACTCCGAGGAATACGAGCAGTGGGATGCGAGCGCAAGCTACGCGGTAACCGATGGCTTTACCCTATTCGTTGAAGGGATAAACCTCACCAACGAGACCTTCCGAAGCCACGGGCGCGATCCCATGCAACTGTACAACGTGGGTCAAATCGGCGCGCGCTACAACATCGGCTTCCGCTACGTCTACTAATCAAACCACCCGGGTTGCTCTGATAAACCGCCTTCGTGGCGGTTTTTTAGTCAAGGAGAACACCCTACACTTGGCAGGCTAGGGTAATGACCGAGAGCGTAACCATGGACGAGTCAAATCGGCCTATTCAGCAAGTTGTGATTGTCGGTGGCGGCACCGCAGGGTGGCTAACCGCCTGTATTCTGGGCGCAGAATTCGAATCCGGCGAGCAGGGCCTGACCATCACTCTGGTGGAGTCTCCGGATACCCCCACCATCGGTGTAGGCGAGGGAACCTGGCCCTCGATGCGCTCGACCCTTAAAAAGATAGGGATTTCAGAAACCACCTTTATGCGGCACTGTGGCGCCTCGTTGAAACAGGGCACCTACTTCCGGCAATGGCGCGAGGATGCGGCAAGCGACAGCTACTACCACCCTTTCACGCCACCGCTAGGTTACGCAGAAACGAACCTCGCCGAGCACTGGCTTGCAGGGCTTTGCCGCGACAAACCCTTTGCCCAGGCCGTCACACCGCAGGGTGCACTCTGCGATAGAGCCGCGGCGCCAAAACAGATCGGCATTCCCGAATACGGCTATGTGCTCAATTATGGCTATCATCTCGATGCAGGGCGCTTTGCCGACTTGCTGCAGCAAACAGCCACCCAGCAGTTTGGGGTCACCCACCTGCAAGAGCATATCGAGCAGGTGGAGACCCGATCAAGCGGCGACATTGATGCTCTCGTCACACGAACCGGAAAGCACATCGCCGGCGATCTCTTCGTTGACTGTAGTGGCTTTGAAAGTCTGCTACTCAGTGGCCACTACCAAGTCCCCTTAGTCCCCGTAGATCGCTATCTCTTTAACAACCGCGCGCTCGCGGTACAGGTACCCTACGAAGCCACCGCGGAGACCATTCGATCAACGACGTGGTCTACAGCCCAGGACAGCGGTTGGATTTGGGACATCGGTCTTCGGGACCGCCGAGGCGTGGGCTATGTTCATGCCGCCGATTACTGCAGTGACGCCCAAGCCCACGACGCATTGGACCGCTACCTCAAAGAAACGGGTGTTACCAAAGGTCTCGATGCCCTCGCCCCTCGAATGATTAATTTTCAATCCGGCTATCGACAACAACTCTGGCACAGGAACTGTGTTGCGATTGGCTTATCGGGGGGCTTCGTTGAGCCCCTCGAGGCGTCGGCGCTGGTGTTAATCGAACTGAGCGCCCGCGCGCTCGCGGATAATCTGCCCGCAGACCGCTCGCTCATGGACCTCACCGCGAGAAACTTCAACGAGGAGTTTACCGGCCGCTGGGAACAAATTATCGATTTCTTAAAACTGCACTACGTCTTATCAGCCCGGGATAACAGCCCCTATTGGCGTGATAACCGACACGAGTCATCCACACCCGAATCCCTCAAGGAGAAGCTCCGCCTGTGGCAGTCGCGCGCACCTTGGCATCAGGACGAGCGTCGTTCGGACGAGCTGTTCCCCTCGGCAAGCTATCAATATGTACTGTATGGGATGGGCTTTCAAACACGGGTCAATCAGGCCCGACGGGGTTTCCCGCAGGCGCAGCAGCGCGCGCAGAAGTTCATGCAGGAAGTCGACCAGCAGGTGGCCAAGTTTTCCGCCCATTTGCCCAGCAATCGTGATTTACTGCAACAGGTTCACGAGCGCTCCTTCCCCGGCGCCCAAGGCTAGTAGCGGTGCAACCATGAGTCAGATTGAGAAGCTCAATAACATCGATCATGCGCAGGTAAGAGTCATCACACGATTTGGCCCGGACCTCGGCGACAATGTCATGTTCGTACCCGTGTATGCCGCCGAGATGCGACGATTACAAGCTACCTATCCCCTGCTCTTTTACAAGGATCCCGCCGAGGGCTCACTCCATCCGATTGCACTGCTCGGCTTTGAGCCTTCGGAAAATCTGTTCCTGTCAGCGGGGACATGGGACGCAGCCCACATTCCCCTCATGAGCCAGCGCGGGCCGCTGATGATCGGCTTTGAAGAAACTCGGGACCGAGGCAGACAGCCCGTCGCGGCGATCGACATGGCCCACCCTAAAGTCTCCACCAGCGAAGGAGAGCGGTTGTTTCTCGATCAAGGGGGTCAGTCAGACCATATGGATCACATGGCCCAGCTGCTAGAGACTATTCAGGCCGGTCACCAAGCCACACCAGGGTTTATCGACGCTTTGGAGAAATACGCCCTTATCACCCCCTGCGAACTTGCCGTTACCCTTCGCAACCAGCAACAACACAAGCTCTCAGGGTACTACATGATCGATGATGAGCAGCTTCAAACGCTACCGGCAGAGGGTTTGGCAGATCTTCAGAAGCATGGTTTTCTAACTCCGGCCTATATGATGCTCGCTTCCTTGTCACAACTCGCGCACCTGATCGCCCGCAAGAACGCGACGTTGGAGTGAGTGGTGCCCAGTCCCCTACCCCCGCCCACCGTCATTCGGGAAGTCAGCCTTACCGAACTTGCAGCAAACCCAAACCACTGGCTGCTGGAGGACGCGCCCTGGGTCGTGCGCGGACTGGGCGCAAGCTGGCCACTGGTCAAGGCGGCGCAGAACAGTAACGCCGAGGCGGCCGCGCTCCTAAAAGATCACGACAGCGGCCACGGTATTACGGCTTTTCTATGCGAAGCCGAGCATCGGGGGCGCTTTTTTTATAACGAGGCGCTCGATGGCTTCAACTTTGTGCAAGTCAAGACACGACTATCCCAAGTCGTCGACAAGCTCATTGCGCTTGTCGATACCCCAGATCCGGCTGGGC
>CAYQUE010000052.1:0-10193 GCA_964420615.1 uncultured Alteromonadaceae bacterium | reverse complement strand
TGTTTAAATCAGGCCTAGGCGCTGCCGCTGATTTATCGCTGGGCGGATTTGACTCTCACGAGGAGCACGATCCCGTCAGCGAATCTCTGCTCACCCACCTCGCAGAAGCACTCGATTTTTTCTGGGATTACGCCGAGGAATTGGGATTAGCGGATCGCATCTTACTGGTTGTTGGGACCGATTTTGGTAGGACCAATTTTTATAACGACGGTAACGGCAAAGACCACTGGCCGATCGGATCGTACATGCTGATGGAGCAGGGCGCTCCATGGGGTGACCGTGTTGTGGGCCTCACTGATGAGTTGCACTTTGCCAAGCCGCTTGATCCTGAAACCCTCAAGGCCGACCCAGCCGGCATCATCATGACGCCTTCGCACGTGCACAAGGCAATTCGGGAGTATCTCGATCTGGAGGGCTTCGCTGAAGCCAATGGCTTTGGGCTCGGGAAGATAAAATCCCTGCCGCTCTTTGATCCCTTTACAGGTTGAGTTGTCGCGAATAACAAGTGGCCAAAAGCCAGCGCGGAGCAGACCAGCTGAGCCACCACATCTAAAAGTCGATTTTATCCGCTGCCGCCCGATTTCTCCGTTTCTGGTGCCGCAGATATCGCCGGGTCGTATCGGCACTCGCGTGTCCCGCCATATCCGCAGCAGTAGCCAAATCTTCACCGTTATCAAGCAGGTAAGTTAGAAAGCTCCGCCTGAGGTCATGTGGCGAGGCTTTGTCGAGCCCCGCTTGTTTGACGCGCCGGGTGACGATGTCATAGACACCGCGGGAGGTCAGGCGGCGATCTTCGGCGACCTTGTTCCAGCGGTTTACTGGTCGAAAAAGCGGCCCAAACTGCAATCCAGACTCCTCAAGCCAGGTTTTGACCAAATCGATGGTTCTGGGCGGCATTTCGAGCTCCCGCTCCTTGTTGCCTTTACCAATAACCTTAATCGACCGGTCACTGAAATTAATCTTGTTTATGTCAATGGTCACAACTTCCGCGCGTCGAGGCCCGCAACCGAACAAAATCCCCAACAAAGCGGCATCTCTGACGCCTGCAGCGCCTTCATCGTGCAGGCAGTGATCGATTAGTTTCGCGATTTCGTCCACATGGAGCGCTCGTCCTACAGCTAGCCGTTGCAGTTTGATAGCGCGAATTTGCTCGATGAGGCTGAACTGGTGGTCGCTCATTTGTTGGTGCAGCATGGCTTCTCTGGCAATGCCTTTGATGATCGAGAGGTACAGGTTGCGAGTGTTGTCTGAGAGACCTTTTTGCTTCAGTTTTTCGAGGAGCGCGAGCACCGTAGCGCGGTCTAGGCGGTGCCAAGGGAAGGAATCGGGGGTCTGGTCGCACAGCACGGCGATTTGCTTCATCACCGAACGCGCCGTTGTTCTGCTGGCCTCGGAGCCCTGAAGGGACGCCAGGTACAAGGAAGCAGGATTACTGTGTTGTAGGGGGGTATCTGACCCCACTGTCGCCAACCAGCTACTGATCTCCTGATTAGCGGTCTTTTTGTTGGTTTCCATGGCAGCCCGCACCCCATAACGGTTGCTCTAACTGACGTAAATATACATTTAAGGAAGTTACAACACAACCTCTTCCCAGAGCCCTGTGCGAGTCACCCCAAACATCGCCGGCAGCGATGCGTCAGTCAGGCCTGGGTTCGCCGTGGCCTTTTCCGTAGCTAGAACCCTGCACTGCGCTTCTCCTCCCGATACAAAGACGAGCCCTGCTCACGTAGCCAACCCGCTGAAACCAATTCCGACGGTATCGGGGGGAACCTAGAAAGCATACAGGCGCCTCTGGCTGGCCTAAGCGCGACGCTCCCTGAGCCTGTGCCAATGGATTGTGGGTTTCAAGCGTAACTCACAGCACGCGGCCGGCCATACCCATCGACGAGGGCCGCTTGTGTCCGTCGCATGAATCCGACAGTATCGAGACACTCCCGGCAAATACCGCGACTAGATATGTCTTTTATAAATAACGTTATAATCGATACGAATAACACCGACATCAACCGAGCGCGTCGTTACCTATGAGCACTGAAGTTACGCACTTTTTTGACCCCATCACCTCGACCCTGTCTTATGTGGTTGCGGAGTCTGAAGGACGCCAGTGCGCCGTTGTCGATCCCGTTCTGGATCTGGACTATGCCTCGGGGACCTTGACCACGACCTCGGCTGACCAGATCGTCGCCTTCATTTCCCAGCGTGGTTACCAACTCACCCACATTCTTGAAACGCATATCCACGCTGACCACTTATCCGCAGCTCCCTATCTGCAGGAGCAATTGGGCGGCGCTATTGCCATTGGTGCGGAAATCACGACCATTCAGCGCACCTTTGGGGAAATTTTTGCCGAGGACAATGGTTTTGCTCGGGACGGCAGTCAATTTGACCTGGTGTTGAGCGATGGCGCTGAATTCCACATTGGGGGCCTCGTGGGCAAGGCATTCCACGTGCCTGGGCATACCCCGGCTTGCATGGCTTACCTGATCGGTGATGCCCTGTTTGTCGGCGATACCTTGTTTATGCCCGACGCCGGCACTGCGCGCTGTGATTTCCCCGGGGGTGATGCAAAAACCCTCTATCGCTCCTGTCAGCGATTACTGAGCCTGCCAGACGAGACAAGGGTATTCGTGTGCCATGATTACCAACCCAGCGGGCGAGAACTGGCGTTCGAATCAACGATTGGCGAGCAGCGTGCTACCAATATCCACGTGGGGGAAGCCGTCTCGGAGGAGGCTTTTGTTGCGATGCGCGAGGCACGTGACATCACCCTAGGCATGCCTACGCTCATTCTTCCTTCCCTTCAAGTCAACATGCGGGCGGGGCACCTTCCCCCGCACCAGGCCGGGGGAAGGTTGTATTTAAAGGTGCCGATCAACGCGTTTGGTGGTGTTGATTTGCGCAGATTTGCGGCGACAGAATAACGTGCTCTAACCCGGGGGGGCAAAATGACGGATAAGACATTTGGTGTGGTGATCGTTGGCGCGGGAGCCTCCGGCATCGCAGTGGCTGCCAGCCTTAAAAAAAGGCAGCCATCGCTCAGCGTGGCGCTGATAGATCCAGCGGAGTCACACTATTACCAGCCCGGCTGGACGATGGTAGGCGCGGGTATTTTTCAGGCGCCAAGCACTGAGCGATCGATGGCCTCTGTTATCCCCGCGGGTACCACCTGGGTCAAGCAGGCGGTGGTCGCATTCGAGCCGGACGACAATCGAGTGCTGCTGGATGATGGTCAGCAGATTCGTTACGAGCAGCTCGTCGTCGCCCCCGGTCTAAAGCTCAACTGGTCGGGTGTCAGCGGTCTTGCAGAAAATCTTGGTAAAAATGGTGTGACCTCAAACTACGCCTATCAATGCGCCCCTTATACGTGGGAGCTGGTGCAAAACCTGAAATCGGGCACCGCCCTCTTCACCCAACCACCGATGCCCATTAAATGCGCTGGCGCGCCACAAAAAGCCATGTACCTATCAGGCGATCATTGGCACCGGGCCGGACATCTCGGCGACATTAATATTGAATTTTGTACGGCGACGCCTGGCCTATTTGGTGTTGCGGATTACGTCCCGGCGCTCATGGAGTATGTTGAGCGCTACAACGCAACGCTGAATTTCCAGACCACGCTCAAGGCGATCGATGGCGAACGTAAAGTCGCGACGTTTGATGCACCGGAAGGCGAAGTGGAGAAATCATTCGACCTGATCCACGTTTGTCCGCCGCAATGCGCACCAGACTTCATCAAGGCCTCTGTGCTGTGTGATGACGCCGGCTGGGTTGACGTGGATCAGGCCACTCTGCAGCACAAGCGGTTTCAAAATATCTTCTCCTGCGGGGATGTGATGAATGCGCCCAATGCGAAAACCGCCGCAGCGGCTCGCGCTCAGGCGCCGGTAGTGGCTGAAAATCTCTTGGCGCAGCGGGCCGGTAAAGCGGCGCTTCTGGGCTATAACGGCTATGGATCATGCCCGCTCACGGTGGAAAAAGGAAAAATCGTGCTCGCAGAATTTGGATATGGCGGTAAGCTGTTACCCTCGTTTCCAAAAGCGGTTCTCAATGGCCTGCGCCCTACCCGGCTCGCCTGGCACCTCAAGGCAGATTTGCTGCCATGGATCTATTGGAATGCCATGCTTAAAGGACGTGAGTGGCTGGTAAAAACCGATATTCGACATTGAGTTAATCTGTTGTATTTGCGAAAACTTATCCCCGCCACGCGGTGGCTGACCGGCTATACACGGCAAAATCTGGTCAATGATGCGCTGGCGGCAATCATCGTCACCATCATGCTCATCCCGCAGTCTCTAGCCTATGCGCTATTGGCGGGGCTCCCTGCCGAGATGGGTTTGTATGCCTCGATTTTGCCCCTTGTCGCCTATGCGCTTTTTGGCAGTAGCCGCACCTTATCGGTCGGCCCTGTCGCAGTCGCGTCGCTCATGACAGCGTCAGCCGTGGGTGCGGTCACCGCAAAAGGAGGCGTTGATTACGCGACGACGGCTACGACACTCGCTTTGCTCGGCGGGCTTGCGCTGCTATTGCTCGGGCTCTTCAGATTTGGCTTTGTCGCGAACTTCTTGTCACATCCCGTGGTGTCAGGATTTATCACGGCGTCGGGGATCATTATCGCGCTGGGCCAGCTGGGCCCGCTGCTGGGCATCACGATCAGAGGAGACACCCTTCCGTCCCTCCTCTCCAACTTGTGGGTCCACCTCTCAGCGCTGCACTGGCAAACAGCATTGATAGGCTTGGCCTCCGTTTCGTTTTTATTGTTTTCCCGGTTCTGGCTCGCGACGATATTGGTGTCCCTGGGCCTGCGGGAGCGCGCTGCTAGCCTCATCGTTCGGGCTGCACCAGTGCTGGTTATGCTCGTTGTCATTCCGCTCTCTGCGACACAGGGCTATCTCGCTAGCGGCGTACCGCTGGTCGGCGAGGTCCCGCGAGGGCTGCCTGCCTTTAGTGCTCCAGCTGTGAGTTTGGATCTCCTACAGGAGCTGGCCATGCCGGCATTGCTTATCGCTCTTATCGGTTTCGTCGAGTCAGTGTCGGTGGGCAAGACGTTGGGCGCGAAAAGGCGCCAGCGCATCGACGCCAATCAGGAGCTCATTGGGCTTGGGGCGGCAAATACGGCCGCGGCTTTTTCGGGCGGCTTTCCGGTGACCGGCGGTTTTTCCCGGTCCGTAGTGAACTTTGATGCGGGTGCTGATACGCAGATGGCCTCAATTTTGGCGGCATTAGGAATTGCTTTCGCCGCCCTGTTCCTCACACCCGCGCTCTATTTTCTGCCCAAGGCGGTATTGGCTGCGACGATCATTGTCGCCGTACTCAGCCTGATTGATCTGAAAACGCTACGGCAAGCCCGACGCTTTTCATTCCCCGACTTCGCCGCGATCTCTATCACAATAGGCGCCACATTAGGCCTGGGGGTGGAGCTGGGAGTGTTAACCGGCGTTGCGGTTTCAGTGGGCCTGCACCTCTACAAGACCAGCGCACCTCACTTTGCTATTGTCGGTCAGGTGCCTCACTCAGAGCATTACCGCAACGTTGAACGCCATAGCGTGATCACGCACCCGCATATTCTGTCGGTGCGCGTTGATGAATCGCTCTACTTCGCCAATGCCGGCTATCTCGAAGAGATCATCTTCGAGCACGTCGCAATGAGGCGGCAGCTGACAGACGTCATTTTGATGTGCCCAGCGGTAAATATGATTGACCTCAGTGCGCTGGACGCGCTGGAAGAGATTAACCTCCGCCTCTCAGAGCTCGGAATCAAGTTACATTTGAGTGAGGTAAAGGGCCCCGTGACCGACGCGCTCGAAAAAACCGATTTTATCGAGCAACTTACCGGGGAAATCTTTTTGTCACAGCACGCGGCGGTGGAAGCCTTGAGGACTAAAGAAAGCGTTGATCCTGCTCAGTCTTCAGCAGGCGTTTAACACTGCGCTCAATCACGGCCTCTGCCGCCATCCCCAGCTTTTCCTGCCAGCCACGTTTGGTTTGATAGCGCACCTCGACCAAATCACAATCATCACACCGCTCAAGAAGATAAGCGTCTGAGGTGCATAAGCGATCTACCAGGCCTCTGTCGATGGCGCGCTGACCAAACCAGTACTCACCCGTACTCACGGCCTCAATATCGAGAGCGGCGCGATTAGTCGACACAAACTGTTTGAACAGCACGTGAATATCGTCGATGTCCGCCTGAAACTTCTCTCGCGCCTTGTCGGTATTCTCGCCAAAGAGTGTCAAGGTGCGTTTGTATTCCCCGGCGGTGTGCAGCTCAAAATCAATGTCGTTTTTCTTAAGAAGTCGGTGAAAGTTAGGCACTTGGGCTACGACGCCAATGGACCCAATGATTGCGAATGGCGCAGCGATGATGGTGTCGGCGACGCAGGCCATCATATACCCCCCACTCGCCGCGACCTTATCCACCGCTACGGTGAGTTTGATACCGGCGTCCTTAAGCCTCACTAATTGACTTGCCGCAAGGCCGTAACCATGCACGGCACCGCCGCCGCTCTCGAGCCGAACCAATACTTCATCGGAATCCCCAGCGAGGGGGATCAAGGCCGAAATCTCCTCTCGCAACTGCTCAACCTGACTGGCGCCAATATCACCGTCAAAATCTAGGACGTAAACTTTGGGCCGAGCACTCGCCTCCGGGCCGCTGCCCTTGGACGCCTGTTTAGCGGCTTTTTTCTTCTCTTTTTCTGCTTGCTTCTTTGCTTTGGCCCGGGCTTTTGCGGTCGCCGTGTCCTCCGTTATGGCGCGCACCGCCTCGCGCTGATCCTCGAAGCGATCATTGAGTGATCTCGCTTCAACTGCACCCTCGCCACTGGTGCCCCGTCGCCGCTGGCTGATCGCAACGACCCCGGCAACGGCGATGAGGAATACGCCGAGCAATATGATGGCCTGTAACAGGAATTCGACAATATCCAGCAAAAATTCCATGTTAGTGGTCCCTGTGAGTGGAGGATAAAAAGTGGCGAATGAGCTGACCCGATATCGAGGCCGTCGGGGGTGTGGGCGGCAGCGCGGTCTTATCAAACCAAGCGGCTTCCTCTATCTCGAGCGGGTCTGGCGCTATCTCCCCAGCCTGCCATTCCGCAAAGAACCCGAGCATGACCTGGCTGGGAAAAGGCCACGGCTGCGAGGCAAAATAACGGATATTGGCAACCTCAATCCCTACCTCCTCTCTCACCTCACGCGCTACCGTTTGCTCGCAGGTTTCGCCCGGCTCCATAAATCCGGCCAGCGTGCTGTAGAAGCGCTTTTGAAACCCGGCCGCGGCCGCCAGCAGAAGCTGCTCACCCTTGGATACCAGCACGATCACGCAGGGTGACACCCTCGGGTAAACCTGTAGCGAGCATCCCGGACAATGGATTGCCCGGCCCGCCTCGGTAGGCGTCGTTGGGCCGCCACAGCGGCCACAAAATCGGTGCGTATCGCGCCAGTGGAGCAACTGATACGCCCGGCCTTGGGCGTGAAAGAGCGCATCGTCGACACGCCCGAGCATTCCATAGAGGTTGCCCGACAGCTGCTCAGTCAGATCAACCTGCTCCTCTGAGATTGACACCGCCCAAGCACCCCTGCCCTGCCAATGACCGATCGGCACCGCATCATGCATATTCGCGTCCCACAGCGCGCCAACCTCGCTCATGCGCCAGGGCATGCCGGGCTCGCCGCGGAGCGCAGTGACCGTATTACGGCCTGCGAAGACAAAGCCCCAGTCGTCCGCCGCGGGCTCCTCTGGCATGGTCGAGATATCTAGCAAGTCGTTAAAGCCCCGATCGTTTGTCGACAGTCCTCAGTCTAGAAAGGTGGGGCATTGAGCACAAGAACCAAACCGCGTAAGCAGTCGTATACCCGTGCGTATCATAACGGTGTAGAGTGGCGCACCCCTTTAAGCTGGTTTGGGCTGTTTGATTGAGCAATTGAGCCAGCGCCTCGTCTAATAAAGCATAGAATGGATACCGCATCATGAGCTCATCTCCGCTAGGCGCCTTATGGCACAACTTCCTCGGTGGATCCCCTGCTTGGTACAAGCGGACCATTATCGGATTCTTGGTGATTAACCCTGTGCTACTGGCGGTCGCGGGCCCCGTAGTCAGCGGCTGGGCGCTGATTGCGGAGTTCATTTTCACCTTGGCGCTGGCACTCCGCTGTTATCCCCTGCAACCCGGCGGGCTGCTCGCTTTAGAGGGCGTTATCTTGGGCCTCGCGGAGCCACATAGCGTCTTTCACGAGGCCGAGGCCAATTTTGAGGTCATTCTGCTTCTGATGTTTATGGTGGCAGGCATCTACTTCATGAAGGATCTGCTGCTGTTTGTCTTTACCAAGATATTGCTTAATGTCCGCTCCAAGAAGTTTCTCGCATTTCTGTTTTCTATTGTCTCGGCGTTTTTGTCCGCGTTTTTAGACGCCCTGACGGTTACCGCGGTGCTCATCAGCGTCGGTGTTGGGTTCTACGCGGTCTTTCATCGGGTCGCATCGGCTGCTGAGCTGACCGATAAGAGCCATGATCATACCCAAGATCAAAGCATCGCTGCTGATGCTGAGGCTGACCTAGACGCCTTCAGGGGCTTCCTTCGTAGCTTGTTGATGCACGGCGCGGTCGGCACTGCTTTGGGGGGCGTCTGTACACTGGTTGGAGAGCCACAAAATCTACTGATTGCCACGGTGGCAGGTTGGGATTTTCAGCAATTCTTTGTTTATATGGCGCCGATCACGATGCCCGTGCTCGCGTGCGGCTTGGCCACCTGCATTTTGCTTGAGCTGACTGGTTGGTTCGGCTACGGACAACTAATGCCCGACAGCGTGCGCAATGTGCTTGTGGAATTTGACCGGGTGCAGCAATCAGCGGCGACACCTCAATCAACGGCGAAGCTTTGGGTGCAGGCGGTCGTTGCGGTTATTTTGGTGCTTGGCCTGGCTTTTCACCTTGCGGCAGTGGGACTTATCGGCCTGTTGGTGATCGTTTTGCTTACCGCCTTTAACGGCATCACCGACGAGCATGAAATCGGACATGCGTTCCAGGAAGCCCTCCCATTTACCGCACTGCTCGTGGTGTTCTTTGCCATCGTGGCCGTGATCCATGAGCAGCATCTATTCACCCCGGTCATTGAATCTGTGCTGGCGATGTCGTCCGAGGTCCGTCCTGCGATGTTCTTCCTCGCCAATGGTTTACTCTCAGCGATCTCCGATAACGTCTTTGTTGCAACGGTATACATCTCAGAAATCGACGCGGCGCTTAAAGCCGGGGAAATTGATCGCGCCGAATTCGACCGGCTCGCCATTGCGATCAATACCGGCACGAACCTACCCTCCGTCGCCACGCCCAACGGGCAAGCAGCCTTTCTGTTCTTGCTGACGTCCGCATTGGCGCCGTTGATCAGGTTGTCCTATGGCAAGATGGTAGTCATGGCACTGCCCTACACCATTGTCCTGACGGGCGTTGGATTGGCTGCAGTCGTCGCCAACCTGTAATGCTCAGGGGCGAGGCGGTGTTCTCCACAACGCCTCGCCCGCCACCTCATCGAGTTCTGCCAGTCGCGCCTCATGACGCGCCGTCTCCGCTCCCGATGCTTTCAGCACGCGTAGCGGCCGGCGCGTTACGGACAGGCGCCTGATGCCTGTGTCCACGCTCTGCCTGCCTCCGCTATCCGCAGATTCGGCTGACAACCCCAGAGAGGCCTGTCCGCCCGTCATCGCCAGATAGACTTCCGCAAGGATTTCAGCGTCCAGCAGCGCCCCATGCAAAGATCGGCTGGTGTTGTCGATTTCGTACCGTTGGCACAACGCATCGAGGTTATTACGTTGCCCGGGGTGCTTGTGGCGCGCCATCTGCAAGGTATCGACGACCCCGCAAAGATCGCTGACATGACCGGCGGCTGACTCCAGGCGGTCGAATTCGGCGTCAATAAAGCCGACATCAAAGGGGGCGTTGTGTATCACGAGCTCTGCGCCACGAATAAAGTCTATGAATTCGTCCGCTATCTCGCCGAAGGTGGGCTTACCTGCTAGAAAATCCAGCGTGATGCCGTGCACTTCGATAGCGCCGGCGTCGATATCGCGCTCCGGCTGAATGTATTGATGGAAGTGGCGACCGGTCACCCGGCGATTGAGGAGCTCAACGCAACCGATCTCTATGATCCGGTGCCCCTGATTAACCTCGAGGCCGGTGGTCTCCGTATCCAATACAATCTGAC
>CAYQUE010000051.1:0-10549 GCA_964420615.1 uncultured Alteromonadaceae bacterium | reverse complement strand
GACCGCATGCTCGACATGGGCTTTATTCCCGCTGTGAAGAGAATTCATGCCGCGATTGGGCACAAGCGGCAAACCCTCATGTTCTCCGCAACGTTTTCCAAAGAGATTGAGGCGTTAGCGCAGGAGTTTTTGGATCAGCCCAAGCGTATTCAGGTATCTCCAGCGAATACAACTGTCAATCGAATCGATCAACTGATTCACCCGGTTGATAAACAACGTAAGGGCGAGTTGTTGAAACATCTGTTGCGAAACTCTCAGTCGGGCCAGGTGCTGGTTTTTTCCCGCACCAAATATGGTGCAGACAAGCTTGCGCGGCAGCTGTCCAAGGCAGGAATTCAAAGTGATTCGATTCATGGAGACAAAACCCAGGGCGCGCGCACGCGTGCGTTGAGCAGATTTAAAAAGGGTGAGGTGCAGGTTCTGGTCGCCACCGATATTGCGGCCCGTGGCATCGACATTCAGCAGTTACCGAAGGTGATTAATTTTGATCTGCCCTACGTGGCAGAGGATTATGTCCATCGTATCGGCCGCACGGGGCGAGCGGGAGAGCAAGGTCGAGCGCTCTCATTGGTGAGTGCTGACGAGGTCGTGCAGCTGCAAAAAATCGAAAAGCTCATTAAGCAAAGCTTGCCGCGAGAGGAAGTCGAGGGATTTGAGCCAGAGCATCGCTTGCCCACCAAAGCCGTTAAAACAACGGGGAAGCGACCACCGAAGCCGGGCCAGCGCACAAAAGGTCAAGCCCGAAAAGGTGCCAAGTCGTCTGCCAAAAATAAGAGTGCGGCGAATAAACCACCAAAAAACCAGTCTGGCGCACCGCCGCGCGCGCGGCGCAGGGCCGTCAGCGCCTGAGGCGAAAATCGCGAGCGCGCTCTCTAGCGGCGCGGTTATCGACTGCTGTCG
This sequence comes from uncultured Alteromonadaceae bacterium, assembly GCA_964420615.1. Classification (GTDB taxonomy): domain Bacteria; phylum Pseudomonadota; class Gammaproteobacteria; order Pseudomonadales; family Halieaceae; genus Luminiphilus. The sequence continues at coordinate 9,649 of CAYQUE010000051.1, read as the reverse complement.
AGTAAGGCAGCCACTGCGGGTTTGTGTTCGGCAATCTCTTCTCTCGTCAGCCCCTGCAGTTCGTAGGGTAAGACAAGCCACGCGTCGGTCTCATGCAGATAAAAATCGGGCTTTCTACCCGATAGATTGCTCCCCGGCCTGTAGTAGGGCACGGCCACCCGAACTTCGCTCGGCATGTTATTGCGGCACTGACGCTCGAGCCGTTGAATCACGGCCTCGACGTTGTAGCCTGAGCTGAATACATCATCAACAATTAGCAGCCGGTTCTGTCGGTTCAGATTCTCAAACAGGTACTGCAGGCCATGGACACGGATCCCGTCGGGGTTATCAATGTGTGCACCGTAGCTAGGTTGGCCGCGATACGACGTTCTGATGGCGATGTGGTCGGTGTCGACGCCTAGATACTGCAGGCATTCCTGTACATAAATGCCCACGGAGGAGCCGCCGCGCCAAATCCCTACAATGAAATCGGGGCGAAAGCCGCTGTCGAAAATACGGGCCGCTAGCTGGAAGGATTCCTGAAGCAGTTGCTCTTCTTGAATGAATACTTTTTTCACAGCGGATTGGGTCCAGGGAATATCGGTGCGCCACTCTGAGCACTATACTCTGTTCAGCGTGAGAACCCGAAGCCATGACTGATAAACACTATCTTTGCGCCGAGCAGCTGCTGATCGATTCTTTTCGACTGGCGCAACGCGTTATTGACAGCGGTTTTGAGCCGACCATGCTCATCGCCATTTGGCGAGGCGGTGTGCCCATTGGGATCGCGGTTCAGGAGTTGTTTGCTTTTAGCGGAATTGAAACCGATCACATAGCCATTCGCACATCATCCTACGATACGGGTATCGATCAGCGCTTGGGCGGGGTTCGTGTGCACGGTCTGAACTATTTAATCAAACACGTGCGCGCAGAAGACCGACTCCTAATCGTGGACGATGTCTTTGATACCGGCCGTACGGTCGATGCAGTCATTAATCGACTGTCTGAGCTGGCCCGATTGAACACGCCCGCAGACATTCGGGTGGCGGTGCCCTATTACAAGCCGCGGCGGCGCGAGGTCGATCGCGTGCCGGACTACTACCTTGAAGAAACCGATGCCTGGCTCATGTACCCCCACTCGTTAGAGGGTCTATCGCTTGAAGAGATCAAAGCGCATCGCCCGGCGCTCTATGAGATTGTTAAAGACCGTGTGTCGGCAGCATAGGGCGCTATAAAAACTGCCCGATCCGCGCGCTGTGAACTACATGAACGCGAAACGAGCCGTGAATATTGCGGCCATGACCCAGGCAGCGATACTCACCTCGCGGGACTTTCCGGCCGCGACTTTGAGAATGACGTAGCTCAAAAATCCCGCCGCGATGCCGTTTGCGATCGAGAACGACAGCGGCACCATGACAATAATCAGCAGTGCAGGCAGCGCTTCTGTGTGGTCCTGCCAGTGGAGGCGCTCTAAGCCTGACATCATCAGCAGGGCGACGTAGATCAGTGCGCCGGCGGTTGCGAAGGGTGGGATCATTCCGGCGAGGGGCGCAAAAAATATCAGCGCCAGAAACAACAGGCCGACGGTGCAGGCGGTCAAACCTGTTCGTCCGCCAGCGGCGACACCCGCGGCACTCTCGACATACGACGTGACCGGTGCGCAACCAATGATCGCACCCGCAACACTGCTGGTGCTGTCCGCGACGAGTGCTTTGTCGAGGTTTTTTATGTCGCCGTCTGAATTGGCCAGTCCCGCCTGCGAGGCAACGCCGACCAAGGTGCCGGCGGTGTCGAAAAGATTCACAAAGAGGATGGAGGCAATGGCGCTCACCATCGCGACATCGAGCGCTGCCATAATGTCCAGTTGTCCCAGTACCGGTATGACAGACGGAGGCAGGGATACGATGCCCTTGTAATGTACGACATCCAACAGTAGACCAATCCCCGTCACCGCGAGAATGCCGACGAGAATGGCACCCGGAAACTGCCGCACCGCGAGGCTGACAATAATGAGGAAGCTCAGACCCGCGAGACTGGTTTCGATAATTTTGAAATCACCGAGGGCGAGCAGTGTCGCGGGGTGGTCGACGATAATGCCGCCGTTCTTGAGCCCAATCAGGCCGACAAATAAGCCGATACCGGCCCCCATCGCGATTCTGAGATTCCAGGGAATGCTCACCAACATCCACTCCCGTAATCGCGTAACAGTGAGCAGGACGAATAAAAGACCCGCGATAAAGACGGCGCCGAGCGCGGTCTGCCAGGGATAACCCATGTCACCGACGATGGTGTAGGTGAAAAACGCGTTGAGTCCCATGCCCGGCGCAAGGCCCACCGGCCAGTTGGCGTACAGTCCCATAAAGAAGCAGGCCAGCGCGGCCGCCAGGCAAGTCGCCACGAAGCTTGCGCCCTGATCCATGCCGGTGTTGGCCATCATCTGAGGGTTAACAAAGGCGATATAGGCCATCGCCATGAAGGTGGTCAGGCCGGCACCAACCTCGATGCCCGAGCTGGTTCCGGATCGTGAGAGCCTGAAAAATCGCTCCATAGGGCTATCCATTGTCTGTGGCCGTTGCCTGAGCGTGCCGAGATCGCCGCGCCCATAAACAGGGCGCTGTGTCGCGCCCTCAGCGGTCCGTGAAGCCGCTAAAAATCGATGCCGACTCTCACCATTAACTGCCGGGGTGGAATGAACTGATCCCCCGTGGCGCCCACGCCAAATACATCGGTGAACCGGGCATTAATGCCGTCTTCGTCGGTCAGATTTTTGCCTATTAATTCCAACCGCCAAGGGGCGTCAGCGGGTAAAAATCTGACGAGCAGATCAACCGTATCGTATCCATCAACCTCGTCAGTGAGTGGGTTATTGAAAATACGATGTCGGAAATCGCCGCGGTGGGTATAGCTCACCGTGCTCTCGATATCACCCCAGGCCGCCAATGTATGACTGTAGGTCAACGCCAGATTCGCAGTGAACCCTGGCGTTTTGGCGAGCTCGTTACCCCGGACATCGGCAATTTGTGCTGCCCGCGCGATCTCGACCTCTGGGCTAAAAAGGCTGATGCCTTGGGCGAGTAGGGCGTTCGTAGCGGCTTCAGATTCAACGTTGTCCAGCGCGAGGTGGTTCGATGTGATCTCGGTGTCGAGCCACGCGAGCCGCGCGTCGAAAATCAGCGAGTCACTCAGGAACGCGCCAAGCTCCAATTCCGCGCCCATGATTTCAGATTCTGGGATATTGCCGACGCCGCCCTGAAATACCTCGGGGTCCGTGGCCTGATATTGGAGATTGTCATAGGTATAGAAAAAAGCGGCGCTATTGAGACGCATCCGCCCGTCGAGCAAATCGGTCTTCAGGCCGAGCTCATAAGCGTCGATGGTTTCTTCTTCAAATACCGGTAGCACAACAATGGGCGAGACCAAGGCCTCTCTGCCAAAGGTGAGGTTTGAGCCGCCAGGCTTGAAGCCGCGGGTATAGGAGGCGTACACCATGGTGGCATCGCCCAGATCGACCTCCAGGGCGAGTCGCCCAGTCACTTTTTCGCTCTCGATTTCGAGAATTTCGGTGCCCTCGCGGCCGTAAAAATTGGTGACGGCGCTGTACACCTCATCTTCGGTGTAGCGGAGCCCAGCGATCACTCGACTGCGGTCCGTGAGAGACCACGTGCCTTGGCCGTAAACGGAGATGGATTCGCGTTCCGGCTTTGAATCGGAAATAAAGCCGACGTCGCCGCCATAGGCGTAGATGTCATCGAGCGTAAAAGGATCAAACACGCCGTCGAAACCGAAGTCGAGTCGCTCAAGGATGCTGATATCAACCTCGGTATCGAGATAGAACACCCCCGCGACCCAGTCGAGACGTCCGAACGCGGGCTCGTTGGAGATCAAATTAAACTCTTGGGTTGTCGTTTTTTGTTCGTTGGTCTCTGGGTCGAAGTAGCTCTGGAGTAAAAAGAAAGGCGGTAACGTGCGGTAGTCATGCCGGTCGTTATCCCTCTGAATCGCGATATCGTCGTTCTGATAGCTGGTGAGTGATTTCAGTGTGACGCCGCCCAAATCCCATTCGAGGGTCAAGCTGTACAGCTGGGACTCCAGCGCATAGCTCGACAACGAATCCTGCGCCAGGTTTCGCGCGCCGGGGGTGGGGTCGTAGATGCCTTTCTGCGCCTGCCCGTTCACCTCTTCGTCGAAAAACTGTGCGGTCAGCGTGGCTGAAAAAGTATCACTGGGCTGGTAAAGCACCTTGGCTCTGGCAGAGATACTGTCCGCGTCATCTAGGTCTTGCCCGTTTGCGACGTTGTCAGTGAACCCGTCGTGTTTATTGCTCATCACTGAAACACGGGCCGCAAGAGCATCTGATAGCGGTAGATTCACCGCCGCGCGCGCTTTGACCAGGCTGTACTCTCCTAAGGTCAGGTCCGCCGATCCATAGACCTCGTCAAAAGTGGGTGCCTTGGTAATCACGTTGATGCCGCCACCCGTAGAATTTTGGCCAAACAGGGTTCCCTGAGGTCCCCTCAGTACCTCGATGCGCTCGAGGTCCAGAAAATCGGTTTGCAGGGCGAAGGGCGAAGCGACATACACGCCGTCGAGGTGGTAGGACACGGACGGGTTGGCGATCGCATTTTGGTTGGCTTCGTTACCGATGCCGCGAATGGTGATGACCGTTTTGAACCCTTCATTCTTTGCAACGTTGACACCCGGCGCAATCGCGCTCAAATCAACGAAGGAGGACAACTGCCGGTTTTCCACATCCTCGGCGCTTAAGGCGGTGACCGCCTGTGACAGATTCTGCAGGCTTTCAGTGCGCTTCTCCGCCGTGACGAGCACTTCCTCAAATATGGGTGCGTCCTGTGCCAGAGCGCCGACAGAATGAGCCGCGACCAGTGGCGGCAGGATAAGCGCAAGGGCGCGATGCTGTTTCACTTAACACTCCTTCAGAGAAGATTGAGAAGACCCGTTGTGGCCAGCAAATGGCGTGCCAGTCAGCAAAAAGGATGGTGCCAGTTGCACTTGGTTGTGGTGACCTAACAAAACGGCAACGCGTCGCCCGCCATCATGACGTATTTTGCCCGGATTGAGGGCGCCGCGGCACTATTTTGGCGCGATTTTACGTTTCGAGGTGGATCACTGGGTGGCTCGGCTCAGGTGTCTTTGGCGCCCAAGTCCGCCACAAAATCTCTTTTGAGCGTGCGCGCGCACAACAAGAAACATAGGGCCGCGAGTAAAAAGACGCTCGCCGTCGCGGCCATGGCCCACTTGAGCCCGGTCGAGTTTGCCGCTTTACAGAGTGCCTCTGCGCTCTCGGAGCGATCAACCGCTGTTGCTTTGCAGGCCTCCGGCGATAGCGCGGTCATAGGGTCGAGAGCGATCAGCTCTTGTTGCATAAAGAAGTCGCTCATAAAGCCGACAAAGTAGGGCCCGATGCCGTTGCCGATCAGCGAGACCAGAATGAGTAGCACTGCGATGGCGGTTGCTCGTGAGCGATTGCTCACCACGCCCTGGCCGATGTTGTATTGAGCGCCAAGGTAGCTGTAGTGGCAAACCGAGGCGACGCCCCAGAATACAAATACCCAGAATAAATCTGCCGAAAAGAAGGCCGCGATATAAGCCGGGACGGCTAGCGCAATGCCCAGCGCGGGCACCCATGCCATTGCAGTTGGAAAGCGGCTAGTTAATCTTTCGGTAACGTATCCGCCAAGAAAAGTCCCGGCCGCTGCCATCAGCGACAGCGGAGCGCCAAATTGAAGGGCCGCATCCCGCACGCTGAGTCCGTGCTCGCGCTGCAGGAAGGGCGCTTGGAAGCTGATGAGTCCGTAGCCAACGAAAGCCACCAAAGAAGCCGCGATCGCCATCCACCAGAACGAGGGTTTGCGTTTGAGTTCGTCAAACGTCTCACTCCACCGCGGCGCTACATCTGCGGTTTGCTCAGGTGGGTCGGAATAACCTCGTGGGGGCTCTTTGATCGTTAGCCACACGAGCAGCGCGACCAACACGCCCGGGAGTCCAACCACCACAAACGCGACGCGCCAGCCCTCGATAGTCGCCCACTCAAGCCCGGCAAAAAGCCACCCAACGCCAATGCCATGCAGCCAGTTGCCTACGTCTGCGCCTTCCATTTGTGCGATCGGCCCGCCAAAAACATTGGCCAATACGCTACCGAGCGTGACGCCCATCGAGTAAACCCCGAGAGCAGTTGCGCGCTTACGGGCAATGAAATAGTCGCCAATCAGCGAATTTGCCGGCGGTGTGCACCCGGCCTCACCGATCGCGACGCCAATGCGAAACATCAGTAGCGAGAAAAATCCCATCGCAACGCCGCAGAGTGCGGTCATGATTGACCACAAGACGATGCATAGCGCGATGATGTTTACGCGGTTGGAGCGGTCGGCCCACAGGGCGATCGGCAGACCCATGATCGCGTAAAAAATGGCGAAGGGCGGACCATAGAGCAAGCCCCACTGCGCGTCTGTCAGCTGAAACGATTCGATGATGGGCTGCGCCACGACCGCAATCAGCGTGCGGTCGATAAAGTTGAGCGTATAGACCAGCATCAACAGCACGAGCACATAGTGCCGATAGGAGGCGGAGCCGTACCCGGTGAGGTGGCCGTTAGAAGCAGAGGCGGGGGTTGCCGACATAGACAGCGTCCTAAAGCAGATGGGCGAGTGTACCAACCAAATCGTTAACTGGTGGCACTCCGTTACAGGTCATCGGTCTGCATGGTGCCATGAGTAAAACGCACAAATGGCGCGGGTTGTAGCAGTTGGGTCGCGGGATCCAGCTGAAGGCGCTCCTCGACTCTGTCGATCACCCAGCGGGTGATCGCCGGAAGGTCGAGCTTTCGGGCCTGATTCAGGGTCAGCCAATGCACTTCATTAAGCTCTCCGCTGACCTCTGACACGTGCTCCGGATCACTGTGGATGAAGCGTTCGTGAACCAGAAAAAAGCGCGTATCGAAGCGGCGTGTCCGATGCGGTGGAGTAATGGCACGAGCGATAAAATCCATGTGCTCCAGCGGCGGTACGACGCCATGACTCAGGTAATGGCCCCAGGCAGGGCTGCGCGTGGCCGGGGGGGCGGTGGTTTTGCGGCCGATGACAATGCCGGTTTCCTCGTAGGTTTCCCTGATAGCCGCTAAAGCCAAGCCACGTAGCGTGCGATCCGTCACGGTTTTGCGGGTTGCCTTACGCAGTCGGTTTAGGACGGGTGCGCTGAGCTCTCCGGGAACTTGCAGCCGCTGATCAGCGAGGTCTAGCCGGCCGCCCGGAAAAACAAACTTGTTGGGCATGAAGCGATGACTGGCCGCGCGTTTTCCCATCAGGATGGTGGGCTCCGGGCCGTCCCTCACTATGATCAGCGTCGCTGCCTCTTTGGGGCGCGCGAGTTTTGCGGAGTGCTCGCGGTATTCCCCGGGGCCAGTCGGCGTCGTGCCGTAGGAGTGAGACATACTCAATTCACCGGCTACGCTCGGCTGGATGGTTCATCGCATCGCTTTGTGCCGCGATCGCCATAATCTCGTTATAGTGGTGCACGAAAACGCCGGGCGCTGTGAGTTTTGTGAGCCCGAGCAAGCAGGCCGCCACCGCCTCTGCAGTCACACTGCGATATTCTCGCCACGTGCCGAGCATGAAAGTATCCATTGCCGGCGAGAGTGCTTGCAGCAGCGACTCAACCGGCCGTCGTTCGGATCTCTGCCCGATCAGCAGGCCCGGCCGCACAATATCGAGGCGCGAGAAACCCAGCTGTGTCAGGGCGTCTTCAGTGTCGCCCTTGACCCGTGAGTAGAACGCTTTGGATCGCGCGTTGGCGCCTACGGCGGTGACCACTGCGAAGCGGGACACGCCTGCCGTTTGGGCAGCCCTGGCGAAGGCCATCACCGCCTCATAATCAACGGCGCGAAAGGCGTCGCGCGAGCCAGCGTTGCGCAGGGTGGTGCCCAGCGCGCAAATCGCCGCGTCTGCGGTGGGTAAGGGCGGCATATCTGTAAAGCGGGTGACAAGTTCTTGCGCGAGTCTGCCGGTGGCACGCCGCCCAACGCCGACCAGTTCAATGCCAGCGGACGCGCCAAGACCAATTACCGCGTTACCAATCAGTCCTGTGCCGCCCCCCAACAAAACGCGCATCAATTGATCTCTGCGCCCGACTGGGTGCCGCGCCCCGTCGCGCCCTGCGAATCGACTGCGGTCGCGCCGGGGCCGCCAGTCAGAGACAGCACACCGAGCGCAAACACCGCGATCACCGTTGCTACCACCATTATCGTCATGATTGCCGCGAATATTTTTTGCATGCTGTGAGGGTCGCTCGAGTCTTATGCCTAAAAAGTGTAGCAGGTGCAGCAGTGCCCCGTGGGACCCCGGGTCTCCGGCATCCAGATCTCGTCTTGAGGGGGGACGCGTGTCAGAATGCCGCGAGACTGCAGCATCGGCGTTTGCGGTCTTCAAAGGCGATTGCAGTAGCGAGGCGGTGGTTTATGGCAGTGATTGCAGGGCAGGTGGCGAGTCTGTTTGTCGGGGCGCCGGGGACACTGGAAAAAGCGGCGTGCACACAGCTCGAATTCGCCTTTGACGGTATTGTCGGTGACCGGCACCGCGGTGTTACACGGCGCGCGTGGGAGCATACCGATAAACAGCCCGGTGGAACCGAGCGGCGAAACGAACGTCAGTGGTCCGCAGTAGCTCAGGAAGATCTCGATGCCGTTGCCGCACAACTGCAGTTGACGCAACCGCTCGCGGCAGGTGACGTCGCGGTCAACTTAAGCATTTCGGGCGTGACTGATTTTTCGCGCTTACCCCGCGGCACGACTCTCTCATTCGAAGGCGGCGTGGTGCTGATGGTGGAGGAATACAACCCGCCGTGTAGCCGCATGTCCCGGCACTTGGCCACAAAGCGCGAGACCACCGCCGATGGTGCGCTGAAGGACAGTGACTTTATCGAGGCGGCAAAATTTTCACGGGGTCTGGTGGGTGTAGTGGAGGTCCCGGGCATTATCACGGTGGGAGAGCACCTTTCGGTGGCCCCCGAGGTCCTACCTAAGTGGTTGCGCGTGTAAGCGCGTTGCTTGCAGCGGCGACATGCCGTTACGTCACCTGGGTCACAATAGCGAGAGGTCAGCATGGATAAGCTTTTAAAATTTTATATCAACGGTGAGTGGGTTGATCCTATCTCTACCGAAACGATGCCGGTCCTCAACCCGGCCTCCGCTTCGCAGGTGGCCTCAGTGGCGCTGGGTAATGAGGCCGATGTTGATCGCGCCGTTGCGGCAGCGGCGAACGCATTTATCACTTATTCGCAGACGACCAAGTCCGACCGATTGGCTTTGCTCGGTCGTATTCGAGAAATCAGTGAGCGTCGATTTGAAGAATTGGCGCAAGCCATGCGTATGGAGATGGGGGCCCCAATATCTATGGCACGGGCGGCTCAAGCCGATGCGGCGCTTGGGCACCTCGATGGTTTTGTGGAGGCGCTCGAGGCGCTTGAGGAATCCGAGCAATTCGACAATGGTGAGATTCTGCTGCGCGAGCCCATCGGGGTTTGCGGGCTGATCACGCCTTGGAATTGGCCGATTAATCAGGTGGTGTTGAAGGTACTGCCGGTGATTGCCACCGGCTGCACCTGTGTCTTGAAGCCGAGTGAGCACACGCCGATTTCCGCCATGATCTATGCAGAGATA
>CAYQUE010000050.1:0-10615 GCA_964420615.1 uncultured Alteromonadaceae bacterium | reverse complement strand
CGAGGGGCAACACACGGTAGCCACAAGCTTTGATTGTGACGAGATCCCGCTCCAGCGCAACATGGTCATTGCTACCGTATTCAGTACCCGAAGTGTTCAGTGAATGATAAGTCAGTATGGGAATGCGCATGACTAATCTCCAAAGAGTTGGGGGGGGGGCACAATCTTATAACTCCCAGTTTACAATGCCGAACGCGTGGCGCGGGCGTGATGTGTCTGCGAGCCAGTCAAAATGTTGCCAGGTAGTTTTCGAAGACCGGAAAGAGCAGATGCTAATGACGAGCACCACTGAAAACTTGGCGCTTCCCATAACTTTATTCAGGGAAGGAGAAATCAGGGGACCCAAGTCCCTAGCGGCATTATTTATAACCGACTAACAAAGTTGTCGGTCTAAAAAACGCCGTATTTACCTCATGAGCCAGCGCGCCCGAGGATTAGCTCCAATATGTCGTCCGCCAACCGCGGCTCATCAAGCTCATAGAGCTGCTCTTGGACCTCACCCCGGTAGGGCTCGAGGATAAGGTCTCGCGTCACCTTGGACCGCTTTTTCTGCAGCTGCTCAATAATCCGGCCCTTTACCGCGCTGAAAGGCGTTGATTCGCCGGTCTCACCACCTTCGAACCGCACGATATGCACGCCATACAAGGTCAAAAAAGGCTCGGATATTGACCCTACCTCTGACATATTAAACGCGACTTCTTCAAAAGGTCCCACCGTATCGCCGCGTTTCAATATACCCAGCGACCCGCGGTTTCTCTTGGCAGAGGGATCGTCTGACATTTCTGTTGCAACAACATCGAAAGGTTCACCGGATTCTAATCTGGCTTCTACTGCGGAAACGCGAGCTGCTAGCTCATTAAAGGAGCGGTCCTCGAGAGACACCAAGATGTGTGACACCCTAACCCGCTCCTCTGAGGCGTAGATTTCAGCATCCTTTAAATATTGCTCTTTCGCCAGGGACTCCCAATCGACTGATTCCAGTCGCGACGCAGTCTCCGATTCTACTAAACGTTCTACCGACTCTCGATCAGCGGTGTCACGGGCAATAAACGCGAGGCGATAAGGCTCTATGAGCTCTTTTTCCTGCGCGGTCTTTGCCGCTCTCCGAATAATGTAAAGATTGCCAACTGATTGCGCCACCGCGCCTTTTTTCGAGACCGCTCTCTCATAGGCTTCTGGCCGCAACCTGTCGCTCACATACTCCGCCAACTCACCTAAGGTAATAACAATACCCGACTCCTCGAGTATGATCTCATCGCGATTAGCGGGCGCACCGGATGAATACAGCGAACACAGTAAAAAGAAAAAGCCGAGAGCAGCGGGGGCTTTACCGCCCCACCGCGTTAAGACCATCGACACACAATCTCTCCAGACCAAAAACCACGATACTAGCGATCTAACACTAAGTAATGGCTTAGTAAGCCCTGTAACTTCTCCGCACATCAAAGTTATATCCACTTACGCGCGGAGTGTTACAACTCAGGCCGGTGGAGTCATGATTACACCCCTCAAAGTTGAGGTAGAGAGTTCTTTCTGTCTGGCCCAGATAACAGAACCGGGTGTTGTTCTCGTACCGGCTATTTTGCGTCCAATACAGCCCCCCTCTCGCCTGAGCCATGTAGATATTGCAAGCCGAATCCACTCGTAACGGTTTACCGCCAGGAGTTTCGGAGATCCAGGCTCTGAAGCTCTCTCCACCAATAAACGCACCCTCGTAAGTAGTAACACTCACTTGACCGCCATCACGGCTGGACGCTCGAGTAGAGAACGGCAAGCTCAGGATCGTGCCGTCCAGCTTCTGCTTAATCTCAGGCGAGTATTCCCACCAAACATCCATATTGTTGGAGGTAGAACACGTAACGCCAGAGGGTGCCCCAGCACAATAGGCACCCGAATTCGTGGTGGTCGTCGTCTGCTTAGGACATCCGGTCGCATCAACGTCAGTGCCAGTGGGGGTGTTAGCACACTGGTCGGCCGCGTTGGAGACGCCGTCTTGATCGTCATCCAGTTGACTTGGAGAACAGCCTACCGAATTAGCAAACTCGCCAGCAGGGGTATTAGCACACTGGTCGCTGGAGTCAGCAACCCCGTCTGAATCGGCGTCGCTGGCACCGCCACCATTGTTACCTCCGCTGTTCCCGCTTGCCGCACCCGCTGTCGCATCGCATGATCCGTTCGCGGTGGTGGTGCCCTGGCAAGTGAAACTCACACCAACAGGTAAACCGAGCGTAATACCGGTCGTAGTAACACGAAAATCAACCTGGGCGGTATTGGCTAGTTCAATAACGCCGGCTGTTTGACCATTGGCATTCTGAATAGTCAGGGTTCGCTGCGCCTGAGCCTGAGCAGTCAGTCCCATCGCGAGCAACACTACAACTGACAGAGACACGCACCATCTCCGACAAAAATTCCCTTCGCTTAACAACATATTCCTCATGCACCAAGTGTTCATAATTGCGTGCCTCCTTGCATCGCGTTTGATGGAATGATTGTAACGTAAGGTACGTGCATAGCACAGAGGCTTTTTCTGCAAATTTATACCTGTGACCCATCGCCAAGGTGTATCACCGGCGTTAAGAGTGATCCCTGATTCAGCACTGGCAATGACTTCGTCTACCTGCTTTATCTCTAGTTTCCCGAGAAAGGTACATAAAAAAAGGGAGCCTGACGGCTCCCCTTTTTGTACTGCTTAAGACTGCGAGCTAAGAATTAGTCTCAGCTACCAACCACTATACTCTTGTGCTCGTTAGACATTGCGTAATTAGCAACGTTGCCTGAGCCATTAACATTGTTGTTGGTATAAGTCTGAACTGCAAAACCGACTACCGGCAGGCCCCGCAGATCTTTGGCCTGATCGCTAGCCAGCACTCGGGTTCCGTCAGCCTTCAACTTACCAGCAGCAGATAGATCAGCCGGATCCAAGCTGATCGACGCCCAACCATCAGCAGCTGAGAGTTGCGCAGCAACACCTACCGCCAGATCGTTGGTCTTGACAGCAGAAGTAGCGCCAAACTGAACAACCGTGACTTCTTTACACAGAGGCAGATCAAACACCTCTGGGTCTTCGGTCTCAGGCGCTGGTGAGAAATCAGGCGCTGAACCTGGTGCGGGAGCAGGAGTGCTCTCCTCACGGTCAGTCGGAGACAACGACGCGTATTCACAAGCGTTCTTACCATCCCACAGATCAAAGAATGGCGCTGCTGCACGTGTGGCCGCCTTGCCCTGATTGTTCACATAGAACGTCTTAGTGGGCATGGTGATCACCCAGTCGGTCAGGGCATTGATCGTGGAATCAGTCACGTAATCGTTAATGATCTCATCGGTCTGGAAGAGGCCAGACACCGCGTCAACCGTGCTAGGGGCGTAGCCATAGGTGACAGGCGTACCAGATGCACTTGTGGCCGAAATCGAGCTGGTATTCAGATTCGAGTCATTAAAATCGGGGTTAGTGTCGCCTGGCTCATAGTGCAACGCCCAACCGCCCTGACCGCCAGCTGCGTTAGCCGTTGCGCTGTCAACAGCGTTGGCAATGGCGATTCCGTCCTGACCAAAAGCGGTTGCATCATTCACATTAACCACACCGGCGTAGCCGTAGAGGCCGCCGCCAACCCACGTGGTAGACATGTAAGCACGGCCTTTGCCGATACCCGCAGTGGCAGCTTCGCCCTTCCAGGTGCCAGGGGTACCGCCCGCTGCGGTTGACCACGCGGTAACAGGCAAATCGCAGTTAGCAGGAGTACCTGTGGAGTCGTGCGTAATCGCCGCGAGCATTGGGTTAGCCTTGGCCGAGACGGCGCCCTTGGCGTCGAAGTGCAGGCCTTTGCCAGTCAACTGGCCCATCTCGATCACCTCGACGTAGCCCACTGCCGTTCTGGTAATGCTAGTGTTATCGTACGCTACCTTAGCCCCTGCCGCAGACTTGTCTGTCTGATAAAGCGTAGACCTAAATGCTACGGGCGTGCCAGGAGTGAATCTGGGAACAGTACAAGAGTTGTCGCGGGTAACAACCTGACCCCCGCCGTCAGCCGTAGCCGAGACGCCCATCGAAAAATGGTCGCCAGGAGACATGTACAAGTTAAAGTCGAGCACTTCCTGAGAGTTCTCGCCTTCAATAAACCGGATCTTCACGGCCTTACCGTGTGACATGGTATTCACCAAGTTAATGTTGGTGGAATTACCGTTTTCTGCAGAGTAGAACGGGAAAATCAGGACCTCGCCCAATCCCCCATTGTCGACGTACATCTGAGCACTCGCAGACATCGACACTGCCGCTGCAGCGCTGACCGCGAATGGCAACATTTTCTTCTTCATGAATCACTCCTAAAAAAATTTCAAACGTTTGATTACGCTGATAAGCCCAGCAACCCTGATCAGTAGAGACATACGTCCCTTTCCTGACCAACTCGTCGGTCTTACGAGTCGCGTGGCCACAGCATACGCAGGACCGAAGCTCCTCAGACTCACCAACCTTAGAGAAATTACCACAACGGTTGTGACTACCTCAACCCCAACGAATTCGGTTTTTTTACCGAATTAGCGCTTGGCTCAAGCCGCTCCGCGCTCTGCTGATAGCATCGGGACAGCTTTTGCACCCGAAAGGCACAACAATGTGCAACTTCTCAGAAACCTGACGGGTGAATGCTGCTTTTTTTTCCCTGCCCCATACACTTTTTTTAAGCCCCTACGCCTAAAGCGCTTAGACTACGCTGCGCGGCGGCACATGTTGCTCGACCGGCGACCAATTTGTACCTTAACCAGGCGCTAGTAAGCGCTCACAGGCCGACGTCCTGAAACAAATACCAGTTGCCCTTGCTCAGCACCCAAGTCTCCTGCAAATGGGTCGTCATCAAGCCGACTGACGGCATTTTCACGGTTACAGCCAAAGCAATCTGGCATCTTTCGACAGGCTCTCCATCGCACACTACTTTGGCAACACTCACCTCTTCCCACATTGCGGCGCCCAGCCAACGGCCCGTAAAATCATTGACCGATTCCAACGACCGATACCCCGGCGTACTGAAAAGATATGCAGATTCATAATCGCCCTGTATAAGCAACGCAGCGCGCTCCACCGAACGCTTCGAAACCACCTGCTCTGGTGGGCCACTATCCACAGTCGCACACGCGACAATGAGCGACATCAAGGCCGGGAAGGTGGCACGCGTCACGAGCCCGAGTCTTCGATATGGCTCCGCGGTAATGACCATTCTGACCCCTCTCGAACCGCTATTCACTCCCCTGCTCCCCGCTCAAATTTAAAGGCAAGTCCTCAAAATTAGTGATTCCTCTCATTCGGGCCCGCATTTCCTCATTCAGCTCACGCAAATCTTGTTGCGACTCCATCACCCGAGGCGTAATAAATATGAGAAGCTCTGTTCGGGTAGACGCCTTGGTGGTGGTGCTAAATAAAGTACCCAGCACTGGAATGTCCATTAGCAGGGGGACACCACTTCTACCTTCCGTTTCGTTATCTCGGATGAGGCCTCCCATCACCACCGATTCTCCATCCCGTATCGCCACCCGGGAACTGACGTTCCTGTTAAGAAAACTTCGTTGCCGAGTAGCCGCATCAACTGGACCAACATCGGTTACCGACTGAGTCACATCCAACGTCACCAGACCCCCATCGTTCACCGAAGGCGTCACATCTAATTTTACTCCGGTGTCCTTATAGGTGATGGAATTCTGCACATTACCGCCATTAGTCACGGTAGAAGAGCTTTGTATCGGCTGCTGATCACCCACATGAATTGACGCGGTGTGATTGTCCAGCACCAGAATCGACGGCGTGGAAATCACATTGATAAGCGATTTTTCAGCGAGGGCATTCAAGGCGACTTTCACAGCCTCTGAGCTATTGGTGATCGTGTAGGAGAAACCCGCCTTGGGACCCAGGCCTCCTCCGAGATCCAATAGGCCCTCGCCCGTATCGCCGCCGCCCAAATTGTTGTTAAACGCCCACTCAAGCCCATACTCCAGGTCGTCCAAAAGGGTTACTTCAACAATACTTGCCTCTATTAACACCTGCGTCACTACCACATCGAGCTTCGATAATATCTTCTCGATTTTTTGGTACTCATAGGGCGTTGCATAGACCAGCAGAGAATTGTTGTAGGGGTCTGATACGACTCTCACATCTTCACCCATTGAGAAGCTCGAACCACTTCTGCTAGCGCCCTGCCGCGCTTGCCCCGTTGCTGACGTTTGGCCACCGCTTTGAGCTTGTGTAAGACCCGGCGCGACTCCTTGAGCAGCAGCGCCGGTCCGACCACCGCCGCCGTAAATCGTGCTCAACAAACCAGCCAGTTGCCCCGCGTCACCATTCCGTACTCTATAGACCTGCAATGTCGGCTCGGAAGCGGGATCCTCAATCGTATCCAGGCGCTCCAACCATGTCTTCACCACCTCCACATACTGCGCTCTCGGCGATACCACCATGATGCTGTTCAACCGCTCGACAGGCATAACGCTGACCATATCTGTAATACCCGACGCTTGCCCCTCGGCCCCGTTAAGTATGTGCTCTAGCTCCTTGACCACGTCTTTAACTTCGGAGTTCGTCAGGGGAAATATTCCTACCGACTTGCCCGCAAGTTGATCGATATCGAATGTAGAAACAATGCTGAGCCAACCCTCCAATTGCAGCTGGGTGCCAGCGAGAATCAGTAAATTCCGTTTTGGATCAATCCGCACAAAGGCGTCCTCGCGCGCAACAGGACGCAAAATATCTGCCATTTCCGTGGCACTAATGTATTGCAGCGGCACAATTACATTGGTGTAGCCCGCCGAGGGCGCGGACTCATAATAGGGGACAGTAGAAAGCATATTGGGGGAGCCACTGATATAAAATCGGTCACCTGGCCCACGAATCATGAGTACATTGTTATTCCTGAGAAGAGCCTCAAGAATTGGTAGTAATTGGTCCCGCTCAATCGGCGATCGGGTGCGAAGCGTAATCTCTCCCGGCACCTGATTCTCAATCACATAATCAAGCTCCAAGGTATCGCCCAAGATGGTATGAATAACCTCATTGAGCGGCGCCTGCTCAAAGTTCAGCATCACCGCGTCGCCACTCAGACTGATTGGCGGCCGCGAGAACGGCATATTGATCGACTGATCACTGCCGAGAAACAGGGTGGAAGATTGCGCAGGCGGAGGCGCAGCGTCAGCTGTGTCGGACTGGGGACTGGGCGAGTCAGTGGAGGTGACTGACGCTCCGGATAAATCATTCGACTCGGGCACTCGAGCATCGGGAGCCGCACAGGACACAGTGCCCACGCATAAAAATAGAACCCAGGTGCCAGTGAAAAATCTTCGCTTTAAAGCTAGTAGTTTACTTTTCACCTGTTGCCTCTCCGTTATTACAGCGCGTATCTTCTCTATTCTGAGAGGTAACGACGTTGAACAGCGCGATTTTATTCGCTTGCATGGCATTATCCATCTGTCGATTCCTCAGCAGCCCGTCGCAGCGCTTCAGCTTTACGCGCTTTGGATTTGGCAACGGAGCCAAAAGTGACCAAGCCCGAGTCATCATCAGAGGGCGTTTCAGGCTCGGGCTCCCGCTCAGCCTGTGCCGACCGCGACTCATCGACCACTGCTGCGCGAGACGGCCGAACAGTCTCAAGATTGGGTAGAGTACTGGC
Organism: uncultured Alteromonadaceae bacterium; assembly: GCA_964420615.1. GTDB lineage: Bacteria > Pseudomonadota > Gammaproteobacteria > Pseudomonadales > Halieaceae > Luminiphilus. Next base: position 2,972 of record CAYQUE010000050.1, on the reverse strand, counting down.
CACGGCAAGCTCAAGCCGGCTGATTGCACCTGAGGGCGAAACGAAGACCGCAGACCTCAAACTGGTCTCACTGAGTTGCCAGCCATTGACAGACTCGCCCACGTACACTCGCGATCGAGCCCCATCCTCTAGCTCAACGATAGCGCCGCCCACGCCACCCGAGGCGAAAACGCCTAGCAACCCGATGCCTTCAAGGGACACCTCCTGCAACTGCGACGTTGGCTCCGGCATTACTTCCTCAACCACCACCGCCTGAGTGGGTCGCCGACTCGCGAGGAATAACGGCCGCGTGACAAAGTCGGTTTGCTCGCCTTGCAAATTAAGGCCCGCGCCGGGAGTCTCAGAGGATACGCCCAATTCTGCGGGATAAATGGGCTCCACCTTGGGCGTGATCAATGCATTAACCCCAAGTATCCCCAAACCTGCTAATACCGCCCACCCCATGTGACGCAAATGCGCCTGAGGCCAACTTGCGAAGTCCTGCCACCTCATCGCCGCAGCTCTCTCAGACCGACCACCGTCATCCTGATATTCAGTGAATCCGGATTCTGCGGTGATGCTCCTCGCCGCTGGCGGATAGTCCGTGGTCTGACGAGATCCAAACTCGAAACGGCAAGAATCGGGGTATGCAGTCGAATCTCGGTCAGGAATTGGTCTAAGGCCATCGGCGTTCCTTGCAAGCTCAAGTCCACAGACAGCACCTCAAATAAATTATCGTCTTCTTCTGCGCTCTCATCCTCTGTGAGCAGTTGACTGCCCGTCACTACCAAACCATATTCCTCAGCAAAGCCGCGAAGGCTTTGCTGAAGCCTGGCGCCCGCTTGCGCACCTTCGGCAGTCTCGTAACTGAGCTCCCGAAGCTGCAGTGTCGCTTGCTCCAGCACTCGGTCAAACTCATTACCCACCTGCTCGTAACCCAGCAGTCTGGCGATTTGCGGCTTAACGATAGACGCCTCGCGGATACTCCCTACCAGCAAACCGGCCATTGAGCTCAGCCAGAGGAAGGCAATAGCGGCACCGACCACTGCGCCGGCCAAAAGCAGCGCCCTCGCCTCTCTCGGTAATAGAAGGAACCACTGCTTCATTCCGCGAGCTCCGACATCAATCTCATGGAGAGTGTGAATCGCTCTCTTCCTGCCCGCTCATCTCTGGTGAAAGCAGAAGGAGCAACGAGCTCGCTAAACATGCCCGCCTCGGCAAGAATACGCTGGTAATCGGCAGCGTTCTCGGCCAGGCCCGATACGGTCAGCGTCGACCCGTCGAGGCCCAATCGCTGGAAATAGACCTGATCAGGCGTCAACGCGGACACCTGATGGAGCCATGGGCCGTAGTCTACATATGCCTCAAAGAATGAGCGCGCGGCCGCGTTCAGTTCCTGAGACTGCACCAACTCTTCTCGCACAGCTACCACCGAGCCAACCCGTGCCTGGGTCTCCGATTTCAGCTCGGCAAGCTGCCCCGCATGCTGACTCACCCACAAGGCAGGAAGACTGAGAATCATTGCAATGGCCGCAACCGCAGTAGCGGTTCGGACCGCAAATCTGCCCAAGTTGGCGTAGTAGCGCTGTGCTCGATCAGACTCCCCAAAGCCCTCAAGCATAACGGCACTGGAACCGTCTTCAGCCCAGAGTTCTATGGGCGTTGCCACACCGTGAACCTGTGCCTCTGCCTCTCTGGCGTGCGCTTCTGCAGTGGCTCGCAACACCATCGCGACCGTCAGAGTCAGCTCTGTTGGGCTACGATGCGCAATGCGAAAACCAAAACTCGTCTCAGCAAAATCAAACGGACTGTGCGATTGCACCGTGGAAATGACCGCTTCGCGCAGAAAAATCTCCCCATCAATAGGTAGCGAAACCTCGCGAATTAACACCTCGCTCTCGGGGATCAACCAACCCAGACCTGGAGCATCGGTAGCGTCATTATTCAGAGCCGCGCCTGTGGAACCCGCTTGATCGGGGGATTGTTGATTAATAAACCGCACTGGCGGGCAGAAACGATCTCTCAGCCCAACCTCCTCGCCCCATAGCAGTTGCTGCCATCCCAACAAAATGCGGGCAGCGTACTGCGACAGATCGAGTCCGAATAGGCTAAAGGGCGAGGCCTGATCCATTATTCCTTGCTCTCAGCTTGGGTGCTAATGCCGCCCACGCGCAGTATCGAATTCTCTCGCTCAGGAGACGCCCAGATCTGTTGACTCAAGACTTGCCCATCGGCCAATTGATGGCTCAACTCAAGCGCAACGATAGTCGTATCTGCTACGCCCTTTTCTTGCTCTATTTTTGCGGCGATGCTTTCGAACGTAACGAGACCGCCGATAGTGGACGGCTCGACCGCCGATTCCAGGCTTTGACCTCCCTGCAACTCCTGTCCTTGGCTGAACACCGCTTTTAGCGCAGAAGGAGCTCTCGTCGCATCAGTCTGGCCCGAGCGAAACGGATGCACAAACTTTTTCACACTATCGTAGGCCAGTCTGGACACCCCCTCTACGGCCAACAGCTCCTCCGTGTAGCGAAAACCTGGAAAATCAAAGCGATAATCGACGACTCCCTGCGCCATACCTGCCGCATCTGATGCATCCAGCCCACCCAGTTCTACCAACAACATTTCGAGCCTCTCCGGGTCAATATCATTCAGCGAAACGTAGCCATTTGAGGGATGCATGGTAACGGAGACCTTCCACTCGTTAAAAAATTCATAGTGAATTGTTCTTTTTTCACTTTCCTCTTCCATATCCTCAGACGCTAAGGCCTCAGCCGAACTGTTCGATTCTTCCGGCAAATAGGCTTGTGCGGCGCTATCTCTCAAAGCGAGAAGGGCCGCCCCGCGCCCGATGGCCCTGGCTTTGGCCTCTGTAAGGCGCAATTCGGCCATACTGATATCAGCGCTGGCAAAGTGTATGACGGCTGCCACGGTGAGTGACATCCCGGCAATCATCCACAATAAAAGTGCGATGGCGAAACCGCTTTCTGACC
>CAYQUE010000049.1:8974-10660 GCA_964420615.1 uncultured Alteromonadaceae bacterium | reverse complement strand
ACAATCGCAATCGCCATCGCCGCACTGGCAACGATGCGCCCTACCCGCACCGCCCCCGCACCACCACTCTCGATCCCAAGAATAGGGGCAATATCCACCGTAAAGATGGTTGAGATGCTGTTACACATCGACGCCAGGGACGAGACAATAGCCGCCAACAAAGCCGCAAAAACCAATCCCTTGATGCCGACTGGCAGCAAATTCATCGCTGACGGATACGCCTTATCGGGCGCGGCGAGATCTGGGCTCAGTACAAACATGGCGATCCCGGGAAGAACGACGATCACCGGCATGAGCAACTTTAAAAAAGCAGCAAATGCAATTCCCTTCTGGGCTTCGTCCACGCTCTTTGCAGCCAGTGCTCGTTGGATAATGTATTGGTTAAAACCCCAATAGGAGACATTCATAACCCACATGCCGCCAATCAACACTGAGAGCCCCGGCAGACTCATATAATGTGGGTGCCCCTCTTGAAGGATCATATGGAACTTATCGGGCGCCTGGGCTGACAGGGCAGTGAAGCCCGCCATAGGTCCAAGACCACCGCCGATTTGATCGAGCAGAATCCAGGAAATCATCAGCCCGCCCATGACCAGCAATAAGACCTGGATAATGTCGGTGAGCGCTACCGCTCTGAGACCACCGTACAATGAATAAGCGATGGCGAATACACCGAGCGCAACCAGACCGAATACGAGGTCAACCCCAGCGACCGTATTGATTGCCAGGGCACCCAACCACAGAATCGACGTGAGATTAACGAAGGTATATACGCCGAGCCAAAAGATCGCCATCACAGTCTTGACGCGGTTGTCGTAACGTTGGGCCAGAAACTGCGGCATCGTATAGATGCCTGTCTTCAAGAATATGGGCAATAAGTACTTTCCCACCAGCAGCAACGTGAACGCCGCCATCCATTCGTAAGAAGCAATGGCGAGCCCTATGGCATATCCCGAACCGGACATACCAATGATTTGCTCGGCAGAAATATTGGCGGCAATCAGTGACGCTCCAATCGCCCACCAGGGAAGCGCCTTGCCTGCGAGGAAGTAGTCCTGAGCGTTTTTCTCGTGCCCGGAGGGCTCTCGCGAAACCCACTGTGCTAACGCAAAAAGACCCACTGCATAGATGGCCACAATGACCAGGTCAATTGTTGATAACAAAAGAATGCCCCCTTATGTGCCGCCCGCCTGTTTATTGTGAGGGTTTACTTGCGGCCTCGCTATATATGCGTGGTTATAAATCTGCGAACAGCTCGCTACAACTCATCACACTGGCTTCACCGGCAGATTCAGCGAGCACAACGTGCGACAACTCGAAGGAGAGCTCACCGGTCGTAGCCAAAAGAAACGGCGTATTCACTTTCGAAGAATCCACACCAAGCTGCGCGAAGCACTTCATCGGAAACGCGAGTCGCTGCCACTCGGCAGCGGGCGACTTGGTTAAAATGGTGGTGATATCAAGCTCACCGGAGCATGGCCAGCCGCAGTCCATCCGCAGGGTCACCGGCTCTGTCGGCCTCTTCAACATGCGCATCTCGAAAGTGAGAGCACCATCCGCCATCTCCAGTTGCCGCATATCAACGGGGTTTTCAAACTGGAAATAAATCTGGCTCAGGTGCTCACCCGAACCGCGAAACTCAACGCGGCGCGCATCTTCCTGTATCTCTCGATCTACAACCGACAA
>CAYQUE010000049.1:0-8874 GCA_964420615.1 uncultured Alteromonadaceae bacterium | reverse complement strand
ACCAGCGAACGACGCACTGCCTCTCTGGCCAGCTCCCTGTGAGCCTCAGAGCCAACGGCATCAAACAGCGGTTTGGCTCGCTGCGAAGGCAACCCTCTATCCATCAGGCCCGCGGCGAACTTGACCGCGAGAATCCGCCGAACGGCCTCGTCGATTCGAGCCTCCTTGATCTCGCCGGACTTCACCTGGGCCAACATATTTTGGTGCAGCGCCTTCCAGTCCTCCGGCACCATCACCATATCGATTCCCGCATTGATCGCTTGAGCACAATCGTCTGGCCGACAGCCACTCACCTGACCAATGCCATTCCAATCGCTCACCACGAAACCGTTAAAACCCAGCTCGTCGCGCAAAACATCTGTGAGCAACTCACGGTTACCGTGAATCTTGTCGCCATTCCAGCTGTTGAATGAGGCCATAACGGTCATAACACCGGCGTCTACCGCCGCCAAGTAGCCCTGCCCGTGAACGGTCATTAGGTCTTCTTTAGACAGCCGTGTATCGCCTTGATCGACACCTCGGTAAGTGCCGCCATCACCGATGAAATGTTTCGCGGTCGCGATAATGCCTGCTCCCTGCATGGCATCTACCACACCACCCGCAAAAGACCTGACCAACTCAGGGTCCGACCCGTAGGACTCGTAGGTTCGCCCCCAGCGCGAATCCATCGCCACAGCGACCGTAGGCGCAAAGATCCAATCGATTCCGGTTGCCTTGACTTCAGTTGCCGTGGCCAACGCAATAGCTGAAACCAACAATGGATCGCCGGCGGCGCCAAGCGCGATATTGTGCGGGAAGATCGTGGCGCCGATAACGTTATTGTGGCCGTGGACCGCATCAGTGCCCCAAACAACCGGAATACCCGCAGTTCCCCCTGAGGTATCGATCGAGGCACGATAGTAATCGTCAGCGAGCTGAACCCAATCCTCAAGCGTCGCGTACTTTTCTTTCCCAGGAAAAGAGCCTCCGCCATTGAGCACACTGCCAAGGCCGTACTCTCGAAGGTCGTCGGGGGTAACGTGAGCGATCTCGCCCTGAATCATCTGGGCGACCTTTTGCTCCAAAGTCATGGTAGCCATGAGCGCGTCGACTTTATCGCCGATGTTTCCCTCGGCCTCTGCCGCCGCGGCTGCGCTTCCACACAAAAACAGGGCTCCAAACAAAAAGCCCCGCTGCTTCCCCCAAAGCCTCGATCTCATCACAATACCACCCAAAGTTTGAGCCGTTACACTACCCGAGTGGGCGCTTCCGGCGGGCGGGGCAAGCGACGAGCGGGACAGATTTTACGCCGAGCGGGACCGCGCCACCTGCGCTGTCGATACGGAACAGTAGTGATCAATGAATTTCTGGTGCTCGGGCAATTGAGCTACCATATTTCCAACCGATCCCTTGATTCCCTCGAGGAATCCCTGCAGCTCTTTTTCGGACATCATGTCGACAATCGGGTGGTATTGCTCGGGCACAAGTCCCTGCCCCAACATCACCTGAACCCATGAATTTTCACCAAAGAGTTCGGTCGGCACTTTGTAGACGCGCCCGGACTCTTTGAACAAATCGATACGATGCCTGAGGCTATCGGGAATCTCCATCGAACTGCAGTGCCGCCAGAATGCAGTATCACGGCGATTTGTCACATGGTAATGCAGGATGATGAAATCCCGAATGTTGTCCATTTCAAACTGCATCTGCTGGTTGAATTCCTGCACGTCAGGCTGACGGACGCCCTCATGGGGAAACATCTGTAAAAGGCGAATTACGCCGCGCTGAATCAGATGAATGCTTGTGGATTCCAGAGGCTCCATAAAGCCGCTCGAGAGTCCGAGGGCAACGCAGTTTTTCTTCCAATGGACGCGACGCGTTCCCGTTTGAAAACGAATCACCCTCGGGTCGGTGAGTAGTCGCCCCTGTACATTGCCGAGCAGCTTTGCCGTTGCCTCATCCTCGGACCAGAACTTGCTCGAGAAGACCAGTCCGTTACCCACTCGGTGCTGCAAAGGGATGCGCCACTGCCAGCCTGCTTCGTGCGCGATCGAACGGGTGTAGGGAATTGGCGGTCCTACGCTCTCGGTCTGCACGGCAACCGCACGATCACTGGGCAAATAGTGGGTCCAGTCATCGTAGCCAGCCGCCAGGGTCTGCTCTATCAACAGGCCTCTGAAGCCAGTGCAATCTATAAAGAAATCCCCGCTAATGACTTCCCCGCCATCCAAAGCCAACTCAGAAATAAACCCGGTGAACGGATTTTGCCGCACTTCGGAAATTTTTCCCTCGCGTCTTACAACGCCATTCTCTTCAGCGATACCGCGCAAGAATTTTGCATAGAGAGAAGAATCAAAATGGTAGGCATAATTGAGCGTCAGATTGGGCAAAACGGCGAAGCGGTTTTCTCTGGCCGCCAACCATTCGGCGCAGTACTCACCGTATTCACGCGCCATGCCCATTCGATGCGCCTTTAACCAGAAGTGCTGGAACCCAGCCGCCCAATGATCCTTGCCCGTAAAACCAAAAGAGTGGATGTAGTCCTCGTTAACATCGCGCCAGTTTTCAAAAGAGATTCCCAGCTTGAACGTCCCCTGAACCGCTGTCAGGAAGTCCTGCTCCTTGATTTTGAGCACTTCGTGCAAAGTAAGGATGGTTGGAATGGTAGCTTCGCCCACGCCGACCGTACCGATCTCGTCCGATTCGATCAGGGTGATATCCAGCGTTTTGCCAAGTATCTTCCCCAGCGTCGCAGCGGCCATCCAGCCAGCGGTGCCTCCACCGGCGATCACCACTTTTTTAATGGGTTGATTCATGCCTGAAATCCCCTTGTTCAAGGTAATTCATTGATTAAGCCTGTTAAGAATATCTGCCAGTAGACGTCTCGAAGAAACATCTGTCAAAGGCGCAAGTGGCCCCCGCGCAGCTTCGGGTATGTGTTCGTAAACAGCCGGATCTGAGTCAAACACATAGTGTTCAAACAGAGCCTTCCAACCCTTTCTATGACGCGGCGGCAAATCACGAATGGCGAGCATGGCATGCAACAATGCGGCGGCGGGCGTTGCCTGAGAGGCAATTTCGGGAATCCACCAGTAATTCACCAGCATATTGAAATCCGACTGCGACTCCACGTGGTGCCACCATAAACTGGGTATAAACAGCGCATCACCAGGCCCACAGTGCGCCTGAAAACCCGCCTCCAACGCCTCCGCAAAGCGCGGGAATCGCTCGAGGTCAGGGTCGGCGAAATCCACCAAACTAATTGCCTGGCCAGAGGGCGTTTTGTCGATTGGCCCCACATACAGGTTGGTGACTTGCTCGGGAGGAAACAGCGTGAAACGCCTCTCGCCCGCAACCACGCAGGCAATATTGTCCGGATAATCGTAATGTGCAGAGATCTTTGTGCGATTACCCAACCAAAAACTGACCAAGGGTTGATCGCTCGGTACGGCAATATCGTTGGCCGCGCGAAAGCCTGGTAGCCACCCATCAACGGGAGTCGATCCTACATAGATCGACATAGGCGATGCGGCCGCCTCTTGCTCCTGTATACGCTCAAAGACTTGAGCCAAGGGCGCAGAACCTCCTTTGAAATTGAATCCCGTCAGAGCTTCATCGTAGAAAAACCGGCCGCGTATATCGGCAGTTCCCACGTAGGCGACCACCGGTCTGTCTATCCAAAACCCCGATAGATAGCGCTCCATCTGACTACGATCTTTCGCATCAAGCACCGGCCATTCGGCAATCAGATTCTTGATGACAACGGGCCTGCCCTCCTCGAACACCTGTGGCGGAACTACGCCGGGCGCCTCCGCGTCGATCACAGGGACACGAGGCAGGCTCTCCAATCGAGCAAGTGCTTGGTTAGAGGGCATCGTTCTTGAAGTCGACCAAACGCGCCATACTGCCCATGGACGCCACCATTAAAAATGCGGGCATCAAAAAGCCTTGCTCACTCAACGTGAACAGCGCATCGCCAGTGAGTGTTTGCAACTTTTCTTCATTAATAGCGCTGAAGCCGATGAGCTGATTTTTTGAGCCATCATTCAACTGGATGTCCATACTGACCGATTCAATAAGATCGAAGCTTTGCAGCGCCTCGACGAAACGCTCACCGTTGGACACTCCGTGATAAATGCTCTCCACCAGTGTCGCCACCTCTTCGAGAAACGGCGTATAGCCTCCCAGCGGCTGAAACAGTGCCTCACCCGCCGATACATCTTTGGTGACACGCGGATGCTCCATGTCCAGCGACAACATCCGAACCGCTTCCCCAGACCCGTCCGGACCGGTCTGCATACCGATCTGGAATGGCTCACGCCTGACCATGGCCGGAATGTAACCCGCCTTCCAGGATTCACCCTCTAGGAAGAGGTTTTCTCCCTGCTTTAAACCAAACAACGCCACCGGCCTCATCACCCCATCTGGAAACGTTTGAAACAATATGGGGTACCACGCCTGGACGGAGCGAAATTCAAAGGGAAACGTGAGACAAGACATCACGTTATCGCCATATCTTGCCGAGCGCGTAGTAATCACACGGACGTCGGCGTGCTCTACGTTATTAATGAGTTCGTGTCTTGTCATGCTGCACCCTCTAGCGATTCAAGCGACTTGCCCGATCGCAAGGCATTTAATAATGCTCGGTTGCCGGGAAGCGCATCAATGCGGCTGCTACGTTGCCTGACGTCAAACATCGCTTTGTCCGCCTGCGGCCGTGCTACCTGGAAAGTCCGCCGAGATGTGTTGGGGCGAATGTGGCGACCTGCCATCCCGTAAAGTACGTACTGATAACTCGCTGCCGGGAATAATTCGTCGTACCGCGGTGCGTCCTGATGCCACGCAGGACGGCGCGCCCAGGTTTTCAACTTATCGCGCAAATCAGGCAGTATTGCGCTCTCATTCCGCACCGCTCTCCAGTATTCCGAATCATCACGCTGACTCAGCACGTAGTGCAATTGGAGAAACTCTTCTACCTGGGCCCATTGTCTCGCCATCTGCTGATTGAATGCAGCCGCCTCGGCGGTCATGCTCTGTTGATCCAGCGGCAAGATCTCGCACAGCCGATTCGCGGCTTGCTCAATTAGCGCGATGGAGGAGGCCTCCAACGGCTCGATGAAGCCTGCAGAGAGCCCAATCGCCACACAGTTTTTATACCAGGATACTTCCCGCCTGGCGGGGTTAAAGGGGATCGTGCGGACATTGAGCTCTTTTAACTGCGCGCTGGGATCGCTCGATGCAATATAGGACAGTAAGGCAGTGCTCGCCTCGTCCTCGCTCACATGCACCGAACTGTGCACGTACCCGACGCCACGTCTTGATTGCAAACCAATGTCCCAGATCCAACCGCTTGCTTGGGCGGTCGATCGCGTGACTGACGCAATCTCTGCGGCCGGATCACTGTAAGGAACTTGAGTTGCGATAGCGCGATCATTCGGTAACACATGCGCAATGGAATACAGCGGGACATCCATAGCCTCGCCAATTAACAAGGCACGCTGGCCAGAACAGTCAACGTACAAATCGCCCGATATCGAGACGCCGGAGTCGAGCGACAGAGACGTTATTTCGCCGTCCGGACACTGATCTACCGCCACCAAATTTGCCAGTATGTGTTTCACGCCCAACGTGTTGGTGGCATGCCCCATCAGCCATTGCGACAGCTTGCTGGCATCAAAGTGATAACCGTAATTCAAATGAAAGGCGTATTCAGGCACGTCAGTGGTTTTGGGCGCACGACACTGACGAATCGCGGAGGCCTGTGGCGTCACGGTGGCGCAGAAGTCGGTATCAACCTCGCTGGCGAGCCAGTGCTCAGCCAGATTGATGCTGCTGTAGTCAGCGGGCAGGCTAAACGGATGGTAATAGCGATTCGGTTCGCTATCCGAGACCCAATTAATAAACTCGGTCCCTTGTTTAAAGGTCGCATCGCAGCGCGACAGAAGCTCGTGTTCGCTAACCCCTATTTTCTGGAGTGTGCTGCGCATCGAGGGCCAGGTACCCTCCCCAACACCAATAATGGGTATATCGGGCGACTCAATCAGCGTGACGGTAATATTTGAACCGTGCTCGGAGGCCAACAGGCTTGCCGTCAGCCAGCCGGCGGTCCCGCCGCCTAAAATCACAATGTGATTAACCGCCTGTGACATTTACCTACCTACTATAAGTGGTTGCACACCCGCTATAACGACAAAAGGGCTACCCGCACCGCGAGTAGCCCTCCAGTCTAGCGTAATCGGCGCGCTAGAACGTGTATCTCAGGCCCAGATTGTAGCGTGGGCCCTGCTGTGCGGCGAACAAGACCTGGCCACTGGCACGACCATAAACATAGGTCGTCTCGTCAGTCACGTTGATCGCATCGAGGAATATCTGCAGGTTATCGCCAAAGGTATAGCTGGCACCGATATCGATCTGGTCGTAGGCGTCGACGTAAGTCGGCGGAATGCCACCGACGTTCGCCTGCCCAGTACCGGCAAGGAACTTGTCACGCCAGTTATAGGCAACGCGAATCGAGAGGCCATTCTTTTCATAGAAGCCGATGACGTTAGCCGAGTCACTGATCCCTGACACAACGAATTGCTGCGACAGATCCATATCGTCGTATGACGTCTTGGAATCCACAAAGGTCCCGTTAGCAATAAAACCAAAGCCGGTGGCACCAAAATTGTGCTGGATGTTGACTTCCCAGCCGTCGACGGTGTCTTCGTCTTGGTTAGCCGGCACAATCACCCTGAAGTTAGCCTCGGGGTCTCCAGGCTGGCCAGAGATAACCCCGTTGGCAGCATCGACACCCGGTGAGCCCGCACGATTTTGAAGAATCCAGTCGTACAGCTCACCACTGGTTGCAGTTGCTCCAAGAGCCGCGCGAGCCGCGTCGGCGTAGGCACCCTGGCCGGGATGCGGCATGTTAAACAACGGCTCGTTAATCTCTTCGATGCCGATGAAGTTCTTAACATCCTTGTGGAAATACCCCACAGACAGATAGCTGTCGTCGCTGTAATACCACTCGACCGACACATCGATGTTGTCCGACTCAAAAGGCTTCAGGTTCGGGTTACCACGATTACCATTACCGCCGTCGATTCGCAGTAATTGATCAATGGTTTGACCGCCCTGAATCGCCTGATAGTTGGGTCGCGTCATGGTCTTGCTGAACGACAATCGTGCCACCACGTCCTCAGTCACACCCAGACGGAAGTCCAGATTGGGCAGCACATTGTCATAGCCGCCCTCGAGCTGAGTGAAGTCGCCGTCACCCTGGACCGCACTGAATTCGTTACCACCCACCCAGTTGACGCCAACGTAGTTGGGCGCGAGCGCTTTCGAGCTCACATCCGTGTCCTCGTAGCGCACGCCGAGGCGAATACCTAAATCCATACCGCCGATCTCTGTCGACATGTTGATCTGCGCGTAGGCGGCAACCTGCTCTTCTTCTGTACGACGATCTGTCGAGTAAGCAGAAGACGCGCAGAGTCCAGTCCCGCAATCACCCATATCAGCAGTGTAGAAAGTCTGTGCATCACCGCTCGCCATCAGCTGCTCAGTTCGAGCAATCAACGCTGCCATATCAAACTTATAGAAATCAGTTGTCAGCGCAGGATCAGAACCACCGGATATCTCGTCGAACTTGCCAGCGCCAGAAGCCGCTGTCATCAAGTCAGCAATGGCACCGGGCTGCGTCACACCGCCCCACGCGTCTCGCTGCACAACAGAGAACGCCGAGCGGTTATTGACCTCTGTCATCTCAACGCCGAAATCGATGCTGTCAAAGAGACCCGCATCAGAGAACGCGAAGGTACCGCCAAATCGCGATTGTTCGATCTCCATGCGCGCGTAGTTGTTAGCGAACACGCTACCCGTGACGATCATATCGTTAGGGTCAAGCGGGTTACTTAAATCCAGTGAGAGGACCGGGAGCTCGCCGCGGTCAAAATAAGTGGTGGTCTTGTCTCGACTGAACGCCGCAATCGACAACAGCGCACTGCTGCCGAAGGGGCTGTCTGGCACCTGCTCGGCAGAAGAATCATGATAGTCGGCCCACAAGCTCAGCTGGTCAGTCACCTGCCATACCAAGTTGATGCCGATTGACTCGTTCTCCGCAACCGTCGCGTCACTACCTCCGCCCATGGCAAAGTCACCGCCACCACCGTTGTACTCAGCGTACTTGGTCGGGCTCGCGTTCATTGCGCCATCCCACGCGGTTTCCTGACCGCCGAAGTTGTACCAAGCGGAGTAGTTGGTGAAGGTTCGCTCCAATTCCACCTCTGAATACGTGTAGTCAGCGGTCAACGTAATGCTCTCGACAGGCCGCCACTGGAAGGTCAGCTGCCCATTGGTACGTACGCGGTCCCACTCGGCAAACTCGTAGCCGGTGTTCTGCGGCACGGAGTAAACCTCGTCCCCTGTCAGTGGCCGATTTACTTGGGTCGCGGGGTCGTAGGGAATCCCGCCCCACTCTGACGGACGCGCACTACACCAGCAGTTATCCGTATCGCCAGTGAAGCTTCTCCAACCCCCAACTGAGGCGGTATTAGCACCGTTATTGCGCTCCTGACGGATCGCGCTCAGCGCAATACCAATGGTGTCGTCAGCAAAGGTGTTCGAGATCAAACCTGATATTTCCGGAGTCCAGTCATCGCCCTCGCTTGTCGAGGTGTCGTGCATGGCGGAGGCGGCAATCGTCGCCTTGAAGCCAGGATCATCCAGTGGGCGGGTCGTCGTGATATTCAGCACAGAACCGATACCACCGGTGGGTACGTCTGCTTTCCCGCTCTTAAATACTTGAACCGATGCAATGCCCTCACTCGCGAGGTTACTGAAGTCAAAAGAACGGTTGTCGCCGCCCGTGGTGGGCATTTGGCGACCGTTCAATAGCACGAGGTTGAATGCGGGGCC
>CAYQUE010000048.1:0-10828 GCA_964420615.1 uncultured Alteromonadaceae bacterium | reverse complement strand
CTAGATTAACTGGCTAGATTAACTGGCTAGATTAACTGGCTAGATTGACTGATTAGATCGACTGGACAACTGACAGCGACCGGTGCCGCTGATTCAGCAGGCGCCCAGATCACCCAGCACTGACAGAGGAATGATCTCCAACCAGTCACCCTCTGAGATGGATTCCCCCGCTGGCAGCACGGCAAGCGCTTCGGCCCGACTTAAACTGGTGAGCACGCCAGAGCTTTGGTTCCCCGTGAGCTCGGCGCGTCTGGCGTCCCCCTCCCCGACAAATCGTACCCGCAAAAACTCCTCTCGAGTGCCCGGTTTTGTGACACTAAAACCGGCGCGCACCCGGTACCGGGACACTGGAGCAACGATTCCGCCCTGCTGCTTGATCAACCAGGGTTTAGCGACCAGCACAAACGTAATCCAGGCGGAGACCGGGTTGCCGGGCAAACCAAAAATCGGTGTTCCACGCACCTCGCCAAACGCCAGCGGTTTACCGGGCTTGATGGCAAGCTTCCACAGGGAGAGCGAACCACGCGCCTCGACCTGCGCGCGAATATGGTCCTCCTCGCCCACAGAAACGCCGCCGGCAGTCACAATGCAATCCGCCGCGCCCGCGGCCTCTTCCAGCGCGTCACCGATGCGGCCGGGGTCATCTGGCAGATTGCCCAAATCCGATACCGACATACCCAGTGCGCGGATCTGCGCCGACAACATCACGCGATTACTGTTATAGATCTCACCGGGCGCAAGCTGACCCGCGCCGGGCTCCCGCAGCTCATCTCCTGTGGTAAGAATCGCCACGCGCAGTGGTCGATAGACCTCGACCTGGGCCAACCCGACCGAGGCCAGTAAACCCAGGTCCTGGGGTTGCAGGCACTGACCCCGAGCGACCAGCTGATCGCCGGGCGCGATATCATCACCCCTGCGCCGGATATGCTGTCCTAACGTCGCGGAGGGAAAAAAAATCCCTTCCGGCGTCTCGGTGACATCTTCCTGCAGCACAATCGCGTCGGCACCTGTCGGCACCGGCGCGCCGGTGAAGATTCTCGCCGCCGTGCCGGGGCTTAACGGTTCGGGCACCGCGCCCGCCGGGATCCGTTGGCTCACTGGCAAGACCGCGGGGATGTCACCGACGCGTACCGCGTAGCCATCCATGGCGCTGTTATCTCGAGGAGGCACCGCCATTGGCGCGCTGATCAACTGTGCACAGAAACGATGCAGCGCCTCACCGGTCGGCACCGTTTCCACGTCGGGGGTCGCCGTCGCAGTGGCAAGAATTTGCTGCAGCGCTTCAGTGAGTGGTGTTAGCGCCACGACTCAATGGCCCCGCAGGACTCCAACAAAATTACAGGGCCGGTGTTCGCTATCGAGCTGCTCTCTGAGCACCCCATTCCACGCCGTGCGGCAGGCACCGGTAGAACCCGGCATGCAGAAAATCACTGTGCCGTTTGCCAGGCCTGCCAGCGCGCGAGACTGCACCGTGGAAGAACCAATTTCGGCATGGCTCAGCGATCTAAACACCTCGCCAAAGCCATCAATACTTTTATCGAAGAGCGGCTGCAGCGCCTCGGGCGTCGAATCCCGACCCGAAAAGCCAGTGCCCCCGGTGGTCAGCACAACCTCAACCTCGGGATCGGCGATCCAGCCAGAGACGATCGCCCGCAACTGGTAGACATCGTCGATCACGATCTGTCGGTCGACCACGGTGTGACCCGCCGCAGACAACGCATCGACCAGAAACTGCCCCGAGGTATCGGTCTCGTGGGTGCGCGTATCACTGACTGTTAACACCGCTACCTTTAGCGCCGCACTCATGGGGTCATCCTCATTACTCAACATATAACTCAATGTAGCGCTGCACCGCGCGTTGAACAAACTCCCGCCAGCTGAGCTGCTGAATGCCAAACTGGTGCCGGATCGCCGCGCAGTCCAACGTCAAGCTGGAGGGCGCTTCGTCGGTGTCGGCAGACAATACGATCAGGTCTCGCGCCTGGGTAAAAGGCTTGTACTGAGAGGCATTGGCCAACACCGCTTCCATAAAAGAATAGGCGTTGACCTCCCCGATACCGCTGTAGTGGTAAATCCCTGCGCGCGGCGCACCAGCGCCAATCTGATCAATGATGCCATGGATCACCCGCGCGACCTCCGCAACGTGCACCGGGCTGCCACGCACCTGTTCACTGACCTTGATCTTGTCGCCGCGGGACAGCGCATCCAGCGCTCTGGCCAAGGGGTTGGGACGACGGCCCCCGAACATCAGCCCAAGACGCAAAATAAAGACCTCGTCGAGCTTGTCCTGCAGCAGCGCCTCGGCTTCGACCAAGGTTTTACCGACCGCGTCGGTGGCATCAGGCTGATCACTCTCGCGGTAGGGTCGGGTGAGCGTTCCCGAGAAGACCCGCGCACTGGAGAGAAACAAATAGCCAATACGATCCTTGGCGGCCAACCCTGCGAGCCACCGGGTGCGCTCCAAATCGGGCTGACCCACCGGATCCACGCCATCAATTTGCGTCACCAAGCGCGCATCCAAGATCAAATCAATGGGTTGGCGACGAATCAGTTTTTTGACCTGACGCTCGCGGCGCCAACGCGTCGCATCCATGTCGACCCCAATAATTTCGTGCCGCATCAAGGGAGCGGCAAACGAACGCAGGGAAAACCCTAACGGGGAATCGAGGCCCAAAACCAGAATGCGCATGACTATCGTCGCGTATCGACCAGGGGCTCCTGCGAGCCCGTGTGCTTAGAAGGGAATGTCGTCTTCCGGGAAGTCGATCGGCGCGGGATCCGCAGCCGCGGGTGCACTGCTCGCAGGCGCGCTTTGGTAGCCGCCTCCGTCCTGCATGGCGCCGCGACTATCGAGCATCTGCATTTCCTGGGCCACGATCTCGGTGGTGTAACGATCCTGACCAGATTGATCCTGCCATTTACGGGTCCTCAGGGAACCCTCCACATAGACTTTGGAGCCCTTACGGAGATATTCGGCCGCAATCTCAGAGAGACGATTGAAAAAGACCACGCGGTGCCACTCCGTGCGCTCCTGTTGCTCGCCGGTATTCTTGTCGCGCCAGCTCTCTGAGGTGGCGAGGCTAATATTGGTCACCCCGCCGCCCGATGGCAGCACACGATGCTCGGGGTCATTGCCCAGATTACCGACTAAGATCACTTTGTTAATGCCGCGCGAGGCCATAGGGTTCTCCAATCTGCCCGGGATCGCGTACGTGGCGACGCTGATCCGTTTATTCCGTGTGACTGCAAACTATAACAACGCTGGGGAGTGGCGTGTACATCATTCTCGGACAATTCAGCCCCTATGCCACCACCTCGGGCGCCTGTCCAAAGCGCCACAGACCGGCCAACCACAGCACCGACAGACACACCAGCAGTAGCGCCAATAAGGCGGCGCCGCCCCAGTGCAAGGCGTTACCGCCCAAGGCTCCACCCGTGAATACGCCGAGAAACTGTGCGCTTGAAAAAATACCCATGGCGGTGCCGCGCAATGTGACCGGCGCGAAAGCGGACACCAAAGCAGGCAGAATCGTCTCAAGCGCCGTAAATCCCGCAAAAAACGCCACCAAACTTGCGCCCAGAGCCAGTACCGATGTCGACCAAAGTGCCGCAATCAGACCCGCGACCGTGAGGACAACCGTGAGTGCCAGTAACGGCCGGGGATCCTCCATCGTGCGCCGCCGGCGCACCAATAGCACGACGCCCGGTATCGCAGCGCACAGGGTCAATAAATACACCCACGCGTGCTCATCAGTGGGCAGGCCTATGTGATCGACCATAATGACCGGAATCGCGGTAAACGCCGCCATCAACAACAGGTGGAGGCAAAATATGCTGGCATACAGGATACCGAGGCCCCGCCCCCACAGCGCCTCACCTAACCGCGCCCGATCCGCAATGTGGGCACTGCCCGCCTCACTCAAGGCGGGCGTGGGCGGCAGCCAGAACAGCACCACCAGCAGGCCCAACGCACCCATCGCCGCGGTCACCTCGAAAACGCGGGGCAACCCGCCCCAGGCCGCAAGCACCGGTCCCAGCACTAGCGCCAAGGCGAATGAGACGCCAATACTCGCACCAATAATGGCGGCGGCTTTCGTGCGCTGTTCAACACGGGTGTAGTCGGCGGCCAGGGCCATCGTGGCGGAGGCAATGGCACCTGCGCCCTGCAACAAACGGCCGATGGCCAATGCCAGCAAGGTATCCGCTGCAGCGGCGACGAGGCTGCCGACAATCAGCATGCTCAGCCCGCCGATGATCACGGGTTTGCGGCCGATCTGATCGGACAACCAACCCAGCGGAACCTGCAGCGTCGCCTGAGTGAGGCCGTAGGCGCCGAGCGCGAGCCCAATACTGGCCACGCTGGCCCCCGCCAATGCTTGCGCGTATACCGCAAACAGCGGCAGAACCATGAATAAACCGAGCATCCGCAGGCAGTAAAGACTGGCCAAACCCAGCACGGCGCGGCGCTCCACTGCAGTAAAAGGATCTTTCGCCAGCACGTAGTCAGAAACCTCGAGGAAGATCGCAGTGTAACACGGTGCTAAAACCGGCTATCGACAGTCCGGGCCCTGCAGATCCTCGTATACTGTGCTGTTGTAATGAGTTTTCGCGAGGCAGCATGGACACCATCGAGGTACGCGGGGCGCGCACCCACAATCTCAAGAATATCGACCTCGATATTCCCCGTGACAAGCTGGTGGTGATTACCGGGCTCTCAGGGTCAGGGAAATCTTCCCTCGCCTTCGACACACTCTATGCCGAGGGCCAGCGTCGCTACGTCGAATCGCTGTCCACCTACGCCCGACAATTTCTATCGATGATGGAAAAGCCCGATATCGACCACATCGAAGGCTTGTCACCCGCGATTTCTATCGAGCAAAAATCAACCTCGCATAACCCGCGCTCGACGGTGGGCACTATCACAGAGATCTACGACTACCTGCGACTATTGTTTGCGCGCGTCGGGGATCCGCGCTGCCCCACTCATGGCGTGACGCTGAAAGCGCAGACCGTGACGCAAATGGTCGATGCGGTCATGGCGATGCCAGAGGGCACCAAGCTGATGCTACTGGCGCCCGTGGTACGCGACCGCAAAGGCGAGCACCTGCACGTATTTGAGCAAATGCGGGCAGCCGGCTTCATTCGCGTGCGTGTCGACGGGATCGTGGTAGACCTCGATGATGTTCCCGCACTAGACAAGAAGCGCAAGCACCGTATCGATGTGGTGGTGGATCGCTTCAAGGTCAGAGACGACCTCAAACTGCGGCTCGCCGAGTCGTTCGAGACCGCGCTGGAGCTCACTGACGGCGTCGCCGCGGTCGCCCCCATGGATGGCGAAGGTGAAGAAACCCTGTTCTCCGCGCGCTACGCCTGCCCGAGCTGCGGACATTCCATAGACGAGCTCGAGCCCCGGCTCTTCTCTTTCAACAATCCCGCAGGGGCCTGTAGCGGTTGCGACGGTCTGGGTGTTACCCAGTTTTTCGATGAAAGCCGCGTCGTGCTGCACCCGGAAGCGAGCCTCGCCGAAGGGGCCATCCGCGGATGGGATCGGCGCAATGTTTACTACTTCCATTTACTGCGCTCACTGGCTGATCACTACGACTTTGACATGGACAAGCCGTTCGAAAAGCTGTCGCAGCGGCATCGCGACATCATTTTGCATGGCAGCGACGGCGAGGAAATTGAGTTCGCCTACGTCAATGATCGCGGCACCGTATTCAAGCGGAGGCACGTGTTTGAGGGCGTTATTCCGAATATGGACCGCCGTTACCGGGAGACAGAGTCGGCATCGGTGCGCGACGAGCTGGCCAAGTATGTGTCAACCGCGGCATGCAAAAACTGCGAGGGTACGCGGCTGTGCGCCGATGCGCGCAGCGTCTATGTTGATGACCGCACACTGCCCAGCATCACGGCGCTACCGGTGGGCGACGCCCAAGCCTACTTTGACGCCTTGCAGCTCTCTGGGCGGCAAGGCGAGATCGCCGACAAAATCCTCAAGGAGCTGCGCGCACGCTACCGCTTCCTTGTGGATGTCGGGCTGAATTACCTGACGCTGGATCGCAGCGCCGAAACCCTCTCCGGCGGCGAGGCCCAGCGCATTCGTTTGGCCAGCCAAATCGGTGCGGGGCTGGTCGGCGTCATGTACATCCTCGACGAACCGTCTATCGGACTACACCAGCGCGACAATGAACGTCTGCTCGCAACACTGCTGCATTTGCGCGACCTGGGGAACACGGTGCTGGTGGTAGAGCACGACGAAGACGCCATCCGCAACGCGGACCATATTATCGATATCGGCCCCGGGGCCGGGGTTCACGGTGGACAAGTGGTGGTCTCTGGCACGCTGCAAGACATCGTCAGTCATCCGGATTCGCTCACCGGCGCCTATTTATCCGGGAAGCAATCGATCGCGGTACCCAGTCGCCGCCACGAGATAGACCCCAAGCGCGTCATTACGATTACCGGCGCAAGGGGAAATAATCTGCATCAGGTGAATCTGTCGCTACCCCTGGGGCTCCTCACCTGTGTGACCGGAGTATCGGGGTCGGGCAAGTCAACGTTGATTAATGGCACGCTGTATCCCCTCGCAGCAACGGCGCTCAACGGCGCCACGACGCTCAAGCCGGCCGCGCACGATAGCATCAGCGGCCTTGAACAGCTCGATAAATGTATCGACATCGACCAAAGCCCTATCGGGCGAACACCGCGGTCTAATCCGGCCACATACACCGGCATCTTCACCCCGATTCGGGAGCTTTTTGCCGGCACTCAGGAAGCCCGATCGCGAGGCTATAAACCCGGGCGCTTCAGCTTTAACGTGCGCGGCGGGCGCTGCGAAGCCTGCCAAGGTGACGGCGTGACCAAAGTCGAGATGCACTTCTTGCCCGATATCTATGTTCCCTGCGATGTCTGCAAAGGCAAGCGTTACAACCGGGAAACCCTCGAGATCCGATTTAAGGGTCTTAATATTTATGAGGTGCTTGAGCTCACCGTTGAAGATGCGTTGAGTTTCTTCGATGCTGTACCGGCCATCCACCGCAAGCTGCAAACGCTCATGGATGTCGGCCTGTCATATATCCGCCTGGGCCAGGCCGCGACGACGCTATCGGGCGGCGAAGCTCAACGGGTAAAGCTGTCTCGGGAACTGTCCAAACGCGACACTGGCAATACACTTTACATCCTCGACGAGCCGACGACCGGATTGCATTTTGAGGATATCCGCCAGTTACTCGAGGTGCTGCACAGACTGCGTGATGGTGGCAATACCGTCGTGATTATCGAGCACAACCTCGATGTGATTAAAACGGCGGACTGGTTAATTGACCTCGGCCCCGAGGGTGGATCGGGGGGCGGTCAAATTATCGCCACCGGCACCCCCGAGGCGGTCGCCAAAGAAAAGCGTTCCCATACTGGCCGGTTTTTGGGTCCGCTACTCAAGCAAGGCGCGGATAAGCCGGTCAGAAAGGCGCGCTCCAAAGCCGCGTAACGGGCCTGATCTGTAGGCGCCTCAGCGCACGTGTCGCGCGATTACGCGGCCAACTGCCGCTGCAGTGTCGCCCCGACGGGCGCGAATATGCACTCACAGCGCCTAGCCGGTGATCGAGTCACCGCCAACATTTTCCCCTACCCAATAACGGCGGTACGCCGTAAAAAACCGGACCGCAAAAACAAAAAACCCGGCACAGGGCCGGGTTTTCTGAATCACTAACTGCTTAGAACTGGTAACCGACGCTCAAACCATAAGTCTGCGGGTCGAGGATAAACTGGTTCGTGAACAGTGAAGAGACCGACGAGGTCAGGTAGTGGCCTGTAACGTTGTCGTTGTCTTCGATGTTCTTGATCCAGGCTTCGAGATACCAGCGCTCACCGGCTAGACGGGCGCTCGCATTCCACATTGACCAATCATCTACCAGATTGGAGATGTTATTGAAGTTGGAAGCGTAGAACTCGTCCTGCCAGTAGTAGTTGGTAGACAGCGTCAGATCCACATCACCCATGGGCAGTGTCCACGCCAGGCCGATGTTGTAGTTAAGCTCCGGTGAGCCGGCGATCTGATTGCCTTGCTGGTTCTGCATGTAGCCATAGCAGGGGTTCGGAGCGGCAGTCTCACAACGGCTGCGGTTGCCAGTGGCATCGGCGCCCGGGATAAAGTTCACACCGTTGACGCTGACCACGCCCACCGTTGCCAACGTCGGATCACGGGCCAAATCAGCCTGTGAGGTGGCGTTGGGGTTAGCGGTATCGACACTCCAGAATTCACCGATTTCCGTATCCAGCCAACCACCAGAGAACGACGCGATCAGGTTAGGCGTAATCGCAAAAAGAACGTCGAGCTCGATACCGGTAATTTCAGCGTCAGCGTTCACGTTCTTTGAGGTCACATTAACGATCTGCGACTGCTGGAAGTCGGAGTAATCATAGTAGAAACCCGCCGCGTTAATGCGCAGAGCACCGTCCAGCAGCGTGGTCTTCATGCCGATTTCATACGCATCGATGAATTCCGGGTCGAAGAACGCGTTAGCCGGGCTACCACCAAATTCGGGCGTCAGCAGCGGTGAGTTGTCACTGATGGGGTTGAAGCCACCTGACTTAAAGCTGCTGGACACCGTAGCGTACATCATGGTGTCGTCAGACATGTTCCAGGTTGCGTTGACCTTCCAGGTGAACTCTTCTTGCTCGTAGTAAGGATTAAAGAAGGCGTCATTTGGCTGGATGGGCGGCAGATCGGAGAACGTCACATAGATCGTGCGCTGCTTACCGCGCTTTTCTTCCTCGGAGTACCGACCACCAAAGGTCAGGCGCAAGGAATCCGTGACATCCCAATACAACTCACCAAACAGGGCCTTCGCGTTCAGCTTATAAGAGCGCGAATCGTTGTGATAACCCTGCATGTACGGGTTGGGCTCGGAGCGCGGGTTATCCGGATCACCGTAGGGAGCCGGGAATACCGCTAGGTTGATGGGCAAAATCTGCCCAGGCAGTGCCAGACCGGCAGCGCGCACCAAATAGCTGTTTCTGTTATCAAAGGTGAGGTAGAAACCACCCAACAAGAAGTTCAAGGGCCCGTCAAAACTACTCTGCAAACGCAGCTCGTGCGCCCATTGGGTGTTTTTGTTCGACGATTCGTCGTAGCCACCGTTGCGGAACCACTGGGTGTAGTTGTCGTCATTGGGCAAGTCCAGCACCGAGATGCCGTTAGACAAACCCGCCAAAGCGGGGTTGCCCGCCCAGATACCCACACCGGGGATGCCGGTAGCCGCATCGGTGATCAACAGGCCCACAGTTTGCGCGGTGCCGGCACCATACGTGGGGGCCAGCGCTTCAATAATGCTCGGCAACATTGCGCCAGGCAGCGCCGGGACGGAGCCGAGTGCCGCCAAGGTGTTCAGGGCCGGCGTCCAGTCCGCGTTGGACACGCCTTTTTCATAGTCTTCAACGGAAACAACCGATGTCTCGGAATAGCCCCCTGAGTAGTACATCTGCAAATTGCCAAAGTCATGGCTCAACTGCAGCTGATAAGTCTCTTCGTCGGTGTAATACAGCGGCTTGGTGTCCATATTGACCTGACGCACGTCATCAGGGTTGGTGTCACCGATATAGTCCTGGGTCGGGAACGCGGTGGCGCCTGATAGCGCGTTCAGACCCAGCATCGCGTAGTTCATCTGCCCCGTCGCTGCACCGTATTGGCCCAAATACCCTTGAGACAGCGAGTTGAGGCCACCGATCGCGTTCATCAGCGCACCGGCAATGCCCGCCGCCGAGTTGGCATTTTCGTACTTCGGCTTACCGGGCAAACAGCCCAAGACGCCCGCGGGGTCATAGACACACGCCTGCTTCTGGGAGCGGACACGATTGTCGTCTTCCTCGAAGTAGCTGTACATGAAATTGATTTCAGTGCGATCGCTGACATCCCAAGTCAAAGACAAGCGGCCCGCAAACATGTCGCGGTCGTCAACATCTTCGCCGTCATAGATGTTCTCGATAAAGCCATCGCGGTTGAGGCCCATACCGGAGGCGCGTAACGCAAAGTTCTCGCCTAGCGGCACGTTCACCATACCGCGCAGCTGCGTGTAGCTGTAGTTACCTACAGTCGCATCCACCTTGGCGGAGAACTCGCTCGGGTCGGCCTTGGCGGTAATCACATTCACAACACCACCGGTGGTGTTCCGGCCATACAGGGTACCCTGTGGGCCACGCAGGACTTCGACGCGCTCCGTGTCGTAGAACTGTGCTTCGAAAATACGGCTAGAGGTCTGGTAGATGCCGTTGACGTGAATACCCACACCGTTGTCGCCCGCGGGGCCAATCGCGCCAGCACCAATGCCGCGGATACGAATATCGTTGGCGGTGAAGTTCTGCTTCGTCATGGTCATATTGGGGACCGAGAACTGCAGATTCATGGTGTCGTTAATCAGCTGAGAGTCCAGCTGGTCCTGTGAAAACGCAGATACTGCGATCGGGGTGTCCTGAATCGAAGACTCGACCTTCGTCGCTGTGACGATCACTTCCTCAAGCTGCGCTTGAACAAGCGGCGTCACTGCCAGCGTAGCGGCTGCAACGGCTGACACCAAACGGATGGGGGTAGCTCTCATGATTTTAGCCTCGGTTTTTTTTATGAACACGCAGACCCCCGAGAAACGGGGTCAGTTACCACAAAAGTAACGCGGCGGCGGGGATTAAGCAACCCAAAAAATGGCGATTTTGCAGGGCTTGAGGGCGTCTCTGCCGTAATCCCTGAGGCCCGAAAAACCTCATCACCCTGAAATGGGCGGAACAGTCACAAGGGAAGCGACTCACAAGGGCAAAAATGAGGGCCTGACAACGAAAA
>CAYQUE010000047.1:0-10854 GCA_964420615.1 uncultured Alteromonadaceae bacterium | reverse complement strand
CCAGCCTCTTTAGCGCTAGCGCTGATCTGCTCGTGGCGGTGCGCGAGTCGTCGCTGCGGAGTGATCAGGTGCTTCGCGCAAGGCAGTTTTTTCTGTTTGTCTCTGAGGCATTGTCCTCGGCGAAAATACCGGAACACTGGGTGCCTGCGGATGTCTCCACGTCTTCCTCTGCTGTCTGGCCGTTACCCCGCCCGCCGTGTGAGTCTCCGGCAGGAGCCCTTAAGTACCAGGAGCTGGGTGGTGTTTCTGTCGTCAATCCTGATGAGCTTGATTGCTTGTTCGGGGGGGAAGGTGACCAAGCGCTGTATATCGAACAAGTGCTGCCATGCCCGGATAGGTGCGGAGGAGGGTCAGGGTGGGTCGTTTATCCCCGTCACTGTGGGACACTTTTTCGGAAAGAGGCGCTTTTGATAGAGTGGGAAATTGCTTGGCAACCCCACATGGAGCAACCGCAACAGTGCGAAAAAGCGGCACCCTGGGGTCGCTTACAGAGACTATTGTTGTCCGGGGCTGAGGGGCGAGGAGTGGACCGTGGGCCAACACTGCGCTTGCGGAGGGTATCCGGCAAAGTCGATTACCACTGGCAACCGCCTGAATCCCTCGTTAACGGTGTCGAGGCATGGCATGTCTATCTCTTACCGAGAGTCGAGGAAGGGCAATCGGCTGCGGACACGCAAGCACCTGGATTTGCTGCGCTATCACTTTCGCTGGATTTGGGATCAGCTGACGCAGAGCACACGCCTCCGAGTGTCAGTGTATCTCGACTGCTGGTCCCCTGAGTCCTTCGTCCGATGGCTAGGTCATGGCGAGACTCTCGGATAGGGGTGTGCAGGCGCCGGCGAGGCCGGGGGATCTTTGTCACGGCAACTGTCCTATTGTTGTTGATGCTCTCTAGTCTCGCAATGATCGGGCCGCATCAGATGGCGCTGGCTGATTGGCAAAGCATGCGTAAAACTCCCGCAATTTCGCTTGAATAACAGCGTGTTTTGGGGTTGAGTCGTGTAAGGTCTGGAGTGATAATCATTGGGATTTTTCATTATGCAATTTTTTCGCAAAATGCTAATAATGACTCGTTTGGCTATACTGTTGCCCTGCGGCTTATTTTGCTGACCAACAGGTTTGTATTGCGCATGAAAACAAACTGGCTAAATCAAGGCACGCTGTGTCGACCTTGCGGCGATCCCGCCGCATCGATGCGGCGCAATCAGGGTTTCACGCTGATCGAGCTCATGATTGTGGTTGCCATCGTTAGTATTTTGGCAACACTTGCCTACCCCAGCTATATGGACCACGTGAGAAAGGGCAGCAGGGCGAAAGCACAGGCGTTTCTTCTTGATCTGGCTCAGCGTCAGCAGAGCTACCTGTTGGTTCACCGAGAATATGCGGGTGACTTGGGGGAGCTGGGTTTCGCGCAAAATGCCGACGGAAACCTGGCGCTAGGTGCTGACGTGGCCTCGCTTTCTGACGCTTACAACGTTGCGCAAATTACCATCAACAATCTAGCGGGTCCGCCGCCAAGCTTTAATCTCACGCTTACGCCGAGAGCCGGCTCGCCGCAGGAGGCTGATGGCACATTATGCCTTGACAATGCAGGGGAGCGTTGGCGGTTTTGTGGCACCGCTGCGGCGATACCTTGGTAGCAACTAAGCTCAGCGGAGTGACATTTCCCGAGGTTCTCGCGGCCCTCGCGGTACTCTCTGTAATCGCGTCTCTGGCGGCACCCTCGTTTTCTCGTTTGTTGACCGAGCAGCGTCTGCGACAGGCTGCGGCCGAGCTGCGCATTTCGCTTACCACGGCACGCTCTGAATCCGTCAAGCGCAATGAGCGTGTCTCCCTTCTCAAGTCGGGCTTGTCTTGGTCGAACGGTTGGTGCGTGGAGACCGCCAGCGCGTCTGAATGCTCGCAATCTCCGATACAACTGTTCAACGCAGAATTGGGTAGGGTCTCAGTACAGCGCACCGATGCTGGCTCCGAAGGGGCTGTCACCTTTGACAGCTGGGGCAGAATTACGGGTTGCCCTACCTTTACGTTATCAGCTCTATCGGGGAGCGAAACGTGCGCGCTATGCCTTGTAGTCGCGACAGATGGCCGAATTTCGAGCCAGCCCGGAACCTGTCCCGAGAGCGCCTGCGCCACGGTAGCCGATGAAGCCATGAGTTGGGTGGGAGCATGCCCTTAGCTCCCCTTAGGCTTGCTCACGGGTTTACCCTCATCGAGGTGCTGGTCACGTTTCTGATTGTCGCACTCGGTCTGCTGGGGCTGGGTGCCCTGCAAATTAATACGATGAATAACAGTCTCGAGGCCTACGAGAGAGGTCAGGCGATTCCAATTCTTGAGGATATGGCCGCCAGAATCCGGTTGAATCCAGCGGCTGCGGTCTCTGGCGAGTATTTTCTACCCAAACCGTTATCTGAGGTTTGCGCCGGTATGCTGGGCGCACAGCGTGATTTGTGTGAATGGCATAAGTTGATTGACGGCGCGAGTGCCACGGTGGGCGAGGGGGATGCAGAGCGCAGCGTGGGTGCGTTAATCGACGCGCAGGGGTGCATAGAGTTACTGAGCGGGAGCAACGCGGGCGAGATGTGGATCCGTGTCTCCCTCGCGTGGGTGGGTGTCAGGGCCCAATCAGAGACGGTCCTTAGCTGCGGGGCGGGCGAGATGGGGGATGAGGCCTATCGTCGCGTATTGTTTCGCGATGTGGCGGTGAGGTGAGCGATGTCAGAGAGACTCGTCGGCACCCGTAATAGCCCACAGGCGTCAGGATTTGGCCTGATTGAGCTGATGATCGCCTTGGCATTGGGTTCTCTGCTCGTGCTCACGGTCGCCACCTTGTTCTCCGACAGCAGCCGGGCGCTGACAGAAATCAACCGGTCGGGTCGGCACCTCGAAACAGGGCTTTACGCGATGGATCGTATCGCCGCGGAGTTGTCGTTGGTAGGCTATTGGGGGGAGGCTGACACCCCGATTGATGCCGATGATCAGGTCTACGGTGTGCTGAGGTCTTCGGAAACTGGCGATCTCGAAGTGCTGGGTTATCCCGCCGTCCCGCCGCTGTGCGTGGGCTCGGGCGTGACCGGCTTTGACCCGCGGGTAGAATTGGGCTTTGCGATGGAATTCCCTCTGCTATCGGATCTTGGATCGCAACTTAACGCGACCATGAGTGCGAGTGCCTGCGGTGCCGGTGCGACAACAGCCTCGGCAGCGTCTGCTTTCTTCGCGATTCGCCGAGCCAGTACCTGCGCGACGGGCGAAGCTGGGGTCGCCGCAACCAATCGTTGCCGCGCGCTCGAGAATGGGTTCCACCTTCAGACTAATGGTTGCCGGGATCCAAACGATAATTTGGAGGGGGGGGAGGTTAAATTACATCGTGTGTCGGATGCCTCGGTGGCGAGCCTATTGCCCTATACCCGTTATGATTGCCAGACCAATGCGCCCATCTACCGATTTATATCTCGAATTTATTATGTGAGTCAGAGCGACGAATTGATCCGGTTGCGGTTGGATTATGTTGGCGCCGGAGCAGGGACTTATGTTGAGGAACTGGTGGCGGAAGGGGTTGAGCACCTTGTTTTTGAATGGTTTATCGATAGTACGGGAAATGGCCAGTATGACCGCGTCGAAACGACGCTCACGCCTCAGGATGCGGGAAATGTGGTTGGAGCCAAGATTTGGTTGGTGGTGAGAAGTCTTAAGCCACGCTCTGATTTTGAGGATGTCTCAACCTACACGATTGCCGGCCAGCCGTGGACGGCCCCTGACGGCATGCGGAACTATCCGCGTGCTCTGCATTCGCGAATGGTCGCTCTGCCCAATATAGCGGGTCGCCGAAAATGAAGACTGCGAGGGCCGCAGGGTTCGTATTGATCATCGCGCTCATCATGCTGGCGCTAATCACTCTTGTCGCGACCGTGTCGGCGAACATCGTGATGAGCAATGTGCGTGTGGTGCAGAATATTGAGGCGCGTGCCGCGTTGAAAAATGTGGCGTTATCAGCACTGCAGGAAGCCATTATGACCGACGGCTTTTTGATCGGTGAAAAGGCATTCGTAGTGGGTTGTGAGGGCAGTAATTACACGCGTTGCTTTGACCTGACCGGCGACGGGTTCGCGGACGATGTCAATGTGTCGTTAAGTCAGCCCGAGTGCCTCAAGGCGACCCCGGTGCGAAACCGAGAGCTCAATGTGTTTGATGACGAGGACGAGGCCAGCTGTTATAGCCTCAAAGATAGCGGTGAAACTGTTTCTGCAATTTTTTCTGACTGCGCAGATGCGACATGGGGCGTCACCGTGACCGCAGAGGATCCCGTCACCGGAGCACTGGTGGTGGTCCGGCAAGGACTGACCACCCGAACAGCGAAAAATCTTATCGCTACCGCATGTGATCTCAATAGTGGAGCGACCGATGGAGAGTAGAGGGGGGTACTATGCAAGGTATTCGTAGAATTGGGGCGTTTATTGCGCTGTCTCTGCTAACTACAACAGCCCTTGCCGAGGATATTGATCTTTTTGCCTCCGGGCTGGTGAGCGGAGCCGCTGCCGAGTCACTCCCCAACGTGCTTTTTGTTCTGGACAACTCCGCAGCGTGGAACAATGACTTCAGCAATTCAGAAGGGAAGCAGGGTCAGGCACAGATTCGTGCCATCAGAGCGACGCTGGAAAAGTTGCTCGATGACGGGCTGGATCTCAACGTCGGCCTGTTTGCGTATGAGACGGGTGCCAGTACCGGTGGGTATAGCGATGAGGGTGGCTATGTCAGGTTTGATTTGCAAAAGCTCAGCACCAACGCGTCGCAACTATGGCCCATTCTCGATGCGATAGAAGCTTCTTTTGAACCTGAGGCTGGCTCCGACTCAGAGGGCGCCTCTCAAAGCGCAAAGTACGGCAACTTGGCGGCGGACGTGTACGCCTACCTTGCGGGTGATGGGCAAATGAATTCAGGCGCCCGGACAGTGGCCCAACTTGCAGACGCGGGTGGTTACACCCAGCCTTATGAAGCGTTTCGGTCGCCCCTTCGAGAATCAGATGTGTGTTCAAACACGTATGTGATTCTGGTTTCCAATGTCCAGCCAAATCCGAAGACAGATACGACATCCAATAGTCAGCAGTTGCGCGCGCTCTATAGCGAATTGGGGGAGACTCCGACGTATGCGATGGCTGGTGAATCTGGCTCAGGGATGCCAATGCCTGCCTTCGAGACAGTAAAGCAGGGCAATAATCTGGTTAGTCATCAAAAAAACGACGGGTTACCCCCCGTGCCCGGTGTCGATTTTAATTTAGATGACTGGACGAAATTCCTCTTTGAAATCGGCGTCCCGTTATCGAATGATCCGGCCGGGAGCGAAGCGGACGTGACACCCCGCATTCCGGTCGTGACTTTTACCATCGATACGTTCGCTGACTGCGGCTCTTGTCCGAAGAAGGAGCACTCTGCTCTCATGGAGAGCGCCGCGCGGCAGGGTGGCGGCTACCGACAACAGGCGACGACCACTGCTGAGATCGAATACGCACTCAGCAGAATTTTCGGTGACATTCTTGACGTCAATAGCTCATTTGCCGCGGTAACTTTGCCGCTGAGCGCGGGCAACCGCGAGCAGGTCGAAAACAAAGTTTTCGTTGGGATGTTTCGACCAGCGAGCCAGCGCAAGCCCCGATGGATGGGTAACCTGAAGCAGTATCAGATCGCAAAATTCGGCGCAACATATGCCCTCGCCGACGTTAATTATGATCTGGCAGTGAATACGCAAACCGATTTTATTAAGTCCTGCGCGACGAGTTTCTGGACTGAAGATTCTAGTGAAGTCGATAAAGCCGATGGCTCGACCGGCCCTTATTTCGCTGATTTGGGCCTTGATCCGAGTCCAGTCAGCGAGTGCCTAGCGGAATTCAGAGGCGATCGGAGTGTGCTTTCTGACTCACCGGACGGAGGTGCCGTTGAGAAAGGCGGTGCCGCACAGCAGATTCGCGGTCAAGCCACCCCACAGCGAGCGAGCACCCGTCTGCTGATGAAGGACTCTGGCGGCAGCCTGACTACACTGACCGGAGGGATGGGTAGCGACGAAATTTATCGCTACTTCATTGGCGAAGAAGCGGGTCTGAGAGGGGGTGATCTACTGGTAAAGGATGAGACAGGTGCTTACGTGTCAAATCCGGCCCTCAATGAGGAAGAGGTGGAGCCTGTCGAGGGACTACGTCCCTCCATCCATGGTGATGTTGTTCATTCAAGGCCACTCACCATTACTTATGGGCCGGCAGCGTCTGGGCCAGGAAGCGAATTCAGGCTATTTTATGGCGCGAATGATGGGTTGTTCAGAGCATTGAACCCGGCCACAGGCCTGGAGGACTGGGCACTCATCGCGGACAGTCACTTAGCGTATGTTGAGCGGTTGTATCGTAACACCCCTACGGTCGATTACTTTGGGTTGGACCCGTCGCTGTCGTCTGAAATCGGAGCGCAGAAGAAGCAGTATTTCTTCGATGGATCGACCGGGGCTTACACCGTTTATGACCAAGACGACAAGCTGGTCACCGGTTGGCTCTACCCCACGATGCGGCGGGGCGGGCGACAGATTTATGCGCTGGATGTCAGTCCCGTATCGAGTCCGGGCGTACCACCCACAACCCCCACACTGAAATGGATTATCGGTTGTCCGGATAATAATTCGAATGCGGGTTGTACTCCGGGTTTTGATCAGCTGGGCCAGACCTGGTCGGTGCCCGTCGCTGCAAAAATCAAGGGCTACGTGGGTGGCGGTACCATCGCAGAGCCTGATCCAGTGCTGATCTTTGGGGGTGGCTGGGATGACTGCCTCGATGTGGACCAAAAGGTGCTGCCGCTTGGCAGTTGTTCGCTGGGTAACCGGGTGTATGTCGTGAATGCGGACACGGGGACGCTACTCAGAGAATTTTCGACCGACTCGCCGGTGGTGGCCGAGGTCTCGGCGGTCGATGTCGATGAGGATGGCTATGCCGACTTTGCCTACGCCGCTAGCGCTGCTGGCAGCCTCTACCGCATCGATTTTGCCCAATTTCAATCAGAATCCAGCATGTACTCCACCTCGCTGGCGCAGGGTGACTGGTCGATCAATAAAGTGGCTCAGGCGGCTTTCAGACAAATACGCTTTATGAATAAGCCGGCCCTGGCACCAGTCAAAAACCGCGTGTTTGTCGCGCTGGGCACGGGCGATCGTGAGCGCCCGCTTAAGCAGAACTATCCCTATGAATCGACGGTTGCAAACCGCTTTTATGCTTTTATTGATGAGGTTTATGGTGACGCTCGACCGACCGTTAATCTGGATCAAGGCCCAACCGCAATGGAGAAAGGTATGCTTAATGCGGCTAACGGCTTGTCAGGTCCGGAGGACAAGATCATCAACTATCACGGCTGGTACCTCGATTTGGACGCCAGAGGTGAGCAGGTTGTCAACCCGGCTGCGATCAGCGTGGGACAAGTGCTATTCAACTCATACAAGCCTGAGGGCGGGTCGCAGGGCCTCTGTAGAGATATCGGGACGTCAACTGCTTACGCTCTGGACTTGTTTACAGGCAAGTTGCGAAAAAAATCGGAATTCGGCTCGGGGATGCCCATACCCCCTATTATTTTTACAGTTAAGCTCGACTCCAGTTCCCCGTCTTGCCAAGGGGATGGATGTGGGCCGGGGGAGGTTGCCGACGAAGTACTCACGCTGTGCATCGGTTGTGAAGGGTTCGAGCCGCTGGAGCTGTGGCCGAATCCCGACGACTCGGTGCGTGAGGATTTTCAGGCCGAGGATATTGACCGCTTATAGCGCGTTGCAGTCACCGGCAATTGGCGTCACGCACCTCCTTAGCGACCCGCAGTTGCTCTGCGCGCTCGGCATCTGACATGAAGCGCACCTCGCCGCTAAGGTCTTGTACGCGCGACCGAGGAAAAGTCTCAAGCTTGAAAATGTTATCCAAAGCCTGCTGACACAGTTCGGGCTCTGGTTTAATGGTCACGGCACTCGACGCTGAAGCCTCGGCTAAAGATCCCGGCTGCGCGGAGACTGTTCTGGGAGGATCAACGTTATCGGGCGTCTGCGGCGCATTTTCGCTTTGCTTGGGGTATCGCCTCAGTGGCGGAGACCCCCCAATTTCGGTGTAGGGTATGCGCGCTTCTGGGGGGCGATCGCTTAATACCGGATTGCCGTTATCGTCCACCCAGCGATAGATGGCGGCAGCCAGCGCGTCGGGAGGCGAGTAAGCAAGTGGTACCAGTGCGGCCAATGCCATGGCCCGAAGCAGTAACTTCCTGTCCATAGGGTATCCCTCGCAAGTTCAATAACCGTAGCGCGCAGCGCGGCCCCCTTCAACGTTGTTTATGGTCATTTGTCGACATCGCTTGACTTTGGCGCGTCAGGACTCGGAGAATGCGCCCGTCACGCGAGCGGCAACGGCTACTGGTGAGTACCCTTACCCTCTGGCCCACCTCAAGGACGGGATAGTCCTTCAGGCTGTTTGCGGGTTCCGTCAGGCGGAAGCGTTGCTTTCGCTACTCGGGCTCGACACTGCGCTACCCCGCAGGTCACCGATACACGGGTTTCGTGGTCGTGATCTGACAGAGGCCGGAACGCTCCGGGCGGTGTCTCGTGCGACAGGATTCGGTGGTTCAGAGCCAAGCAGCTCTCCACCAGCTTGTGCAACGAGATGGAGCGTAGCCATGGAAATGCTATCTGGCGGCGAGATGATCGTCCGCGCCCTTGAAGACGAAGGTGTCGAGTACATCTTTGGTTATCCCGGTGGAGCTGCACTCCACATTTATGACGCCTTGTTCAAGGCAGAGAAAGTCCCCCATATTTTGGTGCGCCATGAGCAGGCAGCGACCCACGCCGCCGACGGTTATGCGCGCGCGACGGGCAAGCCCGGCGTGGTGCTAGTGACATCTGGCCCCGGCGCGACCAATGCGATTACGGGTATCGCAACGGCCTACATGGACTCGATACCGCTGGTGGTGATCTCCGGTCAGGTACAGAGTCATCTGATCGGCGAGGATGCGTTTCAGGAAACCGACATGGTCGGCGTTTCGCGCCCGATCGTGAAGCATAGTTTTTTGGTAAATCGGGTAGAGGATATTCCCTCGACCATCAAGAAAGCGTTTTATATTGCCTCAACGGGGAGGCCCGGGCCGGTGGTCGTCGACATTCCTAAGGATCTGACGCACCCGGAGCACAAGTTTGAGTACGTGTACCCCGAGTCGGTGAATATGCGTTCCTACCAACCTTCATCTAAGGGGCATTCGGGACAGATTCGCAAGGCGGCGCGCATGTTGCTCAGCGCCAAGCGCCCCGTGATTTACGCTGGTGGTGGAGTGATTCAGGGGGAGGGCACCGCGCACCTGACGTCGCTGGCGCGGCGACTGAACTTTCCCGTGACCAATACCCTGATGGGACTGGGTGCTTACCCCGGCAGTGACCGGCAGTTCCTGGGTATGCTCGGTATGCATGGTTTTTACGAGGCCAATATGGCGATGCATCACTCCGATGTGATCCTCGCCGTTGGTGCACGCTTTGATGATCGGGTGACCAATACAGTCTCAAAGTTCTGCCCGGGCGCAAAGATTATTCATATCGATATTGATCCCGCTTCGATAGCCAAAATCGTACCGGTGGATATTCCTATTGTCGGGCCCGTGGATACGATTTTGGAGGAGCTCGACAAGCAGGTCGCGCAGCAAATGGAGAGCGCTGATCGCCCACTGCCCGACCCCGATGCGCTGGCCGAATGGTGGAAGCAGATCGATAGCTGGCGAGAAGCGCATGGGTTATGGCACGGGCGTCGTTACGGAGAGTCGGCCGCCATCATGCCCCAGGATGCCATCCGTGCCCTGTACGAAGTGACCGAGGGTAACGCTTATGTGACTTCTGATGTGGGTCAGCACCAGATGTTTGCAGCGCAGTATTACAAATTTGATTATCCGCGGCGCTGGATCAATTCCGGTGGTTTGGGGACGATGGGCTTTGGGTTGCCCGCAGCGATGGGTATTAAAATCGCGCTACCGGATGCTGACGTTGCCTGTGTCACAGGGGAGGGCAGTATCCAGATGAACATTCAGGAGCTCTCGACCTGCAGCCAGTACGGAGCCCCCGTGAAAATCATCAATCTACGCAACGATTATCTGGGCATGGTCAAGCAGTGGCAGGATATGCAGTACGAGGGACGATACTCGGAGAGCCATTACGCTGCGTCACTGCCGGATTTTGTGAAGCTTGCCGAGGCATACGGCCATGTGGGGATGGAGGTCAAAGCGCAGAAGGATCTGATTCCGGCGATGCAGGAAGCGTTCGCGCTGAAGGACCGGCTGGTCTTCATGGATATCCACGTCGATCCAGACGAGCATGTTTATCCCATGATGGTGGCGCCCAATGGAGCCATGAAAGACATGTGGCTCAGCAAAACGGAGAGGACCTGATATGAGACGGATACTCTCGGTATTACTGGAAAATGAGCCCGGTGCGCTGTCTCGTGTGGTAGGACTTTTTTCGCAGCGCGGCTACAACATCGAAACCCTGAACGTGGCGCCGACCGACGATCATTCGCTATCGCGACTTACCGTGACGACGACGGGTGACGACTTGAAGATCGAGCAGATCACCAAGCACCTCAACAAAATTATCGATGTGGTGAAGGTGGTAGATCTGACCGAGGGCGCCCATGTTGAGCGCGATACCCTATTGGTTAAGGTGCGTGCCGAGGGCGCGCAGCGCGATGAAGTTAAGCGCACCACGGAGATATTCCGAGGGCAGATTATTGATGTGGGTCCGACGACTTATATCGTGCAACTGACCGGGCCCTCGGAGAAGCTCGATTCCTTTATTGAAGCTCTCGGTGAGACCGAGGTGCT
>CAYQUE010000046.1:8266-10873 GCA_964420615.1 uncultured Alteromonadaceae bacterium | reverse complement strand
AACCCAGACTGTGAAACCCTACGCTGCCTATGCCATTGGCGCTGCACTGGTTGATACCGAAATTCAGGTGAGCGATGACGAGCTCATCGCCATGAACGTCGAGAAAGGCATGATGACGCTGGTGGATGAGGCGCGCCAAGCGGAAATGCTCGCCCACCTACCCGACCATTTGGTCCGGGCGAGTCACGCCTCGGGCGGCAGTGCCGGCAACAGCATGATCGCAACAGCCATGATGGGCGCACCCACCTATATGAGCTGCAAGGTGGCTCAGGATGCCGATGGCGATATTTATCTGGCCGATCTCGAGCAGTCCGGCGTCGCCCACGGCCTGAATGATCAACGCAAAGAGGGCGTCACCGGGAAATGCGTCGTTCTCATTACCCCGGACGCGGAGCGATCACTCAATACTCACCTGGGGATTTCCGAAACACTCTCCACCGATGAAGTCGATGAAGAGGCCATCAAAAATTCGGAGTGGGTTTACCTTGAAGGCTATCTGGTGACCTCACCGACTGGCCACGCCGCCGCGCTCAAAACCAAGGCGCTGGCAGAGCAGCACAACGTCCGCACTGCCGTGAGTTTTTCGGACCCAGGAATGGTCAAGTTTTTCCGCGACAATATGGCCGCTATGGTTGAAGGCGGCGTCGAGCTGGTTTTTTGCAATGAGGCAGAGGCACTCGAGTGGGGTCAGTGCGACTCGCTGGAGGGCGCCATCGACGCCATCAAAGCGGTCGCTCGGCGATTTGTGATTACTCTTGGCGCGCAGGGTGCCGTGACCTGGGATGGCAACACGCTGCACCGCGTCGCTGCGCAGCCGGTCACTGCTGTCAATACCAATGGTGCAGGTGACATGTTCGCCGGCGCCTTTCTGTACGCACTGTCGCGCGGCGAGAGCGACCTACGCGCCACGGAATTCGCCACGCTGGCGGCGGGGGAAGTAGTAAAATACTTTGGTCCCCGGCTGGATCGAGACGCTTGTCTCGCCCTGCGACGACACTATTTTGGCGACTGACACGTCAGCGCCATCACTTAAACGGATAAAAGCCCATGGCCGAAAAAGAAATTAAGCCGGTTATCAAAGCAGACCCTCTGTACCAGATGCTGCGCCAGGAAGATATTGATGGCTTTAATGCTAACCGCGATTCAATGGATACCACCGAACTGACCGGTGGCGACTACCGCGGCCGCGATCTGCGCAAGATGAATGCCAGAGGCCTCGATTTCTCGAACGCGTATTTTCGTAACTGCGACCTGAGCGGCATCGACTTTCGCGAAACCAATCTCGAGGGTGCCAGCCTCATGGATGCCAAAGTTTCCGGGGTTTATTTCCCCGCAGCGCTGGGCGCGGACGAAATACGTTTGTCCCTCGACCATGGCACGCGACTCCGCTACAAAAAATAATCGACGTGGTTTCCGCAGGCTCGAACCCCTCACCATGAACCGGGCGGCGCCGTTGCGGGCACTCGCATCGAGATCGATGGGCTTGCGGTTCGTCGTGGCGGGGCTGGGGTTACTGGCTGCGCTAGTCGGAGCAAGTGCGAGCGCACAAAATAGCCTCGCCGAGGCGCTACAGCAACAAACGGCATTCCTGCCGGTACGAGAGGCTTACCGCCTAGACGGTGCCCTGACCCAAGCAGGCGATCTGCGCCTGCACTGGCAAATCACCGATGCTTACTATTTGTATCAGCACGCCTTCAAAGTGCAGGTGCAAGCACCCGCGGTGAGTGAGCCCCTGTCGATCGACTTCCCACCGGCGCTCGCCAAAACCGACGAGTTCTTTGGTGAAGTGCAGGTGTATTACGGTGAGGCTGATCTCACCGTGACACTCCCGCCGGAGAACGAGCCGCTCACGGTGGCGGTCACTTATCAGGGATGTGCCGATGCCGGGCTGTGTTATCCCCCGGAAACCGAGTACCTGCTGGTCGACCCCGTGAGCGGTGGGGTTTCACCGACTGACGCCCCCAGTGCTACCGCCGGCTCTGTTGCGAGGCTTCCCGCTGCAACGGGCGACAATGTCGACATGACTTTACTGCTGGCGCTGGGATTGGCGTTTCTGGGCGGACTCATTCTCAATGCCATGCCCTGCGTGTTTCCGATTTTGTCGTTGAAGGTACTGAGCTTCGCCACGGGTGACCCCGCGGAGCACCGGAGACACGGCCTGGCCTATCTCAGTGGGGTGGTGTGCTCCTTTTTACTCATCGCGGCGGTATTGATCAGCCTGCAAAGCGCGGGGCGTTGGGTCGGCTGGGGATTTCAGCTGCAATCCACCACCTTTGTGGTCGCCCTCGCTTACCTCTTTACCCTGATGGGCCTGTCGCTGTCAGGACTTGTGTTGTTTGGCGGTCGCTGGATGAATCTGGGGGCCGGTTTGGCCACGGCACCCGGTGCTCGCGGCAGTTTCTTCACGGGGGTCCTGGCCGTGGTGGTGGCCAGCCCCTGCACTGCCCCCTTTATGGGGAGCGCGCTGGGTTATGCGCTGACGCAACCGCCAGTAAATGCGCTGGGCGTGTTTGCCGCGCTGGGCGTGGGCATGGCGACACCTATGGTGGCTATTAGTAGTAGCGACCTCGCGCGGCGCATCCTGCCGAAACCGGGCGCCTGGATGGA
>CAYQUE010000046.1:3203-8166 GCA_964420615.1 uncultured Alteromonadaceae bacterium | reverse complement strand
CCGAGGGTGATCAGCGCCGCATGGTGCAACTCAATGAATTGACCATAGGCCCCGGAGAGACCCTGTCTTTTCAACCGGGGGGCAAGCACATCATGCTGATGAATGTCAGCGAGGCACCCGCCGAAGGAACCGAGGTCGAGCTGTGCACCCTAAGCGCGGATGACGCTACAGACTGCACGTTGGCCCCGGTGATGCGCCAAGCGCCGATGGCGCATGATGGACACGGGGGCCATCACCACTGATGACTGATAGCGCAGAGACATCCGGCGGCTTTAAAGCCACGCTGCAGCGCCTGCTGGGTGGTATCAAACCCGATGCCAGCAGTTCGGATCCGCGCAAATTAGGCAAATGGCTGGGGATCCTGACCGGCGTTTACCTGCTGATTGTGGCTGGGCTTGGCATGTACTGGAGCGCGACGCCCGATCACTTTGACGTGCGCGAAAACGCAGCGCGCTATGCCTCTGTCACTGCGCAAGAGGTAGTGACCGGCACGACGACCGTGACCGCCTTACAGGAAGTCATGCGCGTGCTCCTCGAGAAGCCCGGCGGCTATTTGCACAACGACCTGTTCCCGCCGGGGGTCTGGCTGGACAACATGCCCAACTGGGAATACGGCGTGTTGGTGCAAAGCCGCGATTTGGCGCGGGCTTTGCGCGAAGTGCTGAGCCGCTCACAGTCACAATCAAAGGAAGATGTCGATCTGACCCTCGCTGAGCCACGCATTAATTTTCAGTCAGACAGCTGGATCCTGCCCGCGTCGGAGAGCGAATATCGTGACGCGTTGAGATTCCTCGAGGCGTATCGCGCCCGCTTGGCGGTCACGGGTGAGACCAGCGCGCAGTTTTACGCACGCGCAGACAACCTCAGCCACTGGCTTGGCATGATCGAAAAGCGCCTGGGCAGTCTGTCTCAGCGACTCTCGGCGAGTGTGGGGCAACGCCGACTCAATACGGACCTCGCGGGTGACAGCGCCGCTGCACAATCCACGAGCGCACCCGAGGAGTTACTGATCCGCACGCCCTGGAGCGAGATAGACGATATTTTCTATGAGAGCCGGGGTGCGGCCTGGGCGCTCACGCAGTTCCTCAAAGCCGCGGAGATCGATTTTGCTGATGTGCTGGCCAAGAAAAATGCGACGGTCAGTTTGCGCCAGATTATTCGCGAGCTCGAAGCCGCGCAGGCACCGGTGTGGAGCCCGATTATTTTGAATGGCTCGGGCTTTGGCCTGTGGGCCAACCATTCTCTGGTGATGGCGAGCTACATCTCACGCGCCAATGCCGCGCTGATTGACCTGCGCGAGTTGCTCGCACAGGGGTAACAGATGGCCTTGCAACGTGATCGCGCTGGTCGGCCTTCAAAGTTGCTCGTTGCGCTGCCCGGCCAG
Organism: uncultured Alteromonadaceae bacterium; assembly: GCA_964420615.1. Lineage (GTDB taxonomy): Bacteria > Pseudomonadota > Gammaproteobacteria > Pseudomonadales > Halieaceae > Luminiphilus. Next base: position 6,782 of record CAYQUE010000046.1, on the reverse strand, counting down.
TAGTGCCCAGCCGTCCTCGCGATGGGTCACCGTGAGCGTCACCGCCGGCGCATAAGCCTGGATAACCTCCTCGGCTTGCGTCTCAAGCAGTCCGGCCAACAGCAGATGCCCCCGAGGCTCGAGCAACTGAGTGAGCTGCGGCGCGAGGGCGATAAGCGGGCCCGCAAGAATATTGGCAACCACAATGTCTGCGCTGCCAAGCCACGAAATAATCTCTGGCCCGTCGGGTAATACGGCAGCGAACTGATCCTCATGCACTGCATTACGCTGTGCGTTGTCATGGCTGGCGATAATCGCTTGAGGATCATTGTCGACACCGAGTACCGCCTCCGCCCCCAGTCGCGCGGCGGCAATGCCCAGAATGCCCGACCCACAACCGTAATCGACGATCCGCATGTTCGCTGTCACGAGATGATCGAGCGCGCGCAGGCACATCGCGGTTGTCGGGTGGGTCCCCGTGCCAAAGGCGAGGCCCGGATCCAATAGGATATTGATCGCTTGGGGATCAGGAGGCGGTGTCCAGCTGGCGCAAATCCACAATCGCTCGCCCATCTTCATGGGCTGAAACTGGTCCTCCCACACGCGGGTCCACTCGCGGTCCGCCAGAGGCACCGCGGCCTCAGGACGATCGATGAGCCACTCATCCGGCACCGACGCGAGCACCGGCCCGAGATCGTGTTCGCCCTCAAACAGCGCAGTTACGCGCACCAGATCCCACAAAGGCGTCTCGCCCGGGCCAGGCTCGAGCAAGGGCTGATCGGCGTGGTCTTCAAGCGTCACCGAGAGCGCACCCTGCTCAAAAAGCCATTCCTCGAGAGGCTCGACATCGGGCTTGCGCGTCGTGAAATGAAGCTCCTGCCAATCGGCGGCTTCGCTCAATGCTCGTGTTCCAGCTTACTCTCGAGGTAATGGATGCTGACACCGCCCGCCATAAAGGAGCTATCCGTTACCAGCTCGCGATGCAGCGCCGCGTTGGTGCGAATGCCGTCAACGACCATCTCATCCAGCGCCTGCCGCATTTTCGCCAGCGCACCGTCGCGCGTGTCCGCATAGGTAATGAGCTTGCCAATGAGACTGTCGTAATGTGGCGGCACGGTGTAACCGCTATAGATATGAGAGTCGACGCGCACACCGTGACCGCCCGGGGCATGGAAGGTCTTGATCGTACCGGGTGACGGCATGAAGGTCCGCGGGTCTTCGGCATTGATCCGACATTCGATGGAGTGACCCTTCAGCACAACGTCTTCCTGTTTGATAGACAGCTTCGCACCGCCGGCAATTAACAACTGCTCGCGAACGATATCCACGCCGCTGATCATCTCGGTAACGGGGTGCTCAACCTGCACGCGGGTATTCATCTCGATGAAGTAAAAGGCGTTGTCCTCATACAGAAACTCGAAAGTGCCCGCGCCGCGATAACCCATGTCGATACAGGCGCGGGTGCAGGCCTCGCCAATCTCCTGACGAAGAGCGTCATCGATACCCGGAGCGGGAGCCTCCTCAATCACCTTTTGATGGCGCCGCTGGAGTGAGCAATCGCGATCGCCGAGATGAATGGCATTACCCTGCCCATCGGCCAAGACCTGTATCTCAACATGGCGCGGACGCTGTAGAAACTTTTCCATATAAACGACGGGCGAGCCAAAGGCGGCCTTGGCCTCCGACTGAGTCACCTGAATCGAAGAGAGCAATACCTCTTCGTTGTGAACGACACGCATACCACGACCGCCGCCTCCCGCCGCGGCTTTCACAATCACGGGGAAACCAATGTCACGGGCAATGCGCAATATTTCGTCCGGGTCGTCGGGCAAGGCACCATCAGAACCCGGTACCGTCGGCACGCCCGTGCGCCGCATCTGCTGCTTGGCCGAAACCTTGTCGCCCATCAGGCGAATGGTGTCCGCGGTCGGACCGATAAAGGTAAAGCCGCTTTTCTCTACCTGTTCGGCAAAGTCTGCGTTCTCGGAGAGAAAGCCGTAACCCGGGTGAATACCATCGGCATTGGTCAATTCAGCCACGCTGATGATCGACGGCACATTGAGGTAGCTTTGTGCAGATGGAGGTGGCCCGATACACACGGCCTCATCGGCGAGACGTACGTGCTTCAGTTCGCGATCCGCAGTGGAGTGCACTGCGACCGTGCGGATGCCCAGTTCCTTACAGGCGCGCAACACGCGAAGCGCGATTTCACCGCGGTTGGCAATCAGTACTTTTTCAAGCATGGGAAATGTCCTTTTGGGGTCGGTTACCCACGCTTCAGGAAATGGAAATCAACGGCTGGTCAAATTCGACCGCAGCGCCATTCTCGACATGAATGGCCGTCACTGTGCCGGCACGATCCGCCTCGATCTGATTCATCATCTTCATGGCCTCGACGATGCACAGCACATCGCCAACGCGAACCGTTTGCCCCACTTCGACAAACGCGCTGGCCTCCGGGCTAGGTGCACGATAAAAAGTGCCCACCATCGGTGAGAGCACAGCGTTGTCCATTGACGGCGCAGGTGCCGCAGGTTCTGCAGCCGTCGTTTCTGGCGCAGCAGCCGCTACCGGAGCCGCAGGTGCGGCCGGTGCCGGCGGTGCATAGGCAACGGGGGCAGGCTGATTGCCGTGACGACTGATTCGCACTGACTCCTCGCCCTCTTTGATTTCGATCTCACCGATATTGGATTCTTCCAAGAGCTCAATGAGCTTTTTAACTTTGCGAATGTCCATGTCTGCTCCTTCAGTGCGTCGTGGAGTGGGTATCGAGCGATTGCAGTACGGCTGCAAGCGCGCAGTCGTAGCCAAAACTTCCGAGTCCGGATATCACCGCCTCGGCAATATCTGAGATATAGCTGTGATGCCGAAACGGCTCGCGGGCATAGACGTTGGAGATATGCACCTCGATGCAGGGGATATCGACGGCCGACAGCGCGTCGCGCAACGCGACGCTGGTATGCGTAAACGCAGCCGGATTAATAATGATGAACTGGGTACCGTCCTCTCTGGCCTGATGGATCGCTTCGATCATTTCCTGCTCTCCATTACTCTGCAAGCAGGTGAGACTCGCGCCGGCGCGCTCAGCTTCGGCAATTAAGCGATGGTTGATTTCGTCGAGGGTTTCCGAGCCGTAAATCTCTGGCTCGCGGGTGCCGAGCAAATTGAGATTGGGGCCGTGCAGTACCAGGATTGCCGCCATGGGCCTATCCACCGAATTTCAGATTGGGGGCGGAGTGTGTCCTAGATTGCTCTGCGAGTCTACTTTTTAAGATATTTGCCTCATTTTACCGACGTTAGCCGCAGTTTCGCCGCAAAACTGCCTCATAAGCGCTGGCTTGGGCGCGTTCTGGCGCCTCATGAGAGCCTGTTTGGCGGCGGTTGCCACCGGCCAGCGCGGTCTGGGGTCCGAAGATCCCTGGCTTGTTAGACCGATCCCTTTACGTGCGTCGTTAGACCTCGCGCGTGCCCTGCCGCTTCTTTTTAAGAGCTTGCTGCCCCGCTCTTTAGTGACTCCTTGCACCTGACACCTGACACCTGACACCTGGCTCCTGGCTCCTGGCTCCCGGCTCCTGGCTCCTGGCTCCTGGCTCCTGGCTC
>CAYQUE010000046.1:0-3103 GCA_964420615.1 uncultured Alteromonadaceae bacterium | reverse complement strand
CACGTCCAACCGCCGGCCCGAGAGACAGCCCCACGCCTCAGCTTTGGCACGAGACGTGACACCGCGAACGCGACATCACCTCCGGCGCACATCTGCTTGCTCTGCCGAACATGGGCGCTGGCATTGCGAAGGGCCGACGGAGGCGCACACTCCCCCCTTGGCTCAAAAATCGACGGACGGTGGTTAAAAAACGTCCAGCACGGGTTCCCGTACTCGACCGGGTCCATTACACTGCGTCGCTCGAAGTTGAGCCCTGAATTCCCGATGTTGATTGGTGGCCTGAAACCCGCTAACGCCGTCTTCCTTGCGCCCATGGCCGGAGTAACGGATCTTCCTATGCGCGAACTCGCCGTAGAGTTGGGTGCGGGAATGGCCGTGGGTGAAATGCAGTCGGCGGACCTCAACCTCGCGCACACCCGCAAGAGCCGGCAGCGACAACGCCACAGTGCACAAGCCGGTATTCGGTCTGTGCAGATCGCCGGCTACGACCCGCAGCAAATGGCAGAGGCCGCGAAGTTCAATGTCGACCTCGGCGCAGACATCATTGATATCAACATGGGATGCCCCGCCAAGAAAGTGTGCCGCCGGGCAGCGGGATCGGCACTCCTCGGTGATGAGGCACTCGTTGCACATATTCTGGGAGCTGTGGTGGCAGCCGTTGACGTCCCTGTCACGCTGAAGATCCGCACCGGCACAGACCCCGAGCATCGCAACGGTAGAGCCATCGCGCGTATCGCCGAAGCCTCCGGGGTGCAGATGCTCACCGTGCACGGCCGCACGCGTGCGGATCGATTCAAAGGGGAGGCGGAATACCAAACCATCGCCGATATTGTGGCGTCAGTCACGATGCCGGTAATTGCCAACGGCGATATCGATTCTGCCGACAAAGCCAGAGCCGTGCTGAGCCAGACAGGTGCGGCCGGAATCATGGTCGGGCGTGCCGCCCAGGGCCAGCTGTGGCTGCCCGGAGCGCTAGCGTTAGCGCTCGCCAGCGACAGTGGCAAACTGAATATCCCGTCGGTCACCCGACAACTCGACATCCACTGTGATCACTTGAACAGGCTTTATCGCTTTCACGGCGAGTTTCTGGGCCTGCGCATCGCAAGAAAACACCACGCCTGGTTTCTCGAGGCGTTGATAGCCCAAGGCGAGCTGGCTCCTGCGGTTGCCCGGGAGTACCGACATGCCTTTAATCAACTGGGGTCCTGCGAGTCGCAACTGGCCGAACTGCAGGCGCTGACCTGCGCACTGGGTCAAGCACCCGAGCGATTCGCTGCATGACTCCAACAAAGAAAGCGGCACCGCGTCGACCCACCAAACCAGCAGCCCCGCCGCCCCTTCGCGAGAGCGCCGCGGCAGCGATTGATCATTTCCTGGCCACACTCGATGGCGAGCCCTGCCGTGACCTTTACGACATGGTGCTGCATCAGGTTGAAGCCCCCTTGCTGAAAGCAGTACTCGACTACACCCAACAGAATCAGAGCCACGCCGCCGCGATGCTGGGTCTGAATAGAGGCACCCTGCGCAAGAAACTCCGCCAGCACGGACTGCTGACCGAGGCAGAGGCGCCCAAGAAGAAAAAGCGAACGCGCATCGCAAAACCGCCTACCAAGAAGACCCCCGACAAAAGGAAGCGATAAATCATGAGCGAAGCCGGATTGGCGCCCCTCAGGCGCGCCCTCATCAGCGTTTCAGATAAAACCGGCATCGTTGAATTTGCGCGCGCCCTCGCCGATCGCGGCGTCGAAATCCTCTCCACCGGCGGGACTTGCCGACTGCTGCGCGAAGCCGATATCACCGTGATTGAAGTGTCTGATCACACGGGCTTTCCGGAAATGATGGACGGTCGCGTTAAAACACTACACCCCAAGATTCACGGTGGCATTCTCGGGCGTCGCGGCACGGATGACGCGGTGATGGCGGATCACGACATCCCACCGATCGATCTTGTGGTCGTCAACCTCTACCCTTTTGAGGCCACGGTGGCACGACCCGACTGCACCCTAGAAGAGGCCGTGGAGAACATCGATATCGGCGGCCCCACCATGGTCCGAGCTGCAGCCAAGAATCACCGGGATGTTGCCATTGTCGTCGCCGCCAACGATTACGCGCGCGTGCTCGAGGAGCTCAGCGCCCATGATGGGCACACCACTCTGGCAATGCGCTTTGATCTGGCGATTCGCGCTTACGAGCACACCGCGGCTTATGACGGCATGATTGCGAATCACTTTGGCTGTCTCACCAAAGGTGGCTCTGCCAGTTATCCGCGCACCTTTAACCTGCAGCTCGAGAAAGTGCAGGAAATGCGCTACGGGGAGAACCCGCATCAGAGCGCCGCGTTTTATCGCGACGCGAATCCCAAAGAGGTTGGCATCAGCTCCGCTGAGCAACTGCAGGGCAAGGCGCTGTCTTACAACAATGTGGCTGATACCGACGCCGCCTTGGAATGCGTCAAGTCTTTTAGCGAACCAGCCTGCGTGATCGTAAAACACGCCAATCCCTGCGGCGTGGCAACAGCGAGTGATTTACTCACTGCCTATGACTTGGCCTTCCATACCGACACCGAATCTGCCTTTGGCGGCATTATCGCGTTCAACCGGGAGCTCGACGGCGAGACCGCCGCAGCGATTGTCGAGCGGCAGTTCGTCGAAGTGATCATTGCGCCCGAGATATCCGCCGAGGCGCTCAGTGCCGTCGCGGCAAAAGAAAACGTTCGCGTGCTGCGCACCGGCAGTTGGTCCACTCCCGCTCCAGCGCGGGACTTCAAGCGCGTAAATGGTGGTTTGCTGATTCAGGATCGCGATGATGGCGTGGTCAATCGCGAAGCCCTCACCGTCGTAAGTCAGCGTGCCCCGACCGAGTCAGAATGGGCGGACCTGCTGTTTGCCTGGCGCGTCGCTAAATTTGTAAAAAGCAACGCGATTGTCTACGCCGCGAACCAACGCACGATTGGCGTGGGTGCCGGGCAAATGTCCCGCGTGAACTCGGCGCGCATCGCCGCGATTAAAGCCGAACACGCGGGGCTTGAGGTCAAGGGTGCCGTCATGGCGTCAGACGCCTTCTTCCCGTTTCGAGATGGCATCGACAACGCCGCCGAGCGCGG
>CAYQUE010000045.1:0-11209 GCA_964420615.1 uncultured Alteromonadaceae bacterium | reverse complement strand
TGCGGGATTGACTGTGGGGGACGGTCGTTAATGTAGCGGGTGGGCCGGCAATTTGCGAGGCACTCTTTTGCGCGCGGGTCATGCATCAGGGGGACCCTTGGCGCTGGGGATTGAAGGTTGGGTGCTGGACGCAGCACCCAACCTGAGGGCAACTGCCCGTCAGCTGATTTTTTTCATTTCTGGCAGGCGGAATTCCTGCAGTTCGTCTAGCTTGGGCTCGTAGATGCGCAGGATGTAGTTCCAACCCTCGACGGTGGGCAGGTTGTTGTCGACCTCACCGCATTCGCCAAAGTAGGCGTCAAAAGAGCCGTCCTCTTTCAGTGTCATGTTGAACTCATTGAGGATGCCATCTTCGGTGTAAATCCAGCCGTCGGCGTCATAAATCGTGATCGAGAAGAAACCGGGAGCGTTGAAGGGAGGCGAGGCAAAGGACGCCATGTAACAGCCGTCATTGGCGAACTTGGGTGATCCCAGATACTGAGCCTGAGCGTCGGGCAATAGACCCCAGCCAATCGCCGTGCCATATAGGTGCATCATGGGGTCGATAGTGCCGTGTGCACCTTGCATGCCCATCAGCGAGCCGAGTTTGGTGCCTTCAACCGTTAACTCATCGCGCAGCGCCACCAACTGTTCCATGTCGTAGTTGGGTCTGACGTGGCTGCCGGTCCCGCCCACGTTGAGTTTCACGCCGGCGCGCAGTGCAGCGATCGCGTCGTCGTCTGCGGGGTCGCTCTGGTTGGCGCGGATACGCATGGCTACCATCGCAAAGTCGGTATCGCTGGTGATCTCGTGGGTACCCGGCTCAAGAAATACCTGGTCGATGTAGTGGTCGTTCTGCACGACCATCACCGAGAGGTAGCGGCCATTGGTTTCAGGGATGGTGATCGTCGCGCCTTGCGTCGTATCGATCACCGCGGCGCTGTAATAGGTGTCGCGGTTCATTCTCACCACGGTTTGGTTGTTGAGATCAAAGGCGCCGGTGGGAAAGTGAAACAGCGTATTCATGCCCACCAGTTTGGTGATGTTGTAGAAGGCGAGATCGCTCTCGGCGACTTCGTAGTTCTCAAGCGTCACAGGTATCTTTTCGCCGGTATCATCGGCGTGGATTGCCGCGAGGTTAGGTGCCTCGCTGGCGGCGGGCGCAGGCGCCCCGGCGGTCTCATCCGACGAGGGCGAGCACGCCATGGTGAGAGCGATGCTCAGGCCTGTAATGGCGGCGAAAACTGGTTTGATCATGGCGATTCCCCTGTAATACGACGGTTGGGATAGTGGGTTTGGCGCGCTGACTACGAGGGTTTGCTAATCATCCCCTGAGCGCAGTGAGTCCGTACCTCAGCCTACAGAGGTGGCAGAGGGCCGCAATAGCAATTGGTGACAAGGCGGGCCCACCCCTGACGCGTATTTCGGTTTGGCTGCTCGCACAAAACCGCCAAAAAGTGCCAGCGGAGCGGGCTTTTCCGCGACACGGTGAGGCCAAAAAACGACACTTTGTCAGCAAGCCGTGAATTGCCCAATTAGACCGTTTGCTATGCCTCACAAATCTCCCAATAATGGCGCCCGCCGGACGATAGAGCGTGCGAGTTGCCCCCACTGTATGCAGGTGGAACTCCAATAAAGCGCGTCGTGTTCGGCGATATATCGCACTCAAAACGCAGTGGAGAGTCGACGGATGGGTCACGCGGTAATGAGACATCAATTAAGCCAGTTGCGCGCAGATCGCCAAGCCCGATTAGCGGGCGAGCCGGTATGCCTCGCTAATGGCTGCGTCTCGGTTCAGTGTGTCCCATAGTCTGCTGCTCGCTCGAACGTTTCCCTTAATTATTGAGTTTTCACCGGAGCATCATTCATGGCATCCGATATCGAAATCGCCCAGGCCGCGACCCCCAAGCCCATTACTGAAATCGCCTCAGCGCTCAACATTCCCGACGAGGCGCTAGAACCTTATGGTCGAATTAAGGGCAAGGTGAATCTCGACTGGTTGCTGGAGCAGCCCGTGCGCGACAACGCGCGCATGATTCTGGTGACCGCCGTGAGCCCGACGCCGGCCGGTGAGGGCAAGACCACGACGACCGTGGGGCTGGGTGATGCGCTCAAGCACATTGGCAAGAATGCAGTGATCTGCCTGCGCGAGCCGTCTCTGGGTCCCGTGTTCGGCATGAAGGGAGGTGCCGCCGGCGGTGGCTACGCGCAGGTCATCCCGATGGAGAACATTAACCTGCACTTTAATGGCGACCTGCACGCAATCGGTGTGGCTAACAATTTGCTGTCGGCGTTGCTGGATAACCACATTCACCACGGCAATGCGCTCGGCATCGATGTGCGGCGCATCACCTGGAAGCGGGTACTCGACATGAATGACCGCGCCCTACGTGATATCACCGTGTCGCTGGGCGGTCCAGGCAATGGCTATCCTCGCCAGGACGGCTTCGACATTGTGGTGGCCTCTGAAATCATGGCGATTTTCTGCCTGGCAACTGATCTCAACGACCTGAAGAAGCGCCTCGGGCGCATCGTGGTTGCCTATACGCGCGACCGAGAGCCCGTCACGGCCGCGGACCTCAAGGCCGAGGGTGCGTTGACCGCGATTTTGAAAGACGCATTGTCACCGAACCTCGTGCAAACCCTCGAGGGCACGCCGTCGTTTGTTCACGGTGGACCGTTCGCAAATATCGCCCATGGTTGCAACAGTGTGATCGCCACAATGGCCGGTTTGCGCCTCGCCGATTACGTCGTGACCGAAGCGGGTTTTGGCGCAGATCTGGGTGCCGAGAAGTTCATTGATATCAAGTGCCGCTCCGCGGGCATTCGGCCGTCCGCCGCGGTGTTGGTGGCGACAATTCGTGCGCTCAAATTCCACGGTGGGGTGGCGCGTGAGAATCTCACGCAGGAGAACCTGCCGGCGCTGCGTGCGGGGCTGGCGAACCTGAACCGCCACATTAACAACCTGCGCGAGAACTACGGGGTTCCCGCCGTTGTATCCATTAACCAGTTTGTCAGTGACACCGACGCCGAAGTCGAGTTGGTCATGGATCACTGCAAAGCGCTGGGCGTCAAAGTGGCGCTGTCTAGCCATTGGGCCAATGGCGGGGCGGGAGCAACGGATCTGGCACACATGGTGGCTGAGATTTGTGACGCTGACGCAACGCCCGCCAACACGCCGCACAAGTCTTTTGTTTACCCAAGCGAGCTCTCGCTGTGGGAGAAGCTCGAAGCGGTGGCGACGAAGGTGTATCACGCCAGCGAAATTACCGCGAACACCAAAGTGCGCGACCGACTCAGAGAGCTGACCGACGGCGGTTACGGCCACTTGCCGGTGTGCATCGCCAAAACGCCATATTCATTCTCGACCGACCCGCTGCTCAAGGGCGCGCCGACTGGCCACGTGATGGATATTCGCGAGGTGCGTTTGTCCGTAGGTGCGGGGTTTGTCGTGGCCATTTGTGGCGACGTCATGACCATGCCGGGCCTGCCCAAGGCGCCCGCCAGTGAACAGATTGATGTGGTCGACGGGCAGATCGTAGGCCTCTTCTAATGACAGCGCACGCGACGGACCCCAGACCGGTACGGCGCGTCAATGCGGTGACGGCCACCGGCGCAAGTAGCGAGGATGATTTTGATCGGGTCGTGGTTGAGGCGCCGCTTTCTATTGCGATTGGCGGTGAAGTACTGGCCACCACGATGCGCACGCCGGGGCACGATGAGGACCTCGCGGTTGGCTGGCTGGCCAGCGAGACGGATCTCACGGCGCGCGAGCAACTCGAGTCTATCGTGCGCACCGGTGCCGCGCAGTCCCATGCCAGTGGCATCGAGGACGCGGTCGATACCGTGTCGCTGACGATTTCCCCGTCGGTTGTCGTGCCCCGAGCCCGCGCGTTTCTGACGTCGAGCTCCTGCGGTATCTGCAGCGCCGAGGTGATTGAAGCCACTCCCAAGCCGCGCGCTCCGCTGCAGAGCGAGGGTTGGCAGCTTACCCCTCAGCAGGCCCAGCAGTGGGTCGGCGCAATGCGCGCGCAGCAGAAAATGTTCGAGCTGACAGGCTCCCTGCATGCGGCGGCGATCGTCGCCCCGGACGGTACTTTGCAGGTGGTGCGCGAGGATGTAGGGCGCCATAATGCGGTAGATAAAGTGATTGGGAGCGCGTTTCTCTCCGGAGATTACCCGCTCACTGATCACACGTTGGTCGTGAGCGGTCGGGTGTCTTACGAGATCGTCGCCAAAGCCTTGAGGGCCTGCCTGGCGTCGATTGTCGCGGTATCCGGACCGACCACGCTCGCGGTTGATCTGGCGCGAGCCCACGGGCTGGTGTTAGCCGGGTTCGTCCGCGATGACCGAATGAACGTTTACGCTGGGGGAGAGCGCGTCGCGCAATGAGTAGTGCACGTTATCCAACATGGCATGCCGAGACCGCTGAGGCGCTGATCGCGCCCATCGTTGCGGCCGAGGCTGGCCCGGTGTTGTTGTGCCTGCAAGCGGTGCAATCGCACTTTGGGTACGTGCCCAGCGACGCGGTGGGTTTGATTGCCGAGGCCTGCAATGTCTCGCGCGCAGATGTCCACGGTGTGTTTACTTTCTATGCTGATCTGCGCGATGCGCCGCCACCCGCCGTTCCGGTGCGGCTTTGCGCTGCGGAAGCCTGCCAGGCGGTTGGTGGTCGACAGTTAAAAGCCGATTGGACCGCGCTGTGCCAATCCGACACGGCTTTGGCCGGATTGACCGGTATCGATGAGCCTATTTTTTGCTTGGGTAATTGCGCCCTGGGGCCCGCTGCCTTGGTAGATGGCGAGCTACTGGGGTGCGCCGACGTGGCGCGCCTGCAGGACGCCGTAGCCCGCGCGAGCGTGAGCGGAGAGGGCGTATGAGCGTTTGGTTTGTGCCTCGTGATGCTGCGGCGCGATCCATGGGCGCCGATGCCGTCGCCGACGCATTGGAGGCCCGCGGGGAGACCGTCGTCCGTAACGGCAGTCGCGGCATGCTTTGGATGGAGCCGCTCGTAGAGCGAGCCGATGAGCGTCACGGCCCGCGCGTGGGCTGGCGCAATGTGACCGCCGCGGCGGTCGAGGCCGGGCTACCCGATGCGCAGAGCGCGCACTACGTTGGGGCCGTTGAAGCAATCGAGTATCTCGCACGCCAGAATCGCTGGATCTATGAGCGGGTCGGTGTCACCGACCCGTTGGATCCCGAGGATTTCGTCGCCCATGGCGGTTTGGCGGGCTTAAAAAATGCGCTGGCGATGAGCGCGGATGCCGTGGTGCAGGCGGTCACTGATTCGGGCCTGCGCGGTCGCGGGGGCGCCGGTTTCCCCGCGGGCATCAAGTGGCGCACCGTGGCGGATCAAGCGCCGCAGCCCCACGCCGGCGAATCCCAGGCGGCGGCCCGCCACAAATATATTTGTGTCAATGCCGATGAAGGCGATAGCGGGACCTTTGCCGATCGCATGCTCATGGAGGGTGACCCCTTCTGCCTGCTCGAGGGGATGGCCATTGCCGCCCACGCGGTGGGTGCTGACCGAGGCTTGGTGTATCTGCGCTCTGAGTATCCGGATGCTATCGCAACCTTGCAGGCGGCCATCTGGATCGCCCGTGAACAAGGCTGGCTCGGTGAAGGCATCCTGGGATCTGAGCTGAGTTTTGATGTGGAGATTCGCGTCGGCGCGGGCTCCTACGTGTGTGGCGAGGAGACCGCCATGCTCGAGAGCCTCGAGGGACGCCGCGGCATGGTGCGCGCCAAGCCACCACTGCCGGCGATCAAGGGGCTCTTTGGTACGCCGACGGTCATCAATAATGTGCTGACCATCGCGAGTGTGCCGTCGATTTTGGCCCGTGGTGCCGAGGCTTATGCGGCGCTGGGTCAAAACCGCTCTCTGGGCACGCAGGTGTTCCAGCTGGCGGGCAATATCGCGCAGGGTGGGATTGTCGAGACGGCGTTTGGCATTACCGCGCGCGAATTGGTCGAGGATTTTGGTGGCGGCACGCGCTCGGGTCGACCGCTGCGCGCGGTGCAGATCGGCGGCCCGCTCGGCGCTTATTTGTCGGCTGACAAACTCGACGTCGCGATGGAGTACGAGGCACTGATTGCAGCGGGCGGCATGATTGGCCATGGCGGCGTGGTGCTGTTTGATGACACGGTGAATATGGCGGAGCAGGCGCGCTTTGCCATGGACTTTTGCGTTGAGGAATCGTGTGGCAAGTGCACGCCCTGTCGCATCGGTGCGGTGCGTGGTGTAGAGACCATCGACAAGATTCGCGCGGGTAAGGATGTTGCAGCCAACACCGAGCTGTTGCGGGATCTCTGTGACGTGATGACCCAGGGGTCGCTCTGTGCGATGGGCGGATTAACGCCAAACCCGGTGCTGAGCGCTTTGAACCAGTTTCCGGAAGATTTTGAATCACCCGTGATCGCGACGGGTTGAGGACGGCAAGATGAATATGGTCCAGCAGTTTGATCCCGCCCAGGTGGATTTGTCGCGGGATCTTGGCACCCCGGGTGCGCACTCCGATGTCATGGTGAATGTATTCATTGACGGCATGGCGGTGAGTGTCCCGGAGGGCACTTCGGTCATGCGAGCGGCGGCGATGGTCGGCGCGGACATCCCCAAGCTGTGTGCCACTGATAATCTCAACGCCTTTGGATCTTGCCGTTTGTGCCTGGTTGAAATCGAAGGTCGCCCGGGCACGCCCGCGTCGTGCACCACGCCCTGTCAGGAGGGGATGTCGGTGCATACGCAGACGCCGCGGCTCGACAAATTGCGCAAAGGGGTGATGGAACTTTACATTTCTGACCATCCGCTCGATTGCCTGACTTGCCCGGCGAACGGTGACTGTGAGCTACAGGACATGGCGGGTGCCGTGGGGCTGCGCACGGTGCGTTACGGCACCGAGGGTGACAATCACCTGCATAAAGGCAAAGACGTATCGAATCCGTACTTCACCTTTGACGCCAGCAAATGCATCGTCTGCAGCCGCTGTGTGCGTGCGTGCTCTGAAGTGCAGGGCACCTTCGCGCTGACCATTGCCGGACGCGGCTTTGGCTCAGAGGTCTCGCCGAGCCAGCAAGAACCCTTCCTTGACAGTGAGTGTGTGTCTTGTGGCGCCTGCGTGCAGGCTTGCCCGACCGCGACGCTGCAGGAAAAAAGCGTCATTGATCTCGGTGTACCGAGCCGCAAAGTCAAAACCACCTGCGCTTACTGTGGCGTGGGGTGTTCGTTTGTTGCCGAGCTGCGCGGAGACGAGGTGGTGCGCATGGTGCCCGACAAGCAGGGCGGGGCGAACGCAGGGCACTCCTGCGTCAAAGGCCGCTTTGCCTGGGGATATGCGCAACATCAGGATCGTGTGACGACGCCGATGATCCGCGACAGCATTGCCGAGGAGTGGCGAGAGGTCACATGGGACGAGGCAATTGCCTTCGCCGCTGAGCGCCTCAACCAGATCAAAGCGACCCACGGCGTGGATGCCATCGGTGGTATTACGTCCTCTCGCTGCACCAACGAAGAAGTTTATGTGGTGCAAAAAATGGTGCGCGCTGCCTTCGGCACCAATAACGTCGATACCTGCGCGCGCGTTTGTCACTCGCCAACCGGGTATGGCCTCAAGCAAACGTTTGGCACCAGCGCGGGTACGCAGGACTTTGCATCGGTTGAGCACGCCGACGCCATTTTGGTGATTGGTGCGAACCCCACCGATGCGCATCCGGTATTCGCGTCCCGTATGAAGCGCCGCTTACGCGCCGGCGCAGACCTGATCGTGGTCGACCCGCGCTCGATCGACCTGGTGCGCTCACCCCATATCCAAGCTGAGCATCATTTGCAGCTGCTACCTGGCACCAATGTGGCTGTGTTGAATGCGGTATCGCACGTGATCGCCACCGAGGGCCTCATTGACGAGGCGTTTGTGGCCGAGCGCTGCGACATGACCTCCTTCAAAGCCTGGGAAGCATTCATTCGTTTGCCGGAGAACAGCCCAGAGGCGCTCGCCGAGGTGACCGGCGTGCCCGCCGAAGCGGTGCGCGCGGCGGCCAGGGCTTATGCCACAGCCGATAACGCAGCGATTTACTACGGCTTGGGTGTGACCGAACACTCTCAGGGCTCAACCATGGTCATGGCCATGGCTAATCTGGCGATGGCGACCGGCAACATTGGCCGTCTCGGTGTCGGGGTGAACCCGTTGCGCGGTCAGAACAACGTGCAGGGATCTTGCGACATGGGCTCCTTCCCCCATGAGTTTGTTGGCTACCGCCATGTGTCCGACGACACGGTGCGTGAGCAGTTCTCCAGTGTTTGGGGTGTGTCCCTGCGCGAGGAGCCAGGGAAGCGCATCCCGAATATGTTGGATGCGGCTATCTCGGGAACCTTCCGCGGCATCTATATTCAGGGCGAAGACATCGCGCAATCCGATCCCAACACTCAGCATGTTGCAGCGGCGCTGACGGCGATGGACTGCGTGATTGTGCAGGACCTGTTCTTGAACGAGACGGCCCAATTTGCGCACGTGTTTTTACCGGGCACGTCGTTCCTTGAGAAAGACGGCACCTTTACCAACGCCGAGCGGCGGATCAATCGGGTTCGTCCGGTCATGAGCTCCCGCACGGGTCTTTCGGAGTGGGAAGCGACCTGTGCGCTGAGCGAGGCGATGGGTTATCCGATGCCTTATCAGAGCGCGTCAGAAATCATGGATGAGATCGCCGCCTTGACGCCCACATTTGCCGGCGTGTCGTTTGAGTTGCTCGATACGCTGGGGAGCGTGCAGTGGCCGTGTAACGAGCAAGCGCCGACCGGCACCCCGATCATGCACAAGGATCGTTTCGTGCGGGGAGAAGGGCAGTTTATGACCACGCCCTACGTGCCGACCGACGAGCGTTCGACGCGCAAGTTCCCGCTGTTGTTGACCACCGGCCGGATTCTTAGCCAGTACAACGTCGGGGCGCAAACCCGACGCACAAACAACGTGGTCTGGCACGGCGAGGACGTTTTAGATATCCATGAGGCTGACGCTGAGGCGCGCGGTGTCGCCGATGGCGACTGGGTAGAGATCTCTAGTCGCGCTGGGGCAACCCGGATGCGCGCGCGGATCAGCGAGGATATTCCTGCCGGTGTGGTGTACACGACGTTCCACCATCCGGTGAGTGGCACCAATGTGATCACCACCGATAACTCGGATTGGGCGACCAACTGCCCGGAGTACAAGGTGACGGCGGTAGAGATCCGGCCTGCCTCGGGGCAGCCGGCGTGACGACCTCTGACTCGGTGGAGCGCCAGCGACTGATAAAAATGGCGAACCAGATCGCCGACAACATTCCCACACGCACGGCGGTCGCCGCGCAGGTGGGTCAGCACATGCGGCAATTCTGGACGCCGGAAATGCGCCGGGCACTCCAGCAGATCGCCCGTGAGACCCCGGAAGTGCTGTCGAGCGAGGTGCATGCGGCGATGACAGAGGCGCTCTGACTCGACCCCCAGTGCTACCGATCGAGGTGACGCTTTTGGTCAGTAGTGTGTCGGATTTGAAACAGCGTTTTTGGCTTGAAAAGCGCCAAATGCGCAGCAGAAATCGGCCATGCTGGGCCCTCCCGGATTGGCCTGAAAAGCAGCAAAATAGGCGGCGAAACGTGCGTTGATGCCGTTGTCACAGAACGCCCAAAAGCCGGCGGCTTGGGCAGCAGTTTGGTGGGGGAGTGCAGGAGAGGCTTATGGCAGCGTTACCCGAAAAAGCGCGTGTAGTGATCATTGGTCAGGGCGGTATCGTCGGCGCGTCAGTCGCCCACCACCTGGTGCAGGCGGGATGGGACAACATCGTTGGACTTGAGAAGTCAGCGATCCCTACGGATATCGGATCAACGTCGCATGCATCTGACTTCTGCTACATGACCTCGCATGACAAGCTGAACGTGTTCACGAGTACTTATAGTCGCGAGTTCTATAAGTCCCGCGGCAACTTTATCGAAATCGGCGGTATGGAAGTCGCGCGCAAGGGTGACCACGCTCAGGTGCAGGAGTTGCTGCGCAAGGTGGCCTCCGGTAAAGCGTTTGGCACCAACGCCCGCATGATTACCGCGGCCGAGGCGAAAGAGCGCTTTCCGCTTTTGGAAGAAGACACCATTGAATGCGCCATGTGGGACCCGGATGCCGGACTGGTGACGCCGCGATCACAGAAGGTTGCCGGTGACTTGGTCGACGAAGCTGTCGCCGCGGGCAAGCTACAGGTCTTCCCCTACACGCCGGCGGAAGAAATCATTGTTGAGAATGGTCGAGCGGTTGGCGTTAAAACGGCCAAGGGCACCGTCATGGCAGATTATGTTGTGCTGTGTTGCGGAATCTGGGGTTCACTGGTTTCCGAGACGGCTAACGTCAAGCTGCCCTTAATGCCCGTTGAGCACCCGCTGTTGTTCTTCGGCCCCTGGGATGCGCTGGAAGGTACCGGCAAAGACATCGTTTACCCCCTGTTCAGAGATCAGGGTAACTCGGCCTATGTTCGCGATACGGGTGACCCGACGACGCCTGAAGGTGGCTTGCTGGAGTGGGGTTATTACGAGCCGTTTGAGCCGCGCATGGTCGAAGCCAGCGCGATCTCAGAGCCGGAGGACGCGCGCATGTCGCCGTCGATGAACGACTTAACCCTTGATCAGGTGATCGAGGCGTTTGAGCGTTCTGTTGAGCTGACGCCCGTGCTGGCAGATCTGCCTTGGGAGGAGCGTCGCTCCTTCAATGGACTGTTGTCGGTGACGACTGACGGCGGCTCGGTGATTGGTGAGGCGCCCGACGTGAAAGGGCTGTGGTTGTGCGAAGCGGTTTGGGTAAAAGACGGTCCGGGCGCTGGCAAGTTGCTGGCTGACTGGATGACCGAGGGTCGTACACCGATCGACCCCCACAGTATCGACCCCGCCAGGCATTACCCGATTCAGCTGACTAACGAGTTTATTCGTAATCGCAGCTACGAAATTGCCCAGAAGATTTACACCCCTGCGGTGCACCCACGCGAACCCTATGCGACCTCTCGCCAGCTGCGCACCAGCCCGTTCTATGAGCGCGAAGTCGCGCTGGGCGGCTACTTTATGGAAGTGGCCGGCTGGGAGCGCGCCTATGGCTACGCGGCTAACGAAGCCACCTTATTGGCGAAGTACCGTGATCAGGTGCCAACCCGAGAGGCAGAGTGGGATAACCGGCACTTCTGGGAAGTCTCCAACGCCGAGCACCTCGCGCTGAGTGACGGCGTCGGCA
>CAYQUE010000044.1:0-11278 GCA_964420615.1 uncultured Alteromonadaceae bacterium | reverse complement strand
GCCGTGCAACGCATTTGAATGGCTGCGTCGTCAGAGGGCGACAAATTAGCGCTCAAAGCATTCGCGGCGATCCAGCGGGATACCGTTGAGTCGACGCCGTCAGGCAGACTCTCCAAGGCCGTAAGTCGCTCAAGGATCCGATGGGTAACGGTGCCCAAAACGCGATCCAGACGATTAGTCGCCGGAGCGAGCCCCGAAGATCGCGCCGAAATATCCGTGCCGACCCAGGTCGGGCTCGAGCCGACACCCGAGGCTCCAGCGGATATTGGAACGTCGACATATTTGCGCCGGGAGAGCGGCGGCCGCATCGCGGCTAGGTTAGGGCTTTTCGTGCGCAAGGCATCACCCTTGGCCAACGACCCGTGCCCTACTTCCGCGCCGCCCGCCATCAGTAACGCAAGAAATGATCCCTCCGGGGCCTTGATGGGGCCATCACCGTCCAATGCCACCGAGGCGCTCAGCGATACCTGCTCCCTAGCGCGGGTAACGCCGACGTACAGCAGCCGCTTGACCTCCTCACTAGCTTTCTCTTTTTCTAATAGATTCAGATAGTTATATAGGGTTTTAGACGTTTTATCTCGATCCTCTGCTGCGATGAGGAGCCCGCGTCCGCGATCGCCCTCATGCCAATGCCATCGCAGTAGGTCGCGCTGGTTGGCGCGGGCCTTTTTCTGCAAGCCCGGCATAAACACATAATCGAACTCTAAACCCTTAGCCTTGTGGATGGTCGTGACTCGGATATGAGTCTCGTCGTCCTCGTTCTCTGCGGATTGTCGGTTAAGGTCTTTTATCAGCCAATCAGGGTCCAGACCCAACCGCGCTGCCTCCGCACGACGCAGGCTCTGTAGAACCGCGCCCATATTGTCGAGATCCGCCCGATTCGCCGTCGCGGGGCCCATCAGGCGCAGCCACGTTTGCTCTATCCAAACCGGTAGCGCCAGTCGATCGCGGCGCGCAACCGCCCAAGAGAGGGCCGCCTGGCACTCCCTGAGACGACTGGCATCCTCTACGGAGAGCCCCTCCACGTCGTCCGCCAACCCGAGCTTAAGCAATGAAAATGGTCTCGCCTGCTCTGCTTTGAGTAAGCTGTTAATGCCCGATAAGCTCAACCCAACCCATGGGCTCCGTAAAATCGCGAGAGCCGCTACGTTATCCGCCGGGTTTGCCAACCATCGACACAGAGCCATTAGATCTCGAACGATCGGCTGCTCGCTAAGAGACAAGAGGGCCTCGCCAGAATACGGTAAGTCGTGCGCTACCAACGCAGCTATGATCGGGTCTGCATGCGACCTGGCGCGAACCAAGATCCCGATTGACGCTCCAGGGGCGCTGTCACGGACCGCCTGTATTTCTTCAATGATGCCACGTGCTTCGGCGCTGGCATCCGCACGATCGTACAGTCTCAGTGTGACACCGTCGTCAGCGACTCCCCTTGCGGCCGCTCGAACGGAGTCAGAGGCGACGTGTGTCACCCTGCCCCGACTCACATCTTCGCTCACTCCCATCATCTGTGAAAAAACCCGATTGGCCCAGCGTACGACGCTCGGTCGCGATCGAAAATTACGAGTGAGGGTGAGTGGTTTCAGCTGCAGCCCACCCATGCCCGTATTCCGGATTCCTAGAAACAGCCCGACATCGGCATATCTAAAGCCGTAAATCGACTGCATAGCGTCACCAACGATAAATAAGGTTCGCGGCGGCGCACCTGTCTCGTTGTGCTCGCACCACCCCCGCGTTAAGCGCCGCAGAAACTCCGCCTGAGGTACTGATGTATCCTGAAACTCGTCGACCAAGATGTGCTCAAGCTGATAATCCAATCGCTGGGCGAGGAACGTTGGTGACTCATCCGCGCCAAGGGCGTCGATGGCAGCGAGCGCAACATGCGTGTGATCCACTTCCCCTGATCGTTGAAATTCAAGCAACAGATGCGCCTGCAGCAGGGGTAGTATCGAAGACAGCGTCACGAGCAATTCCCACGCCTCGCCTCCCTCTCCCGGCTCAGGCAGTGCCCGCATCTCTATCAAGAGTGACTGCACGACCGTATTTCCCTCGAGCGCTTGCAAGACATCGACCATCTGTTGCTTGGCAGCGCTACCCTTCTCGAACCCCAGCTTGACATTGACCCCCCCGGGCTTGCGCCACTCGTCAGCGGCGGTCAGAAGCACTGCACCGGCGAGACGCCAATCTGCAAGACAGGAAAGATTTGCGGACAAGGAGACGCTGGGGCCGTTGAGGATCGCCTGAGCTTCGTTCATCGCGGCTTCGAGCTCAGGCAGTACGTGCGCGCACTCGCGGCACAGCGTCTCCAAGCGGGACTCGATTAGATCGGAAACCGTATCGAGCAAAGCTTGTTTGGCTTTAGCGGGGTCATGGTGCTGGCCAACGTATGGACCCCAGTCGCCGCGACGACCCAACAACGTGGTCAGCAAATCCCGCACATGGGCCCAACGGTTATCGAAATGGGCGAGCAAATTGCGAATTGCCGCGCCCAATTCATTTGACTCGGCGCCTCGCAATAAAAGTTGGCTCGCCGCACTCTCGTATAGCGGCGCCGGGTCATCGGCGGGCTCAACTAACCCTCCCGTACCGCTTAGTATCGGCATCTGACGGGTGATCTCGTGACAGAAGCTGTCAATGGTCCGCACGTTCAGCGTAGTTTCATCCAGCCGCCACCCCATCTCTCGCGCGTGCGCCAGAACGCGCTTAGCCAGCTCCCGGGTCACTTGCTCGTGCGGTTCTGATACCGGCGTCTCTGCTTCAGCTTCGCCGAGCTTTTCCAAGACGCGCGCGACCATTTCACCGGCCGCTTTACGTGTAAAGGTGATCGCGAGCACCTGTTCTGGTCGCTCCACTCTGGCTAACAGCCCCAGTAGCCTCTGGGTCAACAGCTCCGTCTTGCCTGAGCCAGCGGGCGCGCTGACACAAAAACTCTGCGTTGGATCGATGGCTTGTTGCCGCGCTGCCTCGTCTGAGATCGTCACTCAGCCACCCCTTCGGTGACTGCAGTTGGATGAGCGCGCTGTCCAATGCGGCACACAGAATGCAGGTCGCAGTAATCACAAGCACGTGGCGAAGGGTCCACCGATGCGGTGCCCATCGCAATCGAGTCGGCGATGGCAGTCAATGTCGTGCGCCAATGCGCGGTCATATCCTCCCAGTTGCTGACCTCGCCTCGAGTTTGCTTTTCCATGGGTTGCTCAGAAGACTGATTCAAGCCATGGCCACTACCCAACGACACAAACTGCATATCATCAGACAACGAAGCGAACGCGATACTTTTAATCTCAGGATCCATCAGCGTGTATAGCGGCAGCTGTGGCTCCTCCGGGCGATCTCCCAACCACTTGGAACGTGCCGGCGCGGACGTTTTATAATCAATCAACAGCCGCTCCCCTCCCTCCAACGCGTCGACCCGGTCCGGCCGGAGTGACAACGTCAACTCGCCCAAAGCGAGCGTTGACTCCTGCTCTAACGCTGCAATCTTGTAAGAGCGCGTGCGTGTTTTTTCCAGCGCCAACCACCGACGGGTGATCGTTATGACGTACGATCGCTCCAGTGACCAGCAGGCCTCCCCAACCCGTTGCCTGATGCTGAACCCCTTGCGCGCCCCACGCGACTCCAGCAAGGACATACCCTCGCTGACAGCAACATCAACCATCGATTGCTCTTGGTCAGCGGTTAACGCGGTCAGAGACTCGTGGTCGCCGAGCTGCTTCCAGATGTAAAACATCACATCATGGATCAAAGTGCCTCGCTCCAGTGAGGAAATGCCGAATACAGGCGCCTGCGATTGGGCAGGTTTTAATCGATGCCGGACAAACGCGCGAAATGGGCAGGCGGCATGATCACGGATCAACGCGCTACCGCCCGCCAACCCCAAGTCATCAATGGGGACTGGGGCGTCATCCCCATAATGTTCAATCTCGGCCGCTGAGGTCCAGCGCGCTGGTGGAAAATGATCTACATCAGAAATCGTTTCGGGTTCGGGCAGCAGCGCGCTAACGCGTTGTGGCAACCCTTGTTGGAATGCCGCGAAGCTTGCTGTCACGTGCATCGCCGAGGCTCGCCAAAGCCCAAGCATGTCGCGCGCTTCTCGCTCTATACGCGTCTGATCAATATCGGCGAGGTCCAATAGCCGCTGGAGTCGAATTGGCAGAAAGGCATCAATCACGGGAGTTCGAGGAAAAGCACCTCGCCGTGCTCCAGCAATCCATAATTGGTCAAACGTGAGCCCAAGAGTCTCCAACGGACCTAAAACTTGAAGGCTGCCATAGGCGGTTTTGGGCTGAAACATCTGCTCATCGAGCGCGCTGCGCCATAACGCCACCGCGTGCTCGTAGCGCTGATGCGGTAGCGTGACTGCCAGTTGCGCAAGGGTGTCTAGGCTGGCCTCAAAACGCTCCAGCTGCTGGAATTCGATCGAGTCCAGGTCGCCTCGATAAGGCCATCGCCACGTTAGCAGTTTGCCGCGAATAATCTCCGCCCAATCCTGGAGACTCTTTACCCCGATATGGGCACGGTCAGCCCGCAATAGGCGCAATACCTCAGTAATCGGTGCATCGGGGCATTCGCGTGAGCAAATGTGCATGGCATCTGCCATCTCCACAGTGGCACTACCCGAAGCGAATTGGGCTATCACCACTCCCAGATTCTCACTCCCAGAAAGCTGTCCCGGCAGGTAAGGCGACCGCATGAGGGCTAGCCACTCGGTGCGGGTGAGGGACCGGCTCTCCCATTCGAGCGCCAGCAACGCATCGCGATACATTGGCGTCGCCGAAAGGGCCATGCCGGTGGAGAAATTCACCGGAAGATCGTTATAAGCGGCGTCGAGGCAGTCAAACTGCTCGCGCAGATAGTACTCAAGAAGAGGCCTATCTTTCTCCAGCTCCATAAGCACAATGGCCGCGCGCCCCGCCCCGCTCTGATATACCTCAAATGCCCATTTCGCCGCGGCCGCCAACTCCTCCTCGCTGGAACGATAAGCGCGGGTTTCCAACGCCCCGTCTGACGCCTTGTTCGCAGGGTCGATTAATGAGACATCAGCGAGGTGTTTCAGCGCTTTTAAGGTCAGCGGCGGCGGTGCGGGAAAGCCAAACAATGCCACTGGGCGCCGGCACTCCGGTTCAACACTCAGAAGCTCTTGATACGCCTGAAATCGGGTCACTACAGATTTATCTATCAGTAGGCGCTCAAACTGCTTCGCCCACTGAGCGAACACCGCGCAGTCCTCTTCGTCCTCAAAATAAGACCAGCAGTCTTTGATCCCTAGTCCCTCGTGGGCGAGCAGCTTCTCCCAGGATGCACGGGCCCGAACTGCGGCCGTTTTGGGGTGTGTCAGGCGGAACGTCTGGCGACCGTCCGCATCTGCACGAATCACCTGCCGCCACAACATGAGTTCTTGATGACGTGTCAGTAGACGCCTCGGGGCCAGTCGCCCCTCTTCGACCCAGTTTCGCCACACCGCCTCTAGCCAGGCATCGACCGGCTCGACCACAGGCTTCTGTGCCACTCCTTGCCCCGAGGCGATCGCAGCCCAGCTCGCAGCAATTTCACGTGCGAGCCGTTTACCCGGTGTCAGAACCGGCTGATTGTTCTTCAGATAATCCGAAAAGAGAGAGAGATCTACGGCGCTCGGCATAGGCGCCAGTATCCCATGCCCTTACACGCGCAGAAAGATGATGTCCTCGCCTGGGGCGCTAGTAATACGCCTGACTTCGGTCCGTGTGGTCAGTACTGTCGCGCACGCCGGCAAGCTGAGGAATCTGCTCGAGGAGGGTTTTTTCGACGCCACCCTTGAGGGTCATATCCACTGCGCTACACCCTTGGCAGCCCCCACCAAACCGAAGCACCGCAAACTGGTCCTCCGTCACCTCAATCAGCGACACCTCCCCCCCGTGTGCCGCCAAAGACGGGTTAACCTCGTTGTACAACACATAGTTGATGCGATCCTCGATCGGGCTGTCATCCGATACTCTCGGCATCTTGGCGTTGGGCGCCTTAATCGTTAACTGCCCGCCCATCCGGTCTGGCGAATAGTCGACCAGTGCGTCTTCGAGAAAGGGAATGCTGCGTCCTTGAAACCACGCCGTAAAGGCCTCAAAAGCCTCCTCTACGTCACCCTCCTCAACATCACCCTCTCGACAGTAGGCAATGCAGGTCTCCGCGCGCGGGGTACCAGGGTCGTTGATAAAAACACGTACCCCAAGGGCGTCTTGCTGCTTGGAGAGGAGCTCCGCAAGATAGGCCTGCGCTGACTCCGTGATGGTGACCATAGTCGTATCCCAAGTAATAACCAACCTTAATGGTCGGATAATACCGTGATCGAACTTACCCCACAACGATCCTGCCCTCGGGCATCTTGGGAAACGACACACGCACACTCAGCGCCGCTATAATCCGGCCTCCACAGCGCAGGATTTGCAGACCTTGATGGAAGAGCATCCAGAAAGAACCGATCGAGCACCCGTGCCGGAGACACCCCGTAGAAATTCGTGGGGCCAAGCGCTCCGGTCAGCGCTGTCGGCAGGCTTTGGCGTCCAGAGCAATGCCAATCGAGAGCGGGATTTTGCGCAAGGCTCCGTTGCGCAGTTCATCGTTATCGGTGCGGCGCTCACCATCGCCTTTATCTCGGCACTCGCACTGCTTGTCTCCGCTTTGACCACGTGACACGCACATCGCCGTACCCCAGTGGCGCCTCCATTGATAGTGAGCGACTGGTTCTGGACATCGAAGCTGCCTGTTCCAACGTGCACCGCTACACCAGCCACACACCTTTGATCAGAGCACCTTATTTGGATCGACTCATCCGCGGCGAAGTCCACCTTAAAGCTGAGTGCCTACAACCGACTGGCTCATTCAAAATCCGTGGCGCGCTCCACGCCATGTCCCAGCTTCGCGCGACTGGTCAGCAAGATGTCGTCGCCTTCTCATCTGGGAACCACGGGATTGGCGTCGCCTACGCGGCGCACTGCTTGAATATGCGTGCGACGATTGTCGTGCCGTCAGACATCCCGAGAGCTAAGTTAGCGAAAATTCGATCATTAGGCGCTGCCATTGTGTTCTATGATCGAGAGCGCGAAAGTCGCGAAGCAATCGCGACAGCGCTCTGTGCACAGTCGGATGCCCCGATCGTTAAACCCTACGATGACTGGCATACGATTGCGGGGCAAGGCACCTGCGGAGTCGAAATCACAGAGCAGCTCTCTCTGACCCCCGACAGTCTGCTCGTGTGCACGGGAGGTGGAGGCTTTGCCGCGGGGACAGGCACTTATTTGCGGTGGCACTACCCTGAGTTAAGCATCATCACCGCGGAGCCGGAGGGCTGGGATGATCATTTGCAGTCGTTTCAGGTCGGCAAGCGCTCTACGGCTCCCGCAACAGCGGTCAGTATTTGTGATGGCCTATTGGCGCCGGAACCGGGCGAAATCACCTTCGTCATCAATCAGCACAATCGTGCTCAAGGGATGTCGGCGTCCGATGATCTGGTCAGGCGCGCGATGAAGCTCATCTGGGAACAGCTGGGCGTGAGGCTCGAACCGAGCGGCGCCATTGGTGTGGCAAGTCTGCTGGCTCAGCCGGAACGTTTTTCAGGGCAGATCGTTGTGATTACGCTGAGCGGCGGTAATGTCGACCGCGATCGATTCGACGAGGCCCTGAATCTAGCTCGGTAAACCGCTCAACCAAATGACCAGAGTTACCAATGCAATAGAGATGATTGCTGTCGCCGCAATAGCGTCTGCCACACCGTCTTCAATCTTGCTTTTTGACATTAGGAAGCCTTGCCTGTGTTTAGTGCCAAGAAATGAGCCGGCAAGCGCCAGCGCGCGCGGATTGTACTCGGTCAGTTCACATTTGCACAGTCGTCAATCAGCGCCCAACAAACGGTCGGAGCAGCGAGCCGCGACTGCCCTAGGTATGGGACAATAGACCGCGCTGCGGCGGGTCGGGGGAAACAGCCTCTACGACTGCTGCAACACGGGTTAATGGAGTCCTGTACACGGTGGAAACCGGCATTACATTTACATTTGCAGCTATTTTTCTCGGAGCGGCGGTACTGTCATCTGTCGCGCTCTACGCGAGACAGCCGATCATCATCGCCTATATCGCGCTTGGCATCGCGCTCGGACCCCACGGCACAGGTCTGGTATCCGATGCGTCTCTTGTCTCCGGCGCCGGTCATGTCGGCATCATTCTCCTGCTGTTCCTGCTGGGCCTTGATATGAAACCGAGTGCGCTCTGGAATAGCCTGCGTCAGTCGACGCTGGTTGCGCTGGTCAGTACCGCTATTTTTGCAGCGGTCGGCTATGGGCTCAGCCTGGCCTTTGGCTTTCGTCAGATCGATGCGCTACTCATAAGCGCCGCGCTGGTTTTTTCCTCTACGATCATCGGAATAAAGCTGCTGCCAACGACGGTGCTACACCACCGGCACCTAGGTGAGCTGATGATTGCCCTACTGCTCTTTCAAGACGTCATGGCCATTATCGTCCTGGTCGTGATGGAGAGTGCCGACTCCGGCGCGCAAGCGGGGCTGCAGCTCTTCATGCCACTTCTTACCCTGCCGTTTCTCGGCTTTATCAGTTGGCTGAGCGTTAGAACGGTGCTGCTTTCGCTAATTCGGCGCTTCGACCGTTATCACGAGTACATTTTTTTACTGTCGATCGGCTGGTGCCTGGGAATGGCGGAGCTGGCAATTTGGCTCGGCCTCTCTGCGGAAATTGGCGCGTTTATCGCGGGCGTCAGTATTGCCAGTAGCCCGATTGCTCAATATATCGCCATCTCGCTAAAGCCACTGAGAGATTTCTTTCTCGTCGTGTTTTTCTTTTCGGTTGGGAGCGGGCTCGACCTGCAGGTGCTTCCCGCCGTGCTGATACCTGCAGTCACTATGGCGGCCCTGCTTTTAGCGATCAAGCCGGTTGTCTACCAATGGCTAGTCAGAGGCATCTGCGCTGAGCCCAAACTAGCCTGGAATCTGGGATTACGCCTCGGACAATGCAGCGAGTTCGCCCTTTTAATCGCGTTTCTCGGTGTTTCCAAGGGGCTGCTAAGCACAGAGGCGGCCACCTTAATCCAAGCCTCAACGGTGCTGACTTTGCTGGTCTCGAGTTATTTGGTGGTATTGACGCTACCCACGCCGATCGCGCTGCGCGACGACTTGCGCCGCGACTAAAAAAACGCCGGGCTGGGCCCGGCGCAGTTCGAGACAAGCTCGGTATCGCTATATGGCGGCTTCCAGCTCGGGTAGCGCCTCGAAAAGGTCGGCTACCAGACCGTAGTCAGCAACCTGAAAAATCGGTGCGTCCTCGTCCTTGTTAATCGCAACAATGACTTTGCTGTCCTTCATGCCGGCGAGATGCTGAATCGCCCCAGAAATACCGACGGCGATATACAGATCCGGCGCGACGATCTTGCCGGTTTGCCCTACCTGATAGTCGTTGGGAACAAAACCAGCGTCGACCGCCGCTCTTGAGGCACCGATAGCCGCGTTAAGTTTGTCGGCGATGCCCTCGAGCAAGCTAAAGTTGTCACCATTCTGCATGCCTCGACCTCCCGATATCACGACCGAGGCCGACGTCAATTCAGGACGATCCGACTGAGCGACTTCTTCACGAATGAACCGCGATACACCAGCGTCATGGACTGAAGCACAGGCTTCAATGGTCGCGCTGCCGCCCTCAGCAGCCACCGCATCGAACGCGGTTGTGCGCACCGTGATCACTTTCTTGGGATCGGCCGATTGCACGGTAGCAATGACGTTACCAGCATAAATTGGGCGCTTGAACGTATCCGCCCCTTCGACTGAAAGGATGTCAGAAATCTGTCCTACGTCTAGCAACGCCGCCGCACGGGGCATAATGTTTTTACCATTGGCGGTAGATGCGGCGAGCAGGTTGTCATAACCCGCACCGAGTTCTGCAATCAGTAGGCTGACGTTCTCAGCGAGCTGATGTTCATAGGCCGGGTTGTCGGCGCACACTACCTTGGTCACGCCGGACACTTGCGCGGCAGCGTCGGCAACAGCGCCGCAATTGGCGCCCGCAACCAGTATGTCGACCTCGCCTCCCATGGCCTGCGCCGCCGCAACAGCGTTCAGCGTAGCGGCTTTCAGAGTACTGTTGTCGTGTTCTGCAATTACCAGTGTTTTCATGAGATCACCTTGGCCTCGTTTTTGAGCTTGTCGACAAGCTGCGCTACGTCCTCTACCTTGATTCCAGCTGCGCGCTCCGGAGGAGGCGCCACACTGACCTGGGTCACGTGAGACGTCACTGCCACTGACAGGTCCTCGGGCGTGTACGTATCAAGCGGCTTCTTCTTCGCTTTCATGATATTTGGAAGGGATGCGTATCGCGGCTCATTCAACCGCAAATCGGTAGTAATGATGGCGGGCAAGGTCAAGGCCACGGTCTGCAAACCGCCGTCGACCTCGCGGATCACCTCGATTGCCCCGTCAGCGATTTTAATCTCCGACGCAAATGTTCCCTGCCCCATACCCGTCAGCGCACCCAGCATCTGCCCTGTCTGGTTGTTGTCGCCGTCAATCGACTGCTTTCCCATTATCACAAGATCTGGGGACTCTTTTTCGATCACGCCTTTCAGAAGTTTCGCAATAGAAAGCGGCTCAGGTTTCCCTTCGACCTCGACGTGAATGCCGCGATCCGCACCCAAGGCCAGCGCGGTTCGAATTTGCTCCTGGCAACTACTCTCACCGACCGAGACCGCAATAATCTCAGAGACCGTGCCTGCCTCTTTAAGGCGCACCGCTTCCTCGACCGCAATTTCACAGAATGGGTTTATCGCCATTTTGACGTTGTTCAGATCAACGTCACTGCCGTCGGCTTTTGCCCGCACCTTGACGTTGTAATCCACCACGCGTTTTACCGCGACCAATGCTTTCATGGTGTCTCCAGATAATTCCAGATCTTTGTGTAGATTGTTTGCTGCCGCTTACGGGGCTGTTTCTCACTCATCGACTTGCGAGGACCGCTCAGGGCCGTCTCTGGACCCTTTTCTAACGCCGGGCACCACTGGGGCCCCCACGCCTGTATCACCTCGCAAACCTGCTAGTACGGCCATGTTAGTGTATCATGCCGCCGCAAAGTAAAGCACTCAACAGCTCCGGATTCTAATGGATTTCGGTGATGTTGGAGATTACCGACGAGCCGCTAGAAAAGTCGCGAGGTGTGGTGTGGAAAGAGAGTCGATGGAGTTTGACGTAGTCGTAGTCGGAGCGGGCCCTGCCGGCTTGTCTGCGGCAATTCGACTGATGCAACTGGCCGAGTCT
>CAYQUE010000043.1:0-12342 GCA_964420615.1 uncultured Alteromonadaceae bacterium | reverse complement strand
ACGGTCTGAAGTCGTTGAGGCCAACGAAGCTACCCCCATTCCTTAGGGTGAGTTCCCGCATCAGTGTAGCAAACCGAACTCCGGTCGCCTGTAATTCAGGCGGGCGGATAAACTGCACCGGAAAGCCCACCGCATGGATCCTCACCCGGCGTTCGCCGTTGGCAGCCTCGTTATTCAGGAGGTCCACCGTGCGCACGACCTCCTCTATCGAGGGCCCGGTGAATTCATCGCCAAAAACGTAGATCGAGATTTTTTTGCCGGGGTCATAGAACGTGCGCACCGCATTGGTGATGCCCTCCACCGGAGACGAGTTGGAAAACACATTCCAGTTGCGCAGGTTTTGCAGAATGAGGCTGCGTCGCGCGGGTGTGTCCGGGATCCATTCGCCGCGGTAGCGGCTGAATAAATAGTTGCCCATGTCGTTGAGCACCTGAATCCCCTTTACCTCGGGGTAGATGTTGAGGGTGGCCTCCATCTCCCGGAGCATCCGCTCCCACGCGTAGGAAAACATCGAGCCCGAGGTGTCGATAATAAAAATGATGTACTCGCTGTCGACCGGGATGCCGCCAATCAACTGATTTTTCTTCTCCGCGTCGCGGCCGAGCAGGCGAAGCTCTTCCTCGGAGAGCTTTTGCCGCGCGATGGCAAGCTGTTCGCGGATGATGGCGTTGGCATTCCTTGAGGTGTTGAGCGCGTCATATTCCGAACGGGTTCGCGCCAGCGTGCCTTGCAGAATGGCGATACGCGCTTCGTACTCAGAGATCTGCTCGCGTTTCACATTGAGATCCCGATTGAGAATCGTGGTCTCACCGCGAATCTCAAACAATTGCTCGGTCAGGTCTGCCACCGCCGCTTCGGCATCGACCATTGCCTGCTCGATCACCTGTGGCTGCACCGTCTTCGTGATCATCAGCAACAGAATCACGGCGCCAAAGCCACAGCAAATGACGTCCAGAAAGGATAAGGAAAACTCAGCGGGGGCGCGTCGGGCTCGCATCGGCAGCGCTCAGGGCCAGTCCGTCGAGGGCGACAAGAAGCTGCCGCTCGAGGCGCGGGCCAGCTGCCAGTACTCCGAAGCGGCCATGGGGTCACCCTCCATTGGCAACAGAATAATGTTTACCGGCACGCCGCCCGGCAGCCGCCGGATTGCCTCGCGAAAGAGCTTCAGGCGGTCGTTGCCGCTGACTTTGCTCCCGCGCGGGGGGCGCTCGCCCTGAGTGGGCAGGCCGTCGGTGAGGAGAAAGATATTGTCCGGCGGGCTCGGCAGGGCGCTGAGCGCACTGAAGGCGTTATGCAGACTGGTGCCCCCCTGGGGGAGTTGGTCACGCAGCGCTAGGCTGATCGCTTCAAGTTTCGGTGTGTCTGCCACTTGCAGCCACTGACCCGCGGTTTCGGCAATCACCGGTTGGGCAGTGGTATTGAAGGTAATGACCTGGAACTGCGCATTCACGGGTAGCTGTGCCGTGAGCCAGTCGACGGTAGCGAGGGTCCGCGTCCACTTGCCCGCCTGCTTCTGCAGTGCGGGGTCCATGTTCCGTAGCCGGATTACGTTGATTAACTGGTTTGCCAGCATGCTGGCCGAGGTATCTACCAAGATAGCGATGCGTTGCCCGCCGAGGTTGAGGCCGGTGAGGTACTGGCGGTTGCCCTCGCCAACAAATTCGCGCGCACTGCGCCCGGCCTCGGCTTCCGCCGCTTCTTCCAGCAACCGGATGGTGTCTTCGAGCCGGTTGATCTCGGCCTGCAATTTGGCAATCGCGTCGGTGTCGCTCACGCCGGACTCCTCGATGGAGGCGATCAAGGCTTCGTATTCATCGAGCTCTTCAGTGATCCGCCGCGCCAGGCCGTCGGCCTCAACGATCTCGAGATCAGCCTCATCAAGCGCATTGCGCAAGCGGACCAATCCGGCCTCACCCTCACGGATGTCTTCTTCCAACAGATCGACCTCGGCGAGCACCTCTGCGTTGACCGTTTGAATTTCTACTTCGAGTGAGTGATCGATAATCAAAAACACCAGCACCACGGCGCCGAAGCCGCAGGACATGATGTCGAGAAAGCTGAGGTTAAACGTGGAGGATTGTCGCTTGCGACGCGCCACTCGTTATGACTCCACGGCGATAAAGTGCACCTCGACGCCACTGGCCATCAGCGTGTCACCCACCTCGGGGTGGATGACGCCATCGACCGGTGCATTATTAAGCGTCGCGTCCGCACCCTCGGCAATCGCAATCTCTCCGGCGCTTACTACCGTGATACCCGTGGCAATGATTGCACCGGCGGTCAACGGCTTAGCGCGCCCGGCAAGCAGATAGTGGGTGATTGCTGGCATTGTGATACGTGCTTGTGGGGTTGTATCGGCGGCGGTTGTGTCGGCGCTGACGCAGCCCACTTGACGCTGGAATACCAGCTCCCCGCCCGGCGGTGGCAAACTCGCGCTGGCCTTG
This sequence comes from uncultured Alteromonadaceae bacterium, assembly GCA_964420615.1. Taxonomy (GTDB): domain Bacteria; phylum Pseudomonadota; class Gammaproteobacteria; order Pseudomonadales; family Halieaceae; genus Luminiphilus. The sequence continues at coordinate 9,898 of CAYQUE010000043.1, read as the reverse complement.
GTGATGGCCTCCGGTGTCACCGTACGGATGAGCAGAGCCTCGCCCGTCGCTGATGACAGTGACAGCCCGGGCAGTATGGCGAGCAAACTGTCGAGTGCGATCAAGGAGGTGCCCGCCGGGATCAGTGGGGCGAGCGCCGCTGAAAAGTACTGGCCCACCGGCCGTAACATCTCGGTATTGATGCGGGCAGTATGACCCTCCACCGCGCAGCTGACTTCACCTTGCGCCGCGAGCGAGCGCAATAAGCTTGGTATCTGCTCGTATAACGATTGCTCTGTGTCCGCGCGGCGCTGCGGATCAAACCGCGTCTGACTGACAAATTGTTGCCCGATAATTTCGGCAATTTCGTCGATGAGCCCCAGCAAGCCTGAGCCCGGGAGGAGCTGTGTTTCTCCGGCTATCGCGCTGTGGTCGGCAATCGCAACCGCGGTCACGCTCGCTTGGTGCAAGTGCAGTTCCACATGAGCGCAGGCTTCGCCCTGTCCTGCGCCGATCAGCGCGCTACGGTGCACAACGGCGGTAGGGGTGGCGGGTAAGGTCTGCAGGATACCGAGGAGCAGGGACAACTGCGCCGGCTCCATGACACCGGGGATCACCAAGGTGATCTCGCCCGACGTGTCAGCGAGTAAGGCCTCCAGATGCGCGTGAACCAGATCCGCGGTGTGGCGTGCGGGCCCCAGCGCGGGGCTCAAAGGTTGTGTCGAGAGTCGATGCCAGTAGCGGTTATTGACCGCGCGCGGCGCGCGACGCGCTTGCCGCCAAGCGCTGTCACCAAAATGGTAGCGATGCTCGTCGAACCATGCGATGCCGATCGAAAAGGTGTCCTGGTCATCGCGCCACAAGCGCAGAGACGCATCGTTGCAGTCGAGTAATTGCATTAGTAGCGGGGTATCACTGACACGGTATTAACCACGGGGTACAGAGAGGTGCCGGATGAGGTGCCGGTCAATGTAACGCTGCGTATTCAGTACCAGACGCTCTTGAGAGAGCTGCAACTGGTGCAGTGCAAACATGATGATGATCGACAAGACCAGCGCGACGAAGGTGCTATTAAAAGCTACCCCGAGACTCACGGTGACGCCGGAGATATCCCCCTCGACAGCCTTGTAGGCCTGACCGAGTGCATCGCCAATGCCCCTAACGGTGCCGATAAATCCGATCGACGGGATCGCCCATGATATGTAGCGCACCATTGAGAGCTCGGAGTCGAGTCGGTCGGCTTCAATATCGCACTGCTCGCGCACCGCGTCGGACACGGCCGGGATGCTTCCCGTGGTGGTAAAGCGACTCAGCGCATTGCTCAGCGCGCGAGGCAATAGGTAGTCCTGTTCTTCGACGGGTAGGGATTCGAGAGAGCGTGATTGTTCGCGCGCGTCGCGGGGCAGGATACTTGTGCCCTCAGGGATTGCGATCAGCTCGCGGCTAAGCATCACCACTTCGGCGCGCGTGCGCGTCGCCTTGAGTCCCATAATCGCCAGCGCCCAGAGCATGAGAATAAAACAGGCTTCCTGCTCGTAGTCTTTGATCACCACGGTGAGTGAGCGATTCCCGGTCGGCGTTTCACCTGCGGCTTGCTGTGCCGCTTGCAGCGCCAGCTGTGAATCTGCGCTGGGGCGGATCACCCCTACGTAGGCCGCATGTACCACGATCACCGCAAACAGCAGCGCGAACACCTGAAAAAGGAACTCCGAAGGTAAACGCAACTTCATGGTCGGCTCCTGTGTTGATCAAATATCCACGGGAAACGATACCGAGAGGTCTTCCGAAATCGATTCCGTAGGTTCGTAATCCACTATGGTACCGGGTGCCACCTCGGTGGGTGCTGCGACGGCATTATCAGTCGGTTCGGTGGGGGTCTCGCCCGCTTCTACCGCGACCGACTCGGTGGCTTCTGGCACCTCGGCAGCGGGCTGCGCGATCGCCGGGGCCACCATCAGTAACGCCACAGCGACCCACACGCTCCGTAGCCACACCCCGCGGGAATGATCACTCTGCATAGCGTGCGATTCGAAAGCCCAGATCATCGCGTCCTCGTTCTCCATAATCCCGGAAGGTCAGCCGCAGTTCCGACAGTCGACTCAGCGCCCAGCTGCCCCCGCGGATGGCGTAATTGTCGCCCCGTTGCTCACCGAGTGGGTCAATCTCCAGCTCCGCATTAGCGGAGGGGATGCGATAGCCATCGTGCATCCACTCGGCAACATTACCACCCATATCATGGAGTCCGCGATGGTTGGGCGGAAAGCTGCCCACCGGTGCCGACACCACGAACTGATCTGTGTACCCGTTGAGGATCCGGCCGGTGACCAGTGCCGAGGTGTTATCGGCCACATTGGTGACCACTCGACTCGGTGGGAACTCGTCGCCCCAGGCAAAGCGGCGCACGGCGTCGCCGTCGATGCGCGCGGCAAAGGACCACTCAGCTTCGCTGGGCAGTCGGTAGCCCGTGCTACTGGGGTTAAAGCCAATAATGATGCCCTGATTTTCGCGATAAAACGGCGCTAACCCCTCGCGGCGACTGAGCCAATTACAAAAGCTCGCCGCCTGTTGCCAGCTGATACCGGCAACCGGCTGAAGGTCTCGATCCAGTGAGTAGCTCTCGATGAGCCCTGAGTCGTGGCTGGCCTCGAACTGCCGGAATTGCGCATTGGTGGTCTCAGTCGTCGCCAGGTAAAAAGCGCGCTTTAATTCCACCGGGTGCTCAACTTCGTTGGCGCGGCGCCCGGGGTCGCGACGTGAGGCACCCATAGTGAACGGGTTCTGGGTTTCGACCGACGGATCGATCAACACCAGGGTTTGCCCGAGTGTAGTGGAGAGTGTCGGGGTCATCGCGGCCTTGCGCGCCGCAGCGTCAGTCAGCAGCGTTACGCTAATGAGCTGCGGCAAACCCGGTTTGGGTTGTACGGTCGCCTCGAAAGGGGCATAGCCCTCCAACTGGACGGTAATTTGTTGTGCGATTGCCGGGAGGGATAGGAGCTGGTTGCCTTTGCCCATGGTCCGGCCATTGATGACCAGCTCTGCCTCCGCCGGGGTGATGTCAAAGCGCACCTCGCCGAGTTCTGGCTCGAGTGTGATGGTGCGGCCCGCGGTCTCCCCGCGCGCCAACGTCACATTGAAGGTGCCGGGTTTAAAGCCCGCCTTTGAGACTCTCACGGCGTGGCCCTCGCTCGGACTGAGCGGCACGACGAGGGGCGTTAGCCCCGCGAAGGTGCCGTCGACGCTCACACCGGCGCCCGGCGGCACGCTCTCGAGCGTGAGTGTGGCATCGGCTGGCGTGAGCCTAATGTCGCCGAGAGTTTGATCGACGCCCGCCACGACAGAGAGCGTGATTGCTTCAGGCACGAAGCCCGGCGCACTGAGTACCAGCGTCCGCTCGCCGGATAACACCGCGACGCCATCGTCAGTGATGTCGGTGGGTTCACCATCGACGCTGGCCGTGACCGAGACCGGGGTGGTGCTAAAGCGCACCTGTGCCCAGTCGGGTACCAGCGCGACCTCGAGGGTTTGGTCTTGCTGTCTGCCGACGATGGAGACGTTGCCTTCCCAGCGTTGATAGCGTGGCAGCGCCGCTGTCACTCGGTAATCCCCGGCTTCCAAAGACAGCGACGCAATCGGGGCAGGACCCAAGGGCAGCGCATCGAGTGTCAGTGTTGCCCCGGCGGGCGTGGTATTAATCGTTAGCGTTCCCGGCAGGGGTGCAAGTTTGATATCCAATTGCTGAGTGTCGGCGTCACCCACGGTAATCACCTGCTCGTAGGGGTGATAGCCGTCTGCCGTGACGGCGAGCGCGTAGTCACCGGGGCGCACCAGTAACCGGTCGCCGAATGCCCAATGCAAGCCGCTGAGTGAGTAGCGGGCGTCGGCGTCGGTATCGATATTGAGCGTGAGCGACCGCGCAGTGAACAAGAAGAACAACAGCCCGATGACGACAGCGGCGGCAACACCCATGAGGATTTGCGCCGGCGCGATGCGGCGCTTCTCTGCTGCGGCGTGACTCAGCGGCTCGAAGCTTGCGGCAGTGAGTTGTTCGCCACGGCCAGCCTGTGGGGCCGGTGTCAACGGCGCGGGCGTCATGTTGCTATCGGGGTCACTCATGGACGTTGCTCAAATGGCATCGACACATCGTACCTCGACGGCATTTTGCTCACCCGGTCGCACTTCGAATTGCACCCGGACGTCGCGAAATCCGTCGCGAATGCCAACGGCGGTATAAACCCCGGGCCGCAAAGACAAGGTCTCTCTAGTGAGTGTGCCCAAGCGTTTGACCCGCAGCAGCGTGACATCAGTCATACCGTCGGAGGTCAGCGCAACAGCCACGGGTGTGCTGGCGTACAGGAGTGTCGCCTGTGCCGCCTCGATTTGCGATTGCAGCCTTGGTCCCGGCGCGGATATGGCCGTGGCCTCGGCGACCGTGGCCTGCGCGAGGCCCATGATGCGCGCGTCGATTAATCGATCGCGCTCCTTGGGGATGGCTTCCAGCCGCTCATCGAGTGCCGCCCGGGGGGTAGCCCGCGCGATACCCTCGGTGGCAAACAGCAGCAGTGGGTCTATCGCCAGCGCTTCTTGATAAGTGGTGACCGCTTCTGCCCAGCGTTCGTCCTGCTCCGCTTGCAGGCCAGATTGGTTCAGACCAAGTAGTTTTGCCTGTGTTCGCGCCTGCGCTACCTCTGCCAGTGCCGATGCGGGCTCCGGGGCGCCCGGGATCAGCTTTGCCGCGGTGCGAAATTGCGACTCGGCGCGATCATAATTCGCGTCCGTGAGTGCGCCGTAGCCGGCAGTCATGGCATCGGTGAATTGTTGGCGGGTGAGGGCGCCGCGCAGGGTGTTTAAACGTTGCTGTGCGCGTCGATGCGCGGGATCGATTTGTGTTGCGGTTTGTGCTGCGGCGACCGCGCCGCTGAGATCGCGGGCCGCCTCGGCGGACTCCGCTGCTTGCAGCGCCGCAACCACCTCAGGCAAGGCGCGAATTCGATCCTCCAGTGCAATCAGCCGCACGTCGGCCGGAGCCATTTCGGACAGTTCCGTAAAGCGTGCCGGCGCCGCCAGCATATCCCCCAATTCAATCGCCGCTATGACCGTGTCGTGCAGTGCCTCGATGCGCGTCGGCAGGCTGGCCTCCAGTGTGAGGAGGGTGTCGAGCGCACGCTGGTACTGCGCAGTGGCGTCGCCGAAGGCGCGCTCCCGGTAAGCGGTATCGCCGGCCGCGGCGGCCTCGAGTGCGTTGCCATACGGAGGTTGGCCCCAGCGGGCCGCACCCCGCGAATCCAATGATTCCTGAAGCGACAACAGCGCCTGCAGCACTTCCTGTGCTTCGCGGCGTAGCGCACTCTCCTGCGCCTCGGCGAAGGGGCTGCGGCCCGCTCCTTCGGCGGCCGCCGTGGCCGGGGCTCTCTGGCCCGCGACCGTCACTGCGGGCGCAGTACTGTCGGCACTGCGCTCAATGGCGGCAGGATCGTCGGTGCTTACAAGGTTCGGTAGTACAAAAAAGACAAACAGCAGCAGCACGCCCGCTGCGACGAGACCCATCATGACAACACGATTGTCCCCACCTGCGGGCGCGGCGGTAACCGGTTCGGGGGCGGTCGGCGCGGGTTCGAAGGCGGTGGCGGAGAGGGGCTGCGCTTTGTGGTCGGTCACGAATCCTGGGTATCAGTAGCGGCGGGCGGATTAGCGGCTGAAGCCTCCGCGGCTGGTGGTTCGAGCGCGGCGAGTTCAGCGGCATAGATATCCGCCAACAGTTCCCGCCATTGGTCGTACTGATCTTCCACGCTGCCGGTCAAGCGCACGGTGCGGTCTTCGAGTTCGATCACCCGCGGCGTGATTTCGGCATCCAGTGACTGGCCAAGTTCTTCGAGCGCCAGTGAATGGATATTGGATTCTGCCCGTTTTTCCAAACCGCTTTTGAGCAGAGCGCCACCGCCGATGACGCCCACGGCACCGGCGGTGCGCGTGACGCTGTTGCCGGAAGACTGTGCCACGATGCCCGCCAGAATAGCTGCACCGCCTGCAATCATTTCGCGCTGCGATTCAGCCTCGAGTTCGCGCAGCGCCACGGTCTCTTCATAGCTGGCTTTACGCCATTCCTGATACGGCGAGTACATATCTTCAGCGAAACCGGTGTAATGCCCTTGCAGGGTATCGACAAAAACGTAGTGCCGCTGCCGCAGACCTCGGATCCGTGTGAGCATCGGATCGTCCTCGGCGGGCAGCCGGCGCAAGGTGATGTTTCCCGCCGCGTCCTCGTCGAGGTAGTCGGCAAATCCGGCGTTGGCAAAGTCCCGCGCGAAGCGCATCTCGGCGACCTGGCGAATTGTTGTGCGCTCTGCGGCAGGCAATCGATTAAATATGGCGAGCATGTCATTAGCGATCATGCGGTAGACGGCGAGGAAGGGATCCTGCTTGACCCGCGTGCCTTGCTCATAAGCGTAACGGCTGGTGATGCCACGGTAGCTTTTGTCGAGCCACAGCTTACCGCGCGCGTCGCTCACCAACACCTTCAACTCCAGGCTCTCACCATCAGACCCGAGAATGGTGCCGCGCACCAATAGATCTGAGAACTGCCGATCATCCGGCACCACCCGTACCGCGCCCCAGCCGCCTTGCTCGGTCAGTACCTCGGCGAGCTCGGTCGCCATAAAGGTGGCCTCGGCCTTGCGCACCTCGGGGTAAACGAGGGTTTCGTCCTCGGTGGCACTGATACCGGGATCCAAAATCACGACGCCCACATCGAGGAGCTCAGCCTCGGGGGTCAGGGTATCGGGTGCCTCGAGTGCGGGCACCGACGTGGACTTGACGGTCTCGGTGACACAGCCCGTTAACAGCCCCAGACCGATTAACATGCCCAGCAACAGTCGGATCATGACTCGGGCGCCTCAATACCCTTGTACTTGCGGTATTCGTTCCACAACTTGTCGCGCACCGCGGGGTCGGGTTCGCGCATGGCGGCCTCGCGTAGCTGGCGGGCGACCACGTCGTCATCGTTGCCATTCGGGATATCTGCCGGGGGCGGATATTTGGCGCCATCCGCCGGTGGGGCGCCACCGCGACCGCCGATCCCACCGCCAACTGAGCCACTGCCTGCGCTGGCCATGCCGCCACCGTAGTCCGGATCTTCGCCGGGCTCAGACTCGATTGCGCTTTCCGCGGACTGCGCCGTTTTCGCGGCGCGGTCGCGCTCGGCGTCGCGCTGGCGCTGTTCTTCGTCGTAAATGATGCCGTCGAAATCGCGGGTGCTTTCTTCGAGTTGCCTGTCGAGAATCGCGACTCGCTCAGCCGCCGTCATCGGCCCCCCGGCGCCCGGGCTGGATTCCATGCCGCCACTGGCGCGGGTGCCCGGCCCGGTCTGTGAATCGCTACCGTTGCCAGAGGTGCTGCCGTCGGCGACGCGTCCTGAGCCGCCTCCGTTGTCAGAGTTGCCACTATTGGTAGCGGATTCCCCTTCGGACTCCGCATTGCCGCTATCGGTAGCGCCGCTGCCGTCGCCCGCGGCGCCATAGTCCTCGTCAAAAGTCGGCAATGTATCGACCATCGACGGCAGGTCAGCGCCGCCGGCCATATCGCCAAAGCCCGGTTCTCTCGAACCGGTATCGCCAGCGGGTCCGGTCTCGGTGCCACCGGCAGATCCGTCGCTTCCGCCGCCCGCGGAGCCACCGCCGGGCATGCCGCTACCGCTGCTGGATGTCGCGCCACCGCTAGCGCCCCCCGTACTGGCGCTACTGCCGCTGGAGCCGCTGCTCCCCCCCGAGTTTGAGCTGCTCGACCCTGCGCTGCCGCTGCTGGTGCTGGAGCTGCTCGGGCTGCTCGCACCCCCGGAGCTCGGCGAAGACGCGCCAGAACTTGAGGGCGCAGAAGGGGGCGTGGGGATTGAGGGCGTAGTGGGCGTGCTGGCCGAGGGGCACCCCGCCAGCATCAAAAGCACGGACGCCATGCCCGTGGCGCCAAGCAATCGGCACAGGGTTTTGGGGTTTCCAATAGCCTGGGTTATTCGCTTCGTCATGGTTGCAATGCCATCGCCTGATCACGGGTGGGGCTGATGTCAAAAGACCACACAATCATATCAGTCTCCACCGCTTCCCCCGCCTTATACGCTGGCCGGAAGCGGATCCGCCGCATTTTGCGCAGCAACCGGTCCACTGCCGGGTTCTCTTCCAATTGGGGTGACGCCGTAGTTTCTGTGGTGTCAGCCTCACTCTCGTCAGATTCTGTGACCGTGGTGATTGCCACCTGTTCCAAGTCTGTGATTTTTCCCGAGGAATTGATCTGGAATTGCACTACCAAGGGGCCTGAGGCGTCCGCGCGAAACGGAGGTAGGGGGCGCAGCTGATCAATGTCGGGCAGCGGCGTTGCGGTCGCAAAAAGGGCGGCGCGCGCGACCGGATCATCCTCGGACAGCATCTCAGGCTCCAGTATCAAGGCGGCCTCAGGTTCCGGGGTTGCCTCTCCCTCCGGCGCCATCGCCAGTGCGGTGTCGGCTGGCGCGGCGTCGCTTTCAGCATTTACAGGGCCCGGTGAATCGATCGCTGTCTCACCCACAGCCTCACTTTGCGCAACCGACTCGGTGGTTTGTGGTCCCGGTTTGGGGTCGGTTGTGACGCCCTCGGCGTTATCAGGTATGGGCTCGTCTGAGTTGCCAGCGATAGCAGATGTCTCGTCGCGCGCGTCTTCCAACGTTCCGCCATCGGCTCCTGCCGAGTTGGTTTCGTCGGATTCTCCTTGTGCCACTGCCTCTGTCGTCGACTCAGGGGCCGAGGCGGGCGGGGGCGTAATGCGCAGCCACGCCTGATCGTAATAGTTTCTTGCGTTGGAGCGACGCCCGAGCCACCACGCCCAATCCCCAAGGCGCGTAAGGTCATACGCTTGTTCACCGGCGGACACGCCGTTGACCTTTTTCAGCATGGCGATGGTCGACAGCACGGCCTCGCCGCGGCGGTAGGTGCCTCCCATCATGGAGGCTTGCCGGGTGCTGCCAGTGTCAAAGACGTTACTGGCCTCGGCGCGTTGTTCGCTGGCAAAGCGATACTGCAGGCGCAGCATCCCCTCGAGCGGTTTCAGCAGCTCCAGCGATTGTTCACCGTATACCTGCGTGCTTTGGTTAAAGGCGAGGCGGTAGTACTCCCAGCTGCGCGCCAAATGTTCAAGGTGTGCTTCTTCATCGCCCAGTTTGAGCTGCCACGCCCGCTCTGCCCACTCGCCTTGATCCAGTAGCGCACTGATCGAGGCCGCTGTTCCGGCGAGCGCATCTGCCTCGACTCGCGCAAGGTAGCGCTGCCGCTCGTCGACTTCGTTGAATCGCCCCAAGGCACTGAGGCTGCGGATTTCAGCGCGAAGCAGCGGGATTTGATCTGCCGCGTATAGCCCCGACTGCACGCGGCTGACATGCACGCCGCGCTTGAGGACTTCGACGGCCTCACCATGGCGATCGAGCGCCTGTAGGTTAAGCCCCAGGCCCAGCAGTTGTTCGGTGAGCCCGGGTGCGAAGGCACCGGCGCTCGACTCCATGGATGCGATGTAGTTCCGGTAAACCCCCAACGCGCTGGGTTCAGTTGGGGGTGGGTCGGGGCGCTCGGGCTCCAAGGGTGCTGCCATATCGATTACGATAGGCGCCGCTGCTTCCTCGGCCGATGATGCTGCGGTCTGGGCAGCGGTATCAAGCGGGGTCGCCCCTGCACTCAGCAGGGTCAGTAGCAATCCGTGCAAAACTGACAGGCGACGCGTATGGGCCAAGATCCCGCTCCGGCGCGTAATACGGCCAGCCAGTATAGAGCGATGTGGCGCAAAAAAGCAGTGAGCGGGCCGGTGTGCTCGCGGCGCCGTGTCACGGGGCACCCCGCGACCGGATGGAGCGCCGCTAGCTCCGTTAGCGGCGAAAATCAGACGATAAACCGATAAACCGATAAACCGA
>CAYQUE010000042.1:2390-12346 GCA_964420615.1 uncultured Alteromonadaceae bacterium | reverse complement strand
TCCTACGCCGCCGAACTCCGACAACGCTTTTTGGATCGCCGCCGCCTCGATCCCCAACTCCAGACAGAGTGCGGCGGCCCCCGCTGCATTAAGCGCGTTATGTAAACCCGGCATGCCCACCGTCATGGGCAGCACCGGCAAGTCAGGGGCTCGCAGCAAATCAAAATGTGCCGCCAAGCCATCCGCGCGAAAGTTCTCAAGCCGGTAGTCCGCGTCTGCGTGCCGCCCGTAGGTCACGATTCGCCGACTCACGTCGGGTATCAGGGCGCGAACGCCCGGATCGTCAAGACACATGACTGCACAACCATAGAACGGTAAGTTGTGCAGGAACCCGTCAAAGGCCTGCACATAGCGTGTGACATCGCCCTCGTAATGCTCCATGTGATCAGCTTCGATATTGGTGACCAAAGCCACCATCGGCTGAAGATGCAAAAACGAGGCGTCGCTTTCGTCAGCTTCGACGACCAAGTAATGCCCCTCGCCCAGTGCAGCATTGGCGCCGGCCTGATTGAGCAGACCGCCAATCACGAACGTTGGATCCTCGCCAGCCTCGCCCAGAATCGCCGCAATGAGGCTGGTCGTGGTTGTCTTGCCATGGGTGCCCGCGACCGCAATACCAAAGCGATATCGCATTAATTCGGCGAGCATTTCGGCGCGGGGTATAACCGGCACGCGCGCTGCCGCAGCCGCAATGCACTCGGGATTATCACGGGGCACCGCAGAGGAGATGACCAACACGTCAGCGCCTTCAATGTGAGCAGCGTCGTGACCGATGTAGACGATGACACCCATGGACCGTAACCGTGCGACTGCGCTGCCCTCGGCCTGATCAGAACCCTTTACGGTATACCCCAAACCGACCAGCACCTCGGCGATACCGCTCATACCAGCGCCGCCGATGCCGACCATGAAAATGGTCCTCACACGCCCCATACCTGCGACCACAGACCTTGGCTCAAACGCTTGCATGAGCCACCTCCTGCAGCACCGAGACCACCCGCTGAGTTGCGTCTGGCTGTGCCGACCCTCGCGCGGCCCGCGCCATATTGGTGAGAGACAAGGGCTGCTCGAGCCAATCACTGATCCGCTCCGCCAGCGCCTCGGGGGTCGCCTCCGCCTGTGGCATCAGCACGGCGGCACCCGCTTTGGCCAGCACACGGGCATTCCGGGTTTGATGATCATCAATCGCATGGGGTAGCGGAATCAGCACCGATGCACGTCCGGTTGCCGCCAGCTCAGAGATCGTCAGCGCGCCGGCTCGAGCGATAACCAAGTCTGCCCATCCATAAGCCGCCGCCATGTCGTCAATAAAATCGTCGAGCCGCAAATCCTGAAATTGCGTCCCCTGCCAAGCGATATCTGCCTCTGCTCGATTGCGCTCGCCGCACTGTTGCCACAACGCAATTCGGGCACCGAACCCCCTCTCCAGCAATCGATCAATGGTGGCCGGGATCAATGCGTTTAGCGGCGCGGCGCCGAGGCTGCCACCCAAGACCAAGACCCGCAAAGGCCGCTCCTCGGAGAACTGATCGGGCGGCAGTGACGCCTCTTGGCCTTGGGCATCAAGCAATCCGGCGCGAACGGGATTCCCCACCACCGTCGCTTTTTCGATGCGCTCGAGCCCGCCGGGTAATCCGCACAAAACCCGGGTAGCCAAGGGTGCCAACCAACGATTCGTAGTGCCGGCGACAGCATTCTGCTCATGAATCACGAGTGGACGGCGGCTCAACCATGCGGCGACACCCGCCGGGCCCGATGCATAACCTCCCATACCGAGAACAACATCGGGTTGGATGTCACGCACCACCCGCAGGGATTGCCAGACGGCGATGAGTAACCGCAGTACCGCTTGGCATCGCGCAATAAAGCTTTTGCCTCTGAGGCCCGAAACCGTCAGATGGTGCAAGGGCAGCCCAGCACTGGGGACCAATCGCTGCTCAATACCGCGCTCGGTACCCAACCAATTCACCGTCCAGCCCTGCTGCGTCAGCACACTTGCCACTGCCAAAGCGGGGTAGACGTGGCCACCGGTCCCGCCCGCGGCAATCAGCGCCTTGCCGACAAACAACTCGGATCCCAGCGCGGTCATCGACGCACCCCTGGCCGCCGCTGCGATGCGGCATCTTCAACATCGATAGCCTGGCCGGCAACGCGCAATAAAATGCCCAGCAGCACGCAGTTCATGATCAGACTGGACCCGCCGAAACTCACAAAGGGCAGCGTTAAACCTTTCGTAGGCAGGAGTCCGGAGCTGGCGCCCATGTTGACAAACACTTGCCCAGAGAACATGAGTGCCGCACCGAAACAGACGTAGGCTTCGAAAACCTGGCCGCGTTGCGATACTCGCCATCCGGTTTGTAGGATACGCGCCACCAGCGCAACAAAAATGGCAATCAGCGCCAGAGCTCCGATTAATCCCGTTTCCTCGGCCCATATCGAAAACACAAAGTCGGTGTGCGCCTCGGGCAAATAAAATAATTTCTGCACGCTGTTACCCAAACCCACGCCCATCCATTCGCCGCGACCAAACGCGATTAAGGATTGGATGAGCTGGAAACCGGCGCCAAATGGATCCACCCAGGGATCCTGATATGCGGTCAAGCGCTGCAGCCGATAGGGCGCACTCACCACGAGCGCGACCAGCGCAAGCAGGACCCCTGCGAGCATGGTCAGCACGTAGACCAGCCGTGCGCCCGCCATGAACATCATCCCGACAACAGTGCCGACAACAATGACCGTGGCACCGAAGTCCGGTTCAAAAAGCAATAAGCTCGCAACGATCGCCAGCACTGCAATCAGCTTAGCCAGACCCTGCCAGTGCCGACGCACCGCCTCCTCGTGTCTAACGAGATAACCGGCGGCATAAATAAGTAACGCGAATTTGGCAAACTCAGAAGGCTGCGCTGTGAATGGCCCGAGCGGCAGCCAACGCTGCGCACCATTGACCTCGCGACCCAAGCCCGGCATCAGCACAAGGATCAGTAGCGCAAAGGCGACAAATAAAAGCCACGGTGAGAGGCGCTGCAGGGTATCCGTGGGGATCATGTAACCCAATGCTCCCCCTGCCAGACCGATCAACAAATACAGCGCGTGGCGCTCCGTATGGTGCCAGGGATTACCAAAATGAAAATCGCCATATTCAATTGACGCTGATGCGATCGCGAGCAACCCGACACCCATGAGCGCAACGCCCAGCGCAAGTAGCATCGGGTCAGTCCGTTCGCTGAGTGGCGCCATCGCGGAACTCATGCGGCGGCCTCCAGTAATGCAACCGCTGACTGGAAGCGCTCACCTCGCTCAACGTAATTACGAAACATGTCGAAGCTGGCGCAAGCCGGTGATAACAATACGACTTCGCCCGGCTGTGCGATCGCGGCGGCATATTTGACGGCATCTTCCAGAGTGGACTGAGGTGCGACTTGCACGACATCACCCAAACATCGGGCGATGTCCTCGCTGGCTTCACCGATCAGCAGCAACCCGGCACATGAGGCGCCAACGGCGTCGCGAAGTAGCGAAAAGTCCTGGCCTTTGCCCTGGCCACCCATAATCAGCCAGACGTTACGACCGGTCGCCAATCCCTCCAGTGCGGCCAACGTAGCACCAATGTTCGTACCCTTGCTGTCGTCAATGAAGCGCACGCCGCCCACATCCGCGACGAACTGACACCGGTGGGGCAAGCCTTTATAGGCGCAAGCACCGCGCAGCAAGTCCTGTGCAGATAAGCCCATCGCAACGCCCATCGCCAAAGCTGCGACGACGTTCAGATAATTGTGCCGTCCGACTAGCAAAAGATCCGTGCAGGCCATCAGCCGCTCGTTACCGCAACAAATCCAGGTGACACCGTCCACATCGCGCAAACCGAATTCACGCAAATCGGGATCTCGCGAAGACCACCAGGTGACTGGCGTGTCCTCGGACACCAATGGCACAGTCAGCGGATCCTGCCGATTAGCCACCACCTGTGCGGCGCTCATAAAAATGCGGTGCTTGGCGCGGTGATAAGCCGGCATTGAGGAATATCGATCAAGGTGATCCGCCGAGACATTTAGTACCGCCGCGACGCTCAGCCCCAACGCTTCAGCGCGCTCGAGCTGAAAACTGGATAACTCCAGCACATAGAAGTCGGCCTGATCGTCGAGCAAATCCAGTGCCGGCCGACCCAGATTGCCGCCCACGGACACGGAGCGACCGCAAGCGGACATCATCTCTCCGAGTAGCGACGTCACGGTCGACTTACCGTTGGAGCCCGTAATACCCACGACCGGCGCTTGCACTGCTTGCATAAACAGATCGATGTCGCCACGCACGCGGCAACCCTGATCGCGAGCGCGAACGACCAGCGGATGCTCGAGTGGAACGCCCGGACTGACAATCATCTCAGTGACGTCCTCTGCGAGCTCCGGCGGCAATTCGCCAAATCGGGTCGGGGTGTGGACGAGTTCGGGCCAGTTTGCCGCCTCGTCCGCAAGCTCCTCGCGGGTATCCACTGCAGTAAACGCCATATTTTGCCGGCGCCACCACCGCGCTACTGACCTGCCGGTAATACCGAGACCGAAGATCATGCGGTTTTCAGAGCTGGCAATCGTGGAGGACATCATCTCTTCAGCCTCAACGTAACTTCAGCGTCGCAAGGCCGAACAAAACCAGCATCACAGTGATAATCCAAAAACGGACTATCACGCGTGGCTCGGGCCAGCCCTTGAGCTCGAAATGATGGTGAATGGGTGCCATGCGAAACACCCGCTTGCCGGTTAGCTTGAATGAAGCGACCTGAATCATCACCGACAGCGTCTCGAGTACAAAGATGCCACCCATGATGAATAGGACGATTTCGTGCCGCGTCATCACGGCCACGATTCCCAGCGCCGCACCCAGTGCCAAAGCACCCACGTCGCCCATAAAAATCATCGCGGGATAGGTGTTGAACCAGAGAAAACCCAGACCCGCCCCGGCGATGGCGCCGCAGAACACCATCAGCTCTCCACTGCCCGGCAAATACGCGATGTTGAGGTAGTCCGCGAACTCCACGTGGCCCGCCAGATAAGCGATGACTCCCAGACCCGTAGCGACCATCACCGTGGGCATGATGGCCAAACCGTCCAATCCATCGGTCAAGTTGACGGCATTGCTGGCACCCACCACCACTAAGTAGCTGAACGGAATAAACAGCCAGCCCATCGCCAGAGCGACGTCCTTAAAAAAGGGCACGTACAACGTCGTCTCCGCCGAGATAATCGCAGTGTCAAACAAATAAAGAGTGATGCCGAAAGCGACTAGCGACTGCCAGAGATACTTCCAGCGCGCGGGCAAGCCTCGGGTATCGCGGCGAACGACCTTTCGGTAATCATCCACCCAACCGATCACGCCGAAAGTGCTCGTTGTGAACACGGCAACCCAGACGTACCGGTTACCCAGATCAGCCCACAACAGGGTCGACCCCAGCACGGCGACTAAAATGAGGGCGCCACCCATGGTGGGTGTGCCCGCCTTTTGGAGGTGAGACTGAGGCCCCTCCTGACGAATAGTTTGGCCGATCTGCAGCTGATTCAAGCGATCGATCACGAAAGGTCCCACCAGCATCGAGATCGCCAACGCCGTGCAGGCGGCCAAAATACCCCGCAACGTCAGATACTGAAATACGGCGAATCCGGGGTCGACGAAGAAGAGCTGCTCGCTGAGCCACATCAACATCTGGCATCCTCCCCCGAGTGCGTTAGCCATCGGGACGTCTTCTCCAGCGCAGCGCCCCGCGACGCTTTCACCCACACGATGTGATCCTCTGGAAGAACGGGGAACTCCGCCTGCAGCGCCGTCTGATCCGGATAAAACAGCGCCCCGCCGCCAAATCCCTCAGCGGCCGGTTTAGCCTCGGCGCCCACCGCCAGTACCTGATCGATCCCCATTGCCCTCGCGTAGCGACCGACCTCGTGATGTAACGCATCGCTGGTATCACCCAGCTCTAACATGGCGCCGAGTATCAGCACACGGTAGCCAGTCTCGCGCGCCAGAATATCGATGGCGGCTCGGACGGCGGCGGGATTAGCGTTATAGGTATCGTCGACCACCCGGCCGCCACCCGGCCGATAGCTAAGGGCGCCACGACCCTGCTCACTCTCGACCCGACCCACCGCGGCAACCGCAGACGCGGCATCGATACCGAGCTCACACGCGACCGCTAAAGCGGCAAGCGCGTTCATAACATGCTGCTGACCGGGTAACTTCAGCGTCACCGTCTGAGCGATGCCGGGCCCCGTCAGGCTGAACGTGGTTCCCGAGAAGCCTCGATACTGAATATCTGTGGCGCGATAGTCGGCGCCAGCGGCTAAACCGAAAGTGATCTGGCGCCGACCCTGTGCCTGCGCCTGCCATTGGGGTAGCCAGGACTGATCGGCATTCATTACAGCGAGACCCTGCGGAGCCAGACCAGCAAAAATTTCACCCTTGGTCGCCGCAATCGCATCGACGCTGTCGTAGTGAGCGAGATGGGCAGCAGAGGCGTTGAGGCAGATCGCCACGGTGGGTTCGGTAATCGTGCAGAGGTAAGCGATATCCCCGGGCTGGCCCGCACCCATTTCGATTACGGCGAAAGCATGAGCATCGCTCAACCCCGCCAGCGTGAGCGGAACGCCCAACTCGTTATTCTGGTTCCCCGACGTCGCGTGGACCTGACCCGCGACACCCAGTGCCGCGGCCATCAGATTTTTGGTCGTGGTCTTACCCGCACTACCAGTGACTGCGATCACTTCGCCACTAAACGCTCTGCGTTTTAACAAACCAAAGCTTCCCGTGGCGGCAACCACATCCTGTACCACTAGCTGAGGCGTCAACCCCTCTAGCGACCGCTCTGTCATAAGCCCAGCTGCACCCGCAGCCATGGCCTGACTAGCGTAATCATGGCCGTCGACGTGTCGACCCTGAATCGCCGCGAACAAGTCGCCCCGCGTGACCTTGCGACTATCTATCGCGAGGCCCCGCAGTGGCAAGGAGTCGCCGAGCAAGTTACCGTTAGTCTGGCGGGCGAGTGCTTCTAATGACACGGATATCATCACGCTGCCTGCCTTAGCGCGAGGTGCTGGGCAGCGTGCTCCGCGTCGGAAAATTGGATTCGCTGACCATTCGTTTCTTGATAGGTCTCATGACCCTTACCCGCAATCAGCACGGTATCACCCGCCGCTGCTCGCGAAATCGCCAGAGCGATGGCAGCCGCGCGATCGACTTCCACCAACGGCACGCCGCCGTCACATCCAGCGAGGATGTCATCAACAATAGATTCGGGCGACTCAGAGCGCGGATTATCGCTGGTCACCACCACGCGATCGGCTAGGCGTGTCGCCACTGCACCCATCAGCGGGCGCTTACCTCGATCGCGATCGCCGCCACAACCAAACAGGACCCAGAGCTGACCCTGCTGTACGCCATCTCGCAAGGCTAATAACGCACGCTCCAGCGCATCTGGCGTGTGGGCATAATCGACCACCACCGTAATATCACTCTGCTTATCGATTGCCTGCAGTCGACCCAAAACGGGTTGAACGCGTGAAGCCGCGTCGATTACGCGCGCAAACGGGTGACCCAGCGCAATCAATGTGACAATCGCGGCGCTCAAATTAAACGCATTAAAATGGCCCGATAAGGCGCAGGTTAATTTCTCACTGCCCCAGGGGGTATCGAGACGAAATGCAAGCGGAGAGGTGTTGGCCAGACTAATCCGAACCGGCGCTGACGCACTGCGAAAGGAAATCCCCAAACCGTCATCAGCCCAAACGTCGGCGTGCCCGGCCAGCGTAGGGTCGTCTGCGTTGTAAACCTTGACCCGCGGCGCGAATTCCCTGAACAGACGCATCTTGGCAGTGCAATAGGCCTCCAACGAGCCGTGATAATCGAGATGGTCGCGAGACAGATTAGTGAATACGCCTGCGGCAACCTGAAGACCGTCAAGGCGCCCCTGATCGAGCGCATGGCTGGACGCCTCCATTGCAACCCATTGCACCGCGTGACCCTGCCAACTCCGCAACTGGCGATGCAGCGACACGCAATCGGGGGTCGTGTTCGACGCCTCCGTGGGCTGTTGATCCAACCGCAGTCCCAATGTGCCGATCGAGCCGGCGCGCGCCCCCAACTCCCGCAGTAGCTGGGCGGTCAAATCGACCACTGAAGTTTTGCCGTTGGTGCCGGTGACCGCGATTAGACTCAGGTGCCGCGAAGGAGATCCATAGAAACGATCCGCCAGCACGCCCAATCGATTTCTCAGATTGTGCAGTGGTACGACCCGCGGGTCGGCCAAATAGGGCTTTTCTGCCGAACCCCAATTAGCCGACTCGGCGAGCACCGCCGCCGCACCGCGGGCGAGCGCATCATCAAGAAAGTCTCTGCCGTCCTGAGCCAAACCCGGCAGGGCAATAAAAACATCGCCGGCCTCGACACGTCGGCTATCCAAGGTCATTTCGCGCAGCGCGATATCCGCCACCGATGCGTCATCGAGCAATTCACGCAGACCCATCATCACCGCACCCCTCCGGAAGAGGCCAGCATGGCGCCGAGCGCCTCCTGCTCGGGGCGCGCATTGCGAATACGCAGTACTTCTTCCGTAATTCGCGCGTATACGGGCGCCGCAGCCAGACCGCCGCCATAGTGATCACCCCGAGGTTGATCAATCAGAATGGCGGTGACGTAACGAGGCGATGTCATCGGCGCTATGCCGACAAACAGGGCGACATATTGATCATCTAGGTAACCGCCCTCACCCACTTTGTGGACGGTGCCGGTTTTGCCACCCACTGAAAATCCGGGAACGTGCGCGAGCGTCGCGGTCCCGCCCGGCTGGGTTACTCTGTCCAGCACTTTGAGCACTTCGCGCGCTATCCCGGGCTCTACCACGCGCTGCCCTGGTGGCAGGTCCTGTGGATCCTGCTTGAGCAATGTCAGCGGCCTGAGCACGCCGTCGTTCGCCAACGCCGCATAGGCTCGCGCGAGTTGAATCGGCGTTGTATTGAGACCGTACCCAAACGCCAGCGTGACTTTCTCGATGTCACTCCAACGCGCGAGATCAGGCAGCGTACCGGCGCGCTCGCCCGGGAAACCCGTACCGGTCGATTCACCCAGTCCGAAACGCCGCAAGACTTCCAATACCGCCTCGTGACCCACCGCTTGGGCGAGCTTGGTCACACCGACCTGACTCGATTTCTCGATAATGTTGGAGACCGTGATCTCGCCGTAATCCCGAGGATCATGAAGCACCTTGCTACCCACGCGAATCCGACCGGGTGACGTATCCACCAAGCTGTCGATGCTGAATAGACCGCTCTCAAGCGCAGCTACCAAGGTCAAGGTTTTGATGGTCGAGCCGGGTTCAAAGACATCCGTTACGGCGCGATTGCGCGCGCCTGCGAAATCCAGTGCGTCGCGACTGTTGGGATTGAACACAGGGTAGTTACTGATCGCCAACACCTCGCCCGTCCAGGCATCGACGGTGACGGCAGAACCGGCCGCCGCACCGGTTTCTTTCATCGCACGCTGTAGTTCTCGATGCTGCGCGTATTGCAAACGCAGGTCGATACTGAGCGCGAGGCTATTACCCGGGCGGGGCTCCTCGACGACACCAAAGTCTCTGACGGCGTCGCCATGCAGATCCTTAATGAAGCGTTTTTTGCCCGGGACCCCTCGCAACCAATCCTCAAAGGCGAGCTCCAGCCCCGCGATCCCCCTGCCATCAACATTAGTCAGGCCGAGGAGTTGAGCGGTTACCTCTCCTGCGGGGTAATAGCGGCGGTATTCTCGTTCACCTCGCACACCGGGAAAATTCTCGCGCAGAATTCGACGGGCGAACTCGGGAGTTTGGTGGCGTGCCAGATACATAAAGTGCTTGTCGCTATAAAAAGCGAGCTTCTCTGACAGCGCTCCCGGATCCATCGAGAGCAGCGTGGCAAGCTCACTTAAACGATGACTGCCCTGTA
>CAYQUE010000042.1:0-2290 GCA_964420615.1 uncultured Alteromonadaceae bacterium | reverse complement strand
GCGTTCCCGAATTCATTCTGTGACCACCTGAGTCACGCCCAGATCAGGGGGCTGCATGGCCAGCACTTCGGAGGCAATCTGTCCGACACGATGGGGTGCCGCCCGGGTATTTATCTCGAGCAATAACCGGGTGTACTGCTCCTGCAATTGCCAGCGCTCGAGCTCGAGCATCTGCAGTCGCGCATAATCGGCTCGCACCTGGTGCGTGCTGGCGATGAGACCGAGACCAGAAGCCAGCAATAGCGCGACGAGCGTCAAGGCTGCGGGCATCGGAAAGCGCACCATAAATTCCATCACAGGCGCTCCGCCACACGCATGATCGCGGATCGGGCACGCGGATTTTCGGCAACCTCCGACGCACTCGGCATCACCGCCTTACCGATGTGTCGCAGCACGCCTTGATGCGCCTCGTACTGCACGGGAACGCCTGGCGGCAACTGGTCGCCCCGCTCAGCCTCGCGGATGAAGCGCTTGACGATCCGATCTTCAAGCGAGTGAAAACTAATAACGACCATTCGACCGCCGGGCGCGAGCACCTTTACTGCGGCGTCGAGCACCTGGCGCAAAGCCTCCAGTTCGCCGTTCACATGCAGACGAATCGCCTGAAAGCTGCGCGTCGCTGGATGCTTGTGCGGCTCCCATTTCGGGTTGGCGGCGGCGATGATCTCAGTCAGTTGC
Organism: uncultured Alteromonadaceae bacterium; assembly: GCA_964420615.1. GTDB lineage: Bacteria > Pseudomonadota > Gammaproteobacteria > Pseudomonadales > Halieaceae > Luminiphilus. The sequence continues at coordinate 1,612 of CAYQUE010000042.1, read as the reverse complement.
GCCGTTCGCTTAATGGTCTGAATAGCGCGGGCCGCGACGATGGCGCTGGCGATGCGGCGCGCGAACCGCTCCTCCCCCAGCTCCTTTAGCACCCGCGCTATTTCGGACTCACTTGCGCCAGCGATCCAATCCGCCGCCGAGAGCCCCGCGTCGGGATTCATCCGCATATCCAAGGGTCCGTCATGGGAAAAACTGAACCCCCGTGCAGGATCGTCGAGTTGCGGAGAAGACACACCTAAATCCAACAGCACCCCCTGAACGCTGCCGGGCGCTAAAGAGGTACCAAGCTGATTGAAATTTTCGGCGCGAAAAGTAAAGCGCGAATCGCGGGCGGCGAAGGTGTTGGCGGCAGTAGCGGCAGCGGGATCCTGATCAAACGCCGTCAGGGATCCGAGGGGAGACAGCGCTTCGAGGATTCGGGTGCTATGCCCGCCCCGGCCAAACGTGCCGTCCACGTATGCGCCATCCACCGATACCATCAACGCTGCAATTGCCTCCTCCAGCAAAACCGGTTGGTGTGACCGGTCCATTAGAGATTGAGTTGCATCAGCTCCGCTGGGAGCTCCCCGGTCGGATCAGCCGTCAATGCAGCCTCGCATTCCTTCTGCCACAAATCCGCTGACCACAATTCAAGTTTGTTGCCCTGACCCACCAATACGGCGCGTTTTTCCAGCCGCGCGTAATCACGAAGCGCAGGCGGCACCAGGACCCGGCCGTTGCCGTCCAGCTGTAAATCGCTGGCGTAACCCAGCACCAATCGTTGAAATCGTTTGACCGCGGGATTGAGCGCGGGCAACGCCTGCACATCGCGCTCAATCCGCTCCCACTCGGGCAATGCGTAGAGCGCCAGACAGGGGGTTTGCGTATCGACGGTCATGACCACCTGGCCATCGCTCAGCACCGACAGCTGCTCGCGCTGGCGCGCGGGCACCGCCATGCGGCCCTTTGCATCCAGATTGATCTGCTGAACTCCACGAAACATGACCGATTGCCCACAGGCCTCCAATATCCACCACAAAGTGGGCAATGAGCCCACTTTTATCCACATTTTCCCACTATACGCGCGTGAAATACCGCCGGTCAACGCCGTTCAGACGAAAAGTTGTGTGATTTCAGTGCTTTAGGCGACCGCTTGGCTGACGTTGGGCGCCCAGAAACCGCCGCGAAAACCTGATTCAAAACAGATTTTTAACATCATTTGCAAGGTTTAACCTGAGATGATATTCCTGGTCAGGCTATTAAATAGTTTTTTAAATCTAAAAATTATAACTAAGCACGGTTAAAAGCGGTTTTTCGCCATCGCTCGCCACGCCACAACCGCCGTCCCCAGATGCGGAGAAGATCCGGCTCAATAAAGGTCACAAAAAGGTAGCCCCCCTCTCGGGGGGCATAATGAGTCAATCGATAAGCCGGGTTCTGTCTTGGACGATCATTCATCTGCGACGAACGTCACCGTTCGCCTGTAGCGACCTACCCGAATCCGCCGAGGGTCACGGCATAGGATTCCTATTTGGTCTTGCTCCGAGCGGGGTTTACCATCGCCACGATTGTTACCAATCGCGCGGTGCGCTCTTACCGCACCTTTTCACCCTTACCTGCGAACAGGCGGTTT
>CAYQUE010000041.1:8220-12745 GCA_964420615.1 uncultured Alteromonadaceae bacterium | reverse complement strand
CTTCGATAATATCTTCGACATCAGCATCGATGTTCGGGTTGTCGTTGACCTCAATCACATACACTTTGCCACCGCTCTCTTTAAGATCAACGCCGTAGAGGCCATTGCCGATGCAAGCTGCAGCTCTCTTGGCAGTTCTGATCACTGCTGCGGGCACTTCTGCCAACGGGATGCAATCAGAATTACCCACCTTGTGGAAGCCGTCTGCGCCTTCGTCCTCACTGGCCCAGTTGTATACCTGCCAGTGGCCCGTCGCCATGTAATACTTGCAGGCAAAAATAGGCTGGTGGTTGAGGATGCCAATACGCCAGTCAAACTGGGAGGGCAGAAACTCCTGCCCAATGACCACATCCATATCCTGAAAAAGTTTCTTGAGTAGCGCGTCGAGTTCGTCGGGAGTTTCGGCGCGGAATACGCCGGTTGAAAAACAACCTTCAGGGCGTTTGATAACCAGTGGGAACGGCACGTCGCTATAAGCGTTTCGCCAATCAACGCCGTCATAAAAGAGCCATGCTCTGGGCTGCCTGACCCGCGCCCGGGTTAAGCGCTCATAGAGGTAGATTTTGTTGGAGCACCGCAGGATAGACCACGGGTCATCGATGACTATCAGCCCTTCGGTGACTGCCTCGCGTGAAATGCGGTAGGTGTGGTGATTCACGCCGGTGGTCTCGCGAATAAACAGTGCGTCAAATTCAGGAATTCGCCGTCGGTCCTTGGCGGTAATGCGCTCAACATAAAAGCCTCGTCGCTCGGCCGCCTGTTGAATCATATCGAGCGCCTTAGGGCACGAGGGCGGGTTTTCCTCGTCGGGGTTCACCAGAATGGCGAGATCATAACGGTAGGTAGGGGTTTTGATATTTTGAAATCGGCGCTTTGAAAAAAACATCGGCGCCGCTGTATCAACCACGCTCCGATACTGCTTCAGCGCCTTCGCCAAACCCAGGGCTTTGATGCTCTTTACCTGCCAATGGCGCTCACCAAATTTGTCGATCAACTTGCGAAAGATGATGGTGACCAGCGGCGCCCCAATTGCGCGCGATAAAGTGCGCGCCAATGGTTGATGTTGGGGTAGCAGGGAATGCTCGAATATGACGGGAAACACATTTTCGTCCTCATCGATAGCGTCCATCGCCTCGTTAATCAGTGGCGCGTATTGTTCCGAAAGTCGCCGCCGGGTGGCGCGCGCCGACATATCTTTGATCGCAATGACGTCAGGCGATATGCGGTGATTTCGGGCGGCGGCCAATAAAGAGGTGTAGTAGCCCAGGGTGTCATTGCTGAAGTTTGAGCAGACATTTAGCACGCGTAAGGTATCGGATCGCTGCCACACGGGGTCACTCAGATAGGCGCCGGGGGTCACTGCAGTGACGTTGGGAAGCGCGTACTGCCAAACATCGGGCGACTCGGTGACTAACACCACGCGGGTCGGGTCAGCGCTTTCGGGTAGGGCTTTTATCATTCTCATGGCGTGTTCACCGGGGCCATAGTAGTCGGGGAGGGGGGCTTCTGTTTTGAAATGATGCTTTTGGTACCAGTTCAAAAGCGCGGCGTTGGCGGCATCGACTTCCAGGGAGATTCGGTCAACTCCCAAGACGCCCGCTTGCTTTTCTGTCCAACGCATCAGGCGCTCACCAACGCCCTTGCCACGCGCCTCGGGAACCGTCGCGATGGAGTAGATCCTGATGCTGCGTTGATAGAGGAATAATATAGCGGCGCCGAGCACGGCTTCCTCCCCCGAGGAAGTGTCGGAAACGGCAAGCCCTACGCGCTGGCTGTCGCTGCGAAGGGACCGCATCAGCGATTTACGATCGCTGCGTCGATCGGGGCTGAAACAGAGCGACTCAATCCTTTCCAGCGCGCTCAAATCGGCGGGCGTGGCGAGCCTAATTCTGGGGTTAAGGGCCGTCAAAGCAAGCAGTCCCGACGCGCATTAGCGTCTGGTGATGGCGAACTCAAACGATAAAGTAACGAGCGCCTGTGGCCTGAAATGGCACTGGCTCGATCGACAGAAACCGCGCGACTCATTTACCTCCTTGGAGGCGCTGCCTTGCGGGCCCGTTTGGGCTCGCTAAAAATCGCGAATGTGCGCTCGCCCGATGCAATAAGCAATAGGGGTTGCCGAAAAGTTGATTTTTTACGTTTGTCGGCGTCGGGATCGACCGCGTGTGCGTGTTTGGGAGGAATCACCCCGCTCCGCAAGCGCCTGCCAAGGAGTGCCAAGCGCTGCCAGCATCGCTGGTTCGTCCAAAGTGCGCTTGGGCCGCTCGTCTAGTGCCGAGACCATGGCAGCGATGTGATCCGGTGTGGTGCCGCAACAGCCCCCGATAATCGTGGCGCCGGCATCCCGCGCAAACAAGGCATATTCCGCCATGAGCGCGGGGCTACCATGAAAGTGGATGGCACCATCGACATACTGGGGAATGCCGCAGTTGCCCTTGGCGATGATTGGGCGCTCAAACCCAGTCGCGACCAAACCCTGCGTCGAGTCCATGAGTTCGGCGGGACCAACGCCACAGTTCGCACCGGCCATATCGAGGCCGATTTCCAGCGCGAATTGGGCGAAGTCGGCAGGAGTCACTCCCATCATTGAGCGCCGTGCCGTATCGAAGGTGAGCGTCGCGCACACTGGCAGGCCGGTTGCGCGTCCCGCTTCTGCAGCCGCTGCCACTTCCTCAAGTGAGGACATGGTCTCTATCCAGATCACTTCGGCGCCACCCGCAGCGAGCGCTTCGGCCTGCTCGGCGCACACTGCAACGGCCTGCGCGTGATCAAGGGTGCCCATGGGGGCAAATAATTCGCCGGTGGGGCCCATGCAGCCTGCCACAACCGCGCGTTTCCCCGTCGACTCGAGGTGCCTTTGCGTGGCGGTCAGCGCCAGTTTAGCGGCGGCGGTATTGAGCTCTGCCACGCGGGCTTCTGCTTTATGCAGCTTCAATCGCGGCGCGTTGGCGCCGAAGCTATTGGTCAGGATGATATCAGCGCCAGCGGCGAGGAACGCTTCATGTAACGAGAGCACTTCCTCGGGACGCTCCACACACCAGAGATCAGGGGGGTAGCCAGCTTCAAGACCTCGCCCGAAAAAATTCGACCCCGTCGCACCGTCAGCCACGCACCAGCCTTTGTGGGCGATGATTTCGGCAATCGGGTTGGTCATAGGGAAGTCCGTATCCAAGTCGGTCGATCTGGGGCCGCGATCATACCCGCAAATGCCTATTTCGGTGACAGAATCAGCTGAAAAGCGGTAAAAATGCGAGCAGAATAATATCAGTGCCGGAAACGCCCTGGCTCAAGTGCCGACGCTCGCGTCGCCGTGATAGAGGCGATTAGGTTCAATCGGGGAGTACACCATGGATACTGCAAACTGCGATGCTCGCCTCGAGCAGGCTCTTGCCTTGCTGAGCGGGCGGTCGGCGAAGCCCTTTACTTTGAATCGAAGACGAGCACTGCAGGGCTTGGCGCTGGGTGCGGCGGGGATGGCCATAGCATCACAATCCTTGAGCCAGATCGAAATTCCCGCGGGCCAAATACGACTGATCTTCAATGAAAATCCTTATGGGCCCAGCCCCAAGGCGCTTGCCGAGGTGGCGAGAATTCTGCCCCTTACTGCGTATTACCCCGACGATATTGAAGGAGAGTTGATTCAGCTCTTTATGGAGCGGCATCGACTGGATCGGCAGCAGCTTTTTTTGGCCTCGGGATCCAATGAGGGTCTGCAGGCGGCAATGCTGGCTTTTGGCAAGCGAGGCAAGGTGCTGTCTCCGAGCCTGACTTACTCTGATCACCTGCTTTATGCCGAGAATCTCGGTGTCGAGGTCGCCCGCGTGCCGTTACGCCCGGACATGGCAATTGATCTCGAAGCCATTGCCCGAGCCGTGGATGATTCTGTGAGCCTCGTGTATCTCTGCAACCCCAATAACCCGACCGGCATGGCAATTGACGGCGATGAGCTGCGCAGTTTCTGTCGTGACGTGGGCACAAAGGTTCCGATCATGATCGATGAGGCCTACAACGAGCTTACCGACAAGCCCGAGTACACGTCGATGATGGACCTCGTCCGCGAGGGGGCGAATATTCTCGTGACCCGCACTTTCTCCAAAATTTTTGGCATGGCCGGGATGCGTGTGGGTTACGGCATGGGGCATCCGGATATTGTCAAAGTGGTCCGCGATCACGTCATGGCCTGGCCAAACGGCGTTGGCCTCTATGCCGCCTATCACAGCTACCTCGACGAGGCTTTTATTGCCTTTTCCCGCGAGAAAATCCTACAAGGGCGCGAGATGGTTAACGCGACCTTCCGTCGTCACGGTATCGAGCCACTGCCCTCCCAGACAAATTTCGTCTACGCCGATATCGGGAGGAACGCCGACACGTTTGCAGCCCGTATGGCTGAGAACAACGTGATGATCCGCGGTGCTTACGAGGGTTACGACCGTTATTCTCGAGTGAGCATGGGGCGGATCGAAGAGCTTGAGGTATTTGATCGTGTTTTTGGCGAGGTCTATGCCGGCTAATCGGCTAAGGTCTT
>CAYQUE010000041.1:0-8120 GCA_964420615.1 uncultured Alteromonadaceae bacterium | reverse complement strand
ACTTCGACTTTTAAGGCTCGCGCACCGCCTCTCAGCTGAACTATCCCCAGTTCACTGAAACCTAACTTAGGAGGCGAGCATGTCGCGCAGAGTATTGCATGCGCTTTTGGCCGTAGCGGTGATCCCGCAATCGGCTCTCGGGAGCGAGGAAACTTTACTAGAGGAAATCGTCGTAACGGCGTCACTGGTTGGCGTCAACGAGTCCTCGGCTACACGACCGATCCATGTTCTTGGTGGCAGAGATGTCAACGAGATGGGGGTCCAATCACTTGGGGAGCACATCGATTCCTTGTTGGGCGTCTCTTCTGCCGATTTTGGTGGCGCTGTCGGACAACCCATTATTCGAGGAATGAGCGGGAATCGGGTCAAGGTGCTCAACAATGGCTCGGTGATTCGCGATGTCTCAGCGCTGGGGCCCGATCATGCGGTAGACGTCAGCCTTAACGACATTAAGCAGATTGAAATCGTTCGCGGCCCGTCCGCGCTGATGTACTCCAATGGGTCGACGGGTGGCATCGTGAACGTGGTTGATAACACGATTCCAGCGTCCAACCTTGAGGGCTTCAGCGGTTCACTGGGCGCAGAGGCACAGTCCGTCAATGATGGCGAGGCCGTTGATCTCTCCGTGCGCGGTCATGTGGGTGGGCTGAATCTTACCTACAGTTATCAAAACATCGACATGGAGGACTACGAGGTGCCTGCCGGCGCTGTTTTGGACCCGCATGACGATCATCTTGAGAGTGAGGCGCCGGAAGAGGTGCATGAGGAAGCGCACGGATCCGGCAAAACGCTAGCCGATTCTGATGTTTCGAGCACATCGCATCGCTTGGGCGTCTCTACTGCGGGTGATTGGGGCTATGTCGGGCTTTCCTATAGTGACCTCAGCAGTACGTATGGCATTCCCTTCCATTCAGAGGATGCGCACGAGATTGACAGCGACGTAGCCGGGAGTGCAAATGGCGTAGCGATGGGCCAGGCGCTTGAGACCGAGCTCCAGGAAGAGCACGGCGACGAGCGTATTTTTTCAACGACCGAATCAGACATCGTTGCCGTCAGTGGTGCCCTCAGCACCTCGTTACCGTTTCTGCATACCATCGAGTTCTCGGTGAAAAACACGGACTACTCGCTGAAGGAGCAACATGCAGAGGAAGAGGGGAATGGGGATTTGCAAGCGGCAAGCGATCCAGAGGGCCCCACGGTTTTCAGCAACGAGGCCACCGAGGTATCGATCGCGTTTGATCTGAGTACCGATGACCATATCCGCAGGATCGTGCTGAATTATGCGAAAGAGAAAATCGCGATTGTCGGCGAGGAAGCCTTTATGGCACCTGTGGATTCGGCTGAAACGACACTCGGCTTGTTCACTTCGGACGATCTTGGTTTTGCAACATTGGATTTAGGTGTGCGTTTTGATGCCGTGGAGCGCGACGGCTTCGTTACCGAAATGCCCCACGAGCCACAGCAAGCGCTGGCGGTCGGCGCTCAGGTCTATGAGCCCGCGTCGTTTAGCGACAGAGTGCTGAGTGCGGCACTCACGCTTCGACGCGACTTAAACCAACATGCTTCAGTGTCCATGGGTCTCGCGAGCGTGGCCAAAACACCGTCCCCGGTCGAGTTATTCATGAACGGTGAGCATTTGGCCAGCAGTCGCTACGAGATTGGTGACATCGGCCTGGACACCGAGCGCGCTCACAATATTGATATCGCATTCAACTTTGATTTGCATGGCTGGTTTGGGTCCGCGGCGGTTTATTACAACCGCGTCGATAATTATATTTATTTGCGCGATGAGCTGGACGAGGATCACGAGGCCCACACGGCGCATGACCTCGCAGGCGAACGATCCGTGAATGAGCACTTTGATCACGGCGGCTTGATCCTGTCGGAATACAGCCAGCAAGACGCGACATTTACCGGCTACGAGATCGAGATTGGCACTCGTATTGAATTGCCGCGGGGCCAACTCGAATTGACGCTGGGTCGTGACGAGGTTGACGCGGAATTTAGCAAGGGTGGCGATGTGCCGCGGATTGTCCCGGCGAGAAATCTGTTCATGGCGCGCTACACACTTGATAGCCTCTCCGCCAAGCTGCTCGTAAAAGACGTGGAGCGTCAGCGTCATGTGGGGGTGGGAGAGACACCTACTGATGGCTTTACGTGGGTGAATGCCGATGCGTCATGGTCCTACGAGCTCAATGATGCGACTCAGCTGACGCTGACAGCGTTCGCACGAAACCTTACCGACGAGGCGGCGCGGAACCACACCTCCTTTGTAAAAGACCAAGTGCCTCTGCCCGGCAGGAACCTGGGCATTCGGGTGCGTCTGGACTTTTAATGCCCGCTAGCGCCTGTAATGCCTGCTAGCGCCTGCCGCCGGTAATTCACGTCACCGACGGCGTTCTTGGGTGCGGCGGGCGTGGCGTTATTCGCGGTGCGGCGCTTGATCCGACCTGTACTTTTGGGCGAATACCCCTAACATGAGCAGCCCCCCGGGGTAGGTTCTATTTGCTGAGACTGAGTCAAAAACATCATGAATAGCGCGCAACCGATTCAACATCACCCCGCCGTCAGCGACGATATCCTGCTGGATACGGGTGCTCGGGATCCGGTTTATCCCGAAATTTATCCCCGTCTTCATGACTTCAAGTTGGGCGTGACCCACTCTTGGACCCGTGGCCAGCCCTTTGACTTTTACCGGCGGATGCGGGAAGAGGCGCCGGTCATGTGGTCGCAGATTAAAAAGCCGTCATCAGGGTTTTGGTCGGTGTCCCGGTACGACGACGTAAAACACGTTGAGCTCAATCCGCAGCTTTTCTCGTCGCAGCGGGGCAGCATGAATATGAGCGTGCTGCCCAACGACAAAGGTAAGGCGGAGCGGTTGATGTATGCCGCTTACAACTCATTGATTAATCTAGACGCCGATCTGCATCGGGATCTCAGGACCCAACAGGCGGCCTTTTTCTTTCCTACTTACATAGAGACGTTGAGGGAAAAAGTTGGCCGCAAGATTGACGAGCTGCTCGACAACATGGAGCGGCAGGGCCCGGTCGTAGACTTCGCAAAGCTATTCTCCATTGAGCTACCCATGTTCACGCTGTGCGAAATGCTCGGGGTGGATGAGGAAGACCGCGCGGATATCATTAAATGGATGCATTACCTGGAGCTGGCACCCCAGTTCATTACTCATCCTCTCAGAATGCTACTCGCAGAGCCGACGTTCCCCTTTCGATTTGAAAAAATTCTTCACGACATGTTCAGCTATGGCGAGCGCGTTATGGCTGATCGGATTCGTCACCCACGAGAGGATTTATTAACGACAATCGCTAACGCCACGCTCGGCGACAAACCACTGTCGCAGAGTTACCTCGATGGGTCCTGGCTGCTCATCATTTTTGCGGGTAATGACACGACCCGGAATTCTTTGTCAGGCACGATCAGGCTGTTGACCCAGTTTCCTGAGCAGCGCCAGATGGTGCTCGACGACCCTTCATTGGTCGAGCGTATGTCCCACGAGGCTTTGCGGATGGTATCCCCAGTGATGCACATGCGCCGGACGGCCATGGAAGACACAGAGCTCGCGGGGCAGAGAATCGCCAAGGATGAGAAGGTGATCATGTGGTACGGCGCTGCAAATCGGGACCCGTCTGTGTTCCCTAACCCTGATCAGTTCGACATGATGCGCGACAACGTCGACAAGCACCTTGCGTTTGGGCACGGCGTCCATCGCTGTCTTGGCAATCGGGTTGCACAGCTACAGTTGAAGATGGCTTACGAGCGGATTTTGGAGCGCTTCCCGAATATTCATTGGACGGGCAAGCAAAAGATCGAGCCTATTATTCTGGTGCATGCGATCTCCAGCCTGCAGGTCAACCTCTATGGCAAAGATGCCAAGCGACCTTTGATGGTGGCGACCTCCTGACACGCTATTTTTCTGCCCCTTCTAATTTTTGACGGCTGGGCGCCAGATTATGGTGTTACCCTTTTGCGCTGAGAGTTTAGAAGCTCGGTAGACGCTATGCATTCACCCGTTGATCAAGCCATGACGCGCGACAGCCTTTACGGCGTTATGGAGGAGCCGACTTATGGCGGCATCATCAGTTTCATGCGCCGTCGTTACTCGCGTGACTTATCACAAGCAGACGTAGCGGTGCTGGGTGTGCCCTTTGATTTAGCGACGACTAATCGCCCGGGGAGCCGCTTTGGGCCGCGCTCTGTGCGCGAGGCGTCTGCCAGCCTCGCATGGGAGCGCCAAGCGGTCGGCTGGGGGTTTTCGCCCTTCGATGAGCTGGCGGTCGTGGACTATGGTGATTGCGACTTTGACGCGGGTAACCCGGCGGGCGTCCCCGACGAAATTTATGAGTGCGCTCGACAGATTCTCGCGACCGATACGGCACTCCTTGCGATTGGTGGTGACCACTTTATTTCTTATCCGCTGCTGCGAGCGCACGCCGAGAAGCATGGGGAGTTATCGCTCATTCATTTTGACGCGCACTCCGATACTTGGGCTGAAGACACCCAAGGTATTAATCACGGCACCATGTTTTACCACGCGGCGCGTGAGGGACTGATATCACCCGCGCATTCGGTCCAGATTGGCCTGCGCACCCACAACGACAGCGAGCACGGCTTCCATATTTTTGATGCGCCCGCCGTGCACGATATGAAACCGGCAGCGGTCGCTGATCGGGTCCGGGAAATCGTCGGTGATCGCCCCTGCTATTTAACCTTTGATATCGATTGTCTTGACCCCAGTTTCGCGCCGGGCACCGGCACGCCGGTTGTTGGAGGGCTCTCAAGCCATCAGGCGATGCAAATTCTGCAGCATCTGAGGAGCGTGAACGTGGTGGGTATGGACGTGGTCGAGGTGGCGCCGCAGTATGATGTGGGTGATATCACTTCGTTGGCGGCAGCGACGATCGCGCTGCAGCAGTTATGTTTGTTTGCGCGCGCGAATCGGCGGGAGGCGTGATGGGTCAGGCGACAGATCAGGAGATAAAAGAGACGTTGGCGCGCAAGGGCCACTACGCCCTGAACTGGGACGATCTCGATAAAATCACACTGCCGACTGGCGTGGTCTCCTCGATGTATCGCGTGGGTGACCCGACACAACCAGCCAGCCCGACGGTTTTCAAAGTTTTTTATCCGCCCGGATGCACGATCGAGGCGCATACTCATGATTGTGACTACACCGAAATTATTCTCGAGGGGTCTCAGCGCGTTGGTGCGACTTGGCATCATGCCGGCGATATTCGTATCGGCCTTGCTAATCGGGGTTACGGGCCCTTAGTCGCCGGTCCCGACGGGGCGACCGTGCTCTTCATGTTTGCTACCGGCGCGTGGCCGGCAATCAAGCTGGGTAATAATGATGGCTCAACCTTGGGAAGCGACATCCTCGAGGCGCATTTCGAGAAAGTGCAGGCCGGAGCCGCAGAATAGAACCCAAGCCGCAACGTGTTGCCATGCTGAGGTGGGCTGGCTGATCAAAATCCACACAAGCGATTGTCTCGGTGCCACGACGCCTTCCCGATACGTCTGAGTCAGTAGCGCTAAACCTTCGCGCACACCAGGCACGCTATGAGGGTCTTTCGGTGTACTCTCTTCCCATGCAGCGCAAGATCATTCACATCGACGCCGACTGCTTTTACGCGGCTATTGAGATGCGGGATAACCCGGAATTGCGTGGCATTCCGATGGCAGTGGGTGGCAGCGCCGAGCGTCGCGGTGTGTTGACCACTTGTAACTATGATGCCCGGGCCTTCGGTGTGCGCTCCGCCATGCCAACTGCGCATGCCCTGCGCTTGTGTCCGCAGTTGACGGTTGTGCCACCCCAGATGAATAAATACCGCGATGCCTCGCGCGTTATGCGCGGCATATTCGCTGATTTCACTGACATGATAGAGCCCCTGTCACTCGATGAAGCCTACCTGGACGTCAGCGAGGTTTCGGACGAAAAACTGACCGCCACCCGGATCGCCAAGCTCATTCGTGAACGCGTGCGCGAAGAGCTGGAAATTACCGTCTCTGCTGGGGTGTCAGTCAACAAGTTTATCGCCAAGGTGGCCTCGGACTGGCAAAAGCCGGACGGTTTGACGGTGGTACCCCCAGACGAGGTCGATGCTTTTGTCGCGGCGTTGCCGGTCAAAAAAATCCCCGGCGTCGGATCAGTAACCTCGGAGAAAATGCACCGCTACGGACTCAGAACCTGCGCTGATATCAGAGCGTGGAGCCTGCACGATCTCAGGCGTCGTTTTGGTAAGTTTGGCGTAGTGCTTCACGAGCGCGCCCGGGGTCGAGACGAACGCCCTGTTCAGGCCAGTCGTCTGCGCAAATCGATCAGCGTAGAGCGCACCTTCGCCGAGGATGTCAGCGGGCCCGCGGAATGGGCGCCGATTATCGAACAGCTCTATACCAATTTGATGGAGCGTATTGAATCGGCCAAAGCATGGAATGGCATCACCAAGGCGTTTATTAAACTCAAATTTAATGACTTCACAACGACGACAGTAGAGCGGGTGGGTACTAAAGCCATTGAGTCTGATTTTCAGCAGCTGTTACTCGAGGGCTGGGAGCGCCGATCCCAGCCGGTGAGGCTCATCGGGCTCGGTGTCCGGTTAATGGAGGAGGGAGAGTCAGCCTCCGAGCGATTGCCGTTTGCGGATTCTCCCGCCGCCGCAGACGCTTGAGCGAGACTGGCTATTGGCATTTTTTATGCCAATATAGGCTCTGCCATTAATTGTGGTCATTGTGTTTTAAGAGATAGAGGTCAGTGCCTATGTTGAAGCTTCACTTTGCGCCGAATAGCCGGGCCAGCCGAACGCTTTGGCTCTTGGAAGAGTTGGGTCTCGAATATGAGCTTAATCGCATGGACTTTCATCCCAAGGACCTTAAGTCGGATGAGCATCGGGCACGTCATCCATTGGGGCGCATCCCAGTCTTGGAAGATGGCGACATCTCCATTTACGAGTCCGGCGCGATTGCAGAGTACATTCTAGAGCGCCATAAAAACGGCGGTTTGAAGCCCGCTGCCGACGATGCGCGCTTCCCAGAGTACTTGCAGTGGTTTCACTACTGTGAGGGCATGGTCATGCCACCCATCAATACCATTGTTGTACATACCTTGCTGTTGCCTCCTGAGCGGCAGGACGAAACGGTCAGGAGTCAGGCACAGCGACTGCTGGCCAAAGCCTGGGTGCCGGTCGAGGAGGCGATGGCCGAACGGGATTATCTGATTGGCGATTTTTCCGCGGCCGACACCATGCTGGGCCACGCTTGCATTATGTCGAAGCGGCTCGGGGTGATTACCGATGCCGATTACCCTAACCTCAGCGCTTACGCCGATCGTTTGCTGGCGCGACCGGCCTGCGCGAAGGCGTTTTCCGCCTGATTCAACCCACGCTAAACTGTTCGCGATGGTGCCGCAGTGCGCAGTTTTTTGGTCGGGAGAAGGAAGGCATACGTGAGTCTCTATGAGGGTACCGAGCTCCAAAAAACCGCCGCTAATTACGTGCCACTGACGCCGGTTTCTGCGCTCAAGCGAACCGAGCGCGTGTACCCCGATTGCCTTGCGCAGATTCATGGTCGTATCCGGCGTAACTGGGCCGAGGTGGCTGATCGCTGCAAGCGTCTTGCGTCGGCACTCTCCCAGCGTGGTGTTGGAAAGGGCGACACGGTTGCGCTTATTGCTCCCAATATCCCGGAGGCGCTGGAGTGTGCGTTGGCGGTGCCGATGCTAGGTGCGATCCTGAATGCCAATAATGTTCGGCTTGATGCCGCCACGCTGGGTTACATCCTCGCCCACGGCGAAGCGAAGGTACTTTTGGTTGATACCGAATTTGGAGCGCTGGCGCGAGAGGCGGTGTCGATCTCGGGCCTGGATCTGCTGGTTGTGGATATCGAGGATTCAGAGGGGCCTGGCGGCGAGCGCATTGGCACATTGACCTACGACGCGCTATTGGACGAGGGGTCGCCGGAGTTCTCTTACCAGCCACCTGATGATGAATGGGACGCGTTAGCGCTGAACTACACCTCCGGTACAACCGGTCAGCCGAAGGGCGTGGTCTACTCGCACCGAGGCGCTTGGACTAACGCAGTGAACAACGTCGTCACTTGGGAAATGCCGC